>NZ_JBIRWQ010000005.1:0-470938 GCF_044388125.1 Actinoplanes sp. NPDC020271
GGGGCGGCGGGCGGGGGGTGGGGGCCGGGGGGGGTGGGGGGGCGGGGGGCGGGCCCGGGCGGGCCCGGGGCGGGGGGGGGGGGGGCCGCGGGGCCCCCGCCCCCCCCGGGGGCGGCCGCGCACGCCGAGGCGCCCGCGGACTTCGAGGTGACGGAGGTGGTGATCGACGGCAGGCCGGCCGGGCACTCGTCGTCGGCGCTGGCCGGGAGGCGGCTGCCGATCAGAAACGTGCCGCCCACGAAGGCCGGCACCATGATGATGGCGAGCGCCTTGCGGTTGAGCCCGCGGCGCGGGCCGGGCAGGTCCTCACGCGGGCCCTCGGGCTCGGCCGGGGCCGCGCTGCGCGGCCCCTCGAAACCGGGCAGGATGCTCGGGTCGCTGACCGCGGGAGCGGGCTGGTGCGGGCGGTCGTCGTGCCCGGCGACCTGGATCACCTGCGTGGTCTCACCCGGCCCGGCCTGCGGCTGACCGTTCGCCGGCGGCGAGTACCGCGGCGGGCCGGAGACGTCGGGCGCGTCGTGCGTCGGGGTGCCGGGCGTGGTCGGGGGCGGTGCCCAGGAGACCGCGAGGGCGCCACCGACGATCCCGAAGATCATGCCGAGGCCCCAGCCACCGAAGTTCAGGCCGATGAACGAGTAGAGCGCGGTCAGCAGGCCGATGATGCCGTAGAAGAGGCGCTGGACGGGCGTGACCCAGACCAGGATGCCGGCGACGAACATCAGGACGGGCAGCACGTAGGACAGGAAGCCCTGCGGGCCGATGTGGATCTCCACCGTCATGTCGGTGAAGACCGACAGGTTGGAGCTCAGGAGCAGGAACAGGCCGGACAGTAAAAGGAACAGGCCACCCCAGAACGGCCGGCCCCGCCGCCAGCGGCGGAACTTGCCCCAGAAGTCGTCCGTTGCCACTCGTTCCTCCAGTAGATCTCTTGCCACGGCTCACAAAGGGTGGGGCCCGTGGAGGTCAGCTCCACGAGCCCCGGCAGAACTGGATCAGAAGCACTCGTTGCCGCTGCCGAGCAGCAGCTTGAGGCTCATGCCCTTGAGCTTGAAGCTGGAGGCGGTGGTCAGGTACGCCCGCTGCTTCAAGTTGTCGATGCTGACGCCGGAAGCCTGCTGGCCGAAGCCGCCCTTCTCGCCGTGCGTAGCCGCACCGTCGGCGTTGAGGGTCGAGGCGTCGACACCGATCTGGATGTTCTTGAAGGTGGCGTCACCGCCCAGCTCCGACATGCCGATCAGCAGGTCGTCGGCCTGCACGGCGTTGGCCGCGGAGCCCGAGGGGTTCGAGGCGTCGAACTTGGCGTCCGTGGCGGCCGTGATCTTGAGAGTGATCGGACCGGCGTTCACCGACTGGCACAGGTTGTACAGGTCGGCGTGGTTGATGCCGGACATGGCCGACGGGATGGTGCCGTTCAGCGCACCGCTGTACTGGGTGAAGCCAGTGCCCTCGAGGTGGTCCGCCGTCAGCTTGAACTGCGTGCCCGACACGGTGATGTTCGCGGCCAGAGCACCGGTGCTCAGTGCGACAACCAGGCCGCCCGCCACAGCGGCGGGAACCCCCGCCGCGACGGCGAACCGGCGCCAGTTGGTGCGTCCGGCGGCCGGAGCGCTCTGCGAATCCTCCACGGATCCTCCTATAGAAGAGATGACGGCTCAGCCGATCACACTGTCGATGGCTCGCATCGACGGGCGACACTTCTGCCAACCGTCAACAGTGAGGCGAGTCGATGCCGTCGTCGTAACGTTCGGGAAATGTTGCCGCTCCTGCACGGTGACTACAAGGGCCGGAGCTACTAGTCAGTAACCCGCATCACTCGATTCTGGTCACTCAGCGTGAGGATCCGACCGGGGGTGTCCGGAATTCCGGCTATAAACCCGACAATCGACCCGGGTTCAACGGTGTGGCGGTAACCACAGGTATACGAGGCATTGTTGGTCACGGATCGGTAACGAAGTTCAGAGATCTCTCAGTAACCGCTTTCACCGGCCGTTTTCACAGTCTTCCTCGGTGATCCGGCTGATGTTCTCCTCCACCGAATGGGTAGTCCGACTCATCTCCGGCCGGGAGCCTGCCGATGTGAGGAGCATGACCCGTCTCGAGGAGCTCGGCCGATGAGGCTGCAGCGGCGGCTCAACCTGGGCTTTGCCGCCCTCCTGGTGCTGTTCACGGCATTCCTCGCGGTGCAGTTCGGGGTCGGCGCCCGGGTGCGCGACGGACATCAGCGGACCGCCGCCCGGATCGGCGCGGCCCGGGAGGCCAACCAGCACGCTCTGCAGCGGATGACCGACGCCGAGACCGGGATCCGCGGCTACCAGCTCACCGGCGAACAGCTGTTCCTCGACCCGTACGACACCGGCCGCCGCGCCGCGATCACCGCGCTCGCCCGGGCCGGGCTGCAGAGCCGGGACCCGCAGGCCCGCGAGCTGATCGAGGCCGAGCGGCAGGCGGTCCAGGACTGGCTCGGCCAGTACGCCGAACCGGTCGTGGCCGGTCGGCCGGACGGCACGGACACCCGCAGCGCGCTCGGCAAGCAGCTCTTCGACCGGGTCCGCGCGCTCAACGCCGCCGTCGACGACGCGATCCTCGCGGAGCTGCGCGCCGAGACCGCCGTCACCCGGCGTACCGAACGGCTCCTCGGGGTCGTCTCGGCCGCGCTGGTGCTGGCCGTGCTCGGCGCCGGTTACCTGCTGGTCCGGGTCAGCCGGCGGGAACTGCTGGGGCCGCTCGCCCGGCTCGGCGACACGATCCGGCGCCTCACCGGCGGGGACCTCTCGGCGCGGGCCGAGACGGCGGGCGCGGCGGAGCTCCGTACCGTAATCGAGGCTTTGAATGATCTGGCGGCGCAGACCGCGGAACTCATCGCCGCCGAGCAGGCCCGGACCGCCCGCGCGTGGTTGTGCCAGGCGGTCGTCGGCGAGCTGCAGCAGGAGGACGCCGACCCGCCGGCCATCGGGCATCGGGTGGTGACCCGGATCGGCGGCGCGCTCGCGGCCGACGCGGTCCACGGCGACCTGTTCGTGCCCGGTGCCGGGCAGATCGGCATGCGCTGGCCGGAGGACGCCCCCGACCCGGACCCGGCGATCACCGCCGAGCTGGCCACCGTGCCGCCCGGCCGGCCGATCCCGTGCGGCGGCGGGCTGGCCGTCGCGATCGGCGGCGACAGCGAGTGCCCGGGCGGATACCTGCTGGTCGTGCGTGAGTTCCTGCCCGGCTTCACCGACCCCGAGCACCGGCTGCTGGCCGGCGTGGCCCGGGAGATCGAACGGGCGCTGCGCCAGCGCAGCATCCGCGTCCAGCAGGAGCTGCTGATCAGCGAGCTGCGAATGCTGGACCAGCGCAAGGACGTCTTCATCCAGACCGTCACGCACGAGCTGCGCACGCCGCTGACCAGCATTCTCGGCTACACCGAGATGCTCGTCGACGAGGACGAGGAACTGACGCCGATGCAGACCCGGTCGCTGACCGCGATCCTGCGCAACGCGCACCGGCTGCAGGACACCATCAACGACCTGCTGCTGCTCGACCGCCCGGCGACCGCCGCCGAGGCGGTGACCGAGCCGCTCGACCTGGCCGCGCTCGCCACCACCGTGCAGGGTGAGCTGATCGCGGCCGCGCACGCCAAGGAGCTGGCGGTCACGTTCGACGCCGAGCCGTCCTGGGTCCGCGGCGACCGGGCCCAGCTGCAACGCGCGCTGCGCAAGCTGCTGGAGAACGCGATCAAGTTCACCCCGGCCGGTGGCAGCGTGGCCTGGAGCTGCGCCGCGGACGGGCAGACGGCGACGATCGTGGTCACCGACACCGGCATCGGGATCCCGGCGGAGGACGTGCCCGGGCTGTTCACGCCCTTCCACCGGGCCGGGAACGCGATGGACCAGGCAGTTCAGGGACCCGGGCTGGGCCTGGCGATCGTCCGGGACATCGTGCGCGACCACGGCGGCGGGATCGCCGTGCAGTCGGTGGTCGGCCGGGGCAGCACGTTCACGGTCACGCTGCCCGCGGTGCCGGCGCCGGTCGCGGTGCCCGTCCCGGCATCCTGACCACCCGCAATCCGTCCAGGTCGGCCGTGCGGTGGGTGATCAAGAGGACGGTACGCCCGTCCGCCGCCCCCAGCAGGTCGCGGACCAGCGCCCCCGCGGTCTCGTCGTCCAGGTGCTCGCCCGGCTCGTCGAGGATCAGCACCCGCGCGTCGGTGAGCAGCAGCCGGGCCAGCGCGAGCCGCCGCCGCTGCCCGCCGGAGAGCGCCAGGCCGTGCTCGCCGACCAGCGTGTCCAGCCCGTCCGGCAGGGTCCGCACCCAGTCGAGCAGGCGCGCCCGGTCCAGTGCGGCGAGCAGCTCGGCGTCGGTGGCGGCCGGCCGGGCGATCCGCAGGTTCGCGCCGATCGTGGTGTCGAAGAGGTAGGCGTCCTCCGGCAGATAACCCACGATTTCCCGTACGCGATCAGCCGGCACCGTCCGCAGATCCGCCCCGTCGAGCGTGATCCGTCCGGCGACCGGGTCGAGGAAGCGGACCAGCAGCGCGGCGATCGTGCTCTTGCCGGAGCCGCTCGGCCCGACGAGAGCGACGCGTTCGCCGGGCGCGAGTGTCAGCTCGACGTCCTCGACGGCGGTGCGTCCGCGCGTCCAGGCCGCCGTCACGCCCTCCAGGCGCAGTTCCGGGACTCCGCCCCCGATCGGCGGCGCTGATGCCGCAGCGGCGCTCTCAACCGCCGTAACCGTCCCGTCCTGTCCCTGCCCCAGCCCCCGGCCGGCTCCCCACTGTGCCTCCCGGCGATTGCCGGACTTCCGGGGCCCGGCCGCGACCGTGCCGGGCATGCGGGGCGGCGCCGGGACTCGGCTGGTCTTCGGGGTTGCTTCGAGCTCTTCGCCGCACCCCCGGGAGCCGGCCGGGAGGGGGACCGACCAGAGTTCGGTGAGGCGGCGCAGGGACTCGCGGACGCTGGCCCAGCGCTGGGCGGCGGCCGGCAACGGCCCGGCGATCTCGAAGACCGCCAGGGGAGTGAGCACGACGAGGGCCAGCAGTTCCCCGGGGAGGGTGCCGGCGCGGACGGCGGCCGCCCCGGCGAGCAGCCCGGCCAGCACGGCGATCCCGGTGCACAGAACGGTCACGGCGGAACCGAGGCCGGCGGTCGCGGCGGACCTCTTCGAGGCCGCGGTCAGCTGCCGGTCCAGGTCGGCCAGCTGCGCGCGGTGGCGGTCGACGGCCTCGCCGGCGATCAGATCGGGCATCCCGTGCACGAGGTCGACGACTCCGGTGGCGAGTCCGGCGCGCAGCGGGGCGAGCCGCCCGTCCGCCCGGCGGGCCGCCGCGCGCTGCAGCAGGGGCACGATCACCGCGACGACCAGCAGCGCGAGCGCGAGGGCCAGTCCGGCGACCGGGACCAGCGCGCCGATCACGAGTACCGAGGCGAGCCCGGTGACGGCGGCCACGGCGTAGGGCAGCAGCACCCGCGTGACCAGGTCGAGCACCGCGTCGACGTCGGAGGCGAGCCGCCGGGCCAGGTCAGCGCGGCGGAAGTCGGCGAGCCCGGCCGGGGCGAGCACCTCCAGCCGCCGGTAGAGCCGGACCCGCACGTCGCCGAGCACTCGGAAGGCGGCGTCGTGGCCGAGCAGCCGTTCCAGGTAGCGCAGCACGCCCCGCCCCAGGCCGCATGCGCGGACCGCGACGATCGCGACCATCAGGTGCAGGATCGGCGGGTGCAGCGCGGCCCGCGAGATCAGCCACGCGCTGACCGCGGTGAGCGCCACCGCCGAGCCCGCCGCACCCGCTCCCGCCAGCACGGCGAGGAAAAACCGCACACCCAGAGGGCGAATCGTTCGGTACGCCGTGAGCCCGTCCGTCGTCATGAACACCCCGCGGGAATGCGGCCGACCGTGATCACCCGGTCGGCGAGACTGATCAGTTCCGGCCGGTGGGCCGCCATCAGCACGGTCCGGCCCCGGGCCAGCTCGCGGATGGACGTCATCACCTCGGCCGCGGTGACCTCGTCGAGGTTGGCGGTCGGTTCGTCGAGCAGCACGATCGGTGCGTCCCGCAGGAACGCCCGGGCGAGCGCGACCCGCTGCCGCTGACCCGCGGAGAGCCCGGTCCCCGCGTCGCCGAGGAGCGTGTCGTAACCGTCCGGTAGACCGGCCACGAACTCGGCCACGCCGGCCGCCGAAGCCGCGGCGTGAAAGGGCGCCGCGTCAGGAGACACCGCCGCGTCAGGAGAAGGCGCGGAGGAGGGCGCGGCGGCGTTCGCGGAGGTGGGGAGCCCGAGCGTGATGTTGTCGCGCAGGCTGGCGGCGAGCAGGTGGGGGCGCTGCGGGACCCAGGCGATCCACCGCCGCCAGACGCCCGGGTCGAGTTCGCCGAGCGGAATGCCCCCGACCGTGACCTGCCCGGACACCGGCGTGACGAACCCCAGCAGCACGGACAGCGCGGTGGACTTCCCGCAGCCGGACGGCCCGGTCAGCGCCACGATCTCCCCGGGTTCGACCGTCGCGGTCAGGCGCAGGGCGGGTTCGGCGCGCCCGGGGTAGCGGACCTCGACGTCGTCGAAGACGATCGGCCCGGAGACCGGCAGGCGGGTCCCGGCGGGCGGCACGGGCGTGTCCAGGATCGCGAAGGCCTCCTCGGCGGCGGCCAGCCCTTCGGCGCTGGCGTGGTAGTTCGCGCCGACCTCGCGCAGCGGCCGGTACGCCTCCGGCGCCAGGATCAGCACCAGCAGCGCGGTCTCCAGGTCGAGGTGGCCGGCGACCAGGCGCAGCCCGATGCCGACCGCGACCAGCGCCACCGACAGCGTGGCGAGCAGTTCGAGGACCAGTGAGGAGAGGAACGCGGTCCGCAGCGTGCGCATGGTCTCGGCCCGCTGCTCGGCGCTGATCCGCCGGATGATCCCGGCCTGCGCTTTCGCCCGTCCGAGCAGCTTGAGGGTGGGCAGCCCGGCGACCACGTCGAGGAAGTGGTGGGACAGGCGGGCCAGCAGCCGGAACTGGCGGCGGTTCTGCGCCTCGGTGTGCATCCCGATCAGGGCCATGAACAGCGGGATCAGCGGCAGGGTGACGGCGATCGTGACGGTCGCGGTCAGGTCGGCGGGCAGCAGGCGGGTCAGCACGATGGCGGGGACGAGCAGGGCCAGGACGAGCTGCGGGAGGTACTTCGCGAAGTAGTCGTCGAGCGCGTCCAGACCGTGCGTGACCAGGGCCGCGACCTCACCGGCGGGGCGCTGCCGGCCCGGGCCGAGCGCGGCGAGCTGCGCGACGAGTTTGCCGCGCAGCTCGCTCTTGACCGCGGCCGCCGAGCGGGCCGACGCCAGCTCCTGCAGCCAGGCCACCCCGGCCCGGGCCGCGATCACCAGCGCGAGCAGCAGCCACGACGGGTCGTCGCCGTGCAGGAAGACCGCGGTGATCGCGTTCGCCAGGAGGGTGGCCTGGGCTACCAGCAGAGCGGCGTGGACCGCCCCGAGGGCGACGGTCGCCACCAGGTACGGCCGGGTGCTCCGGCCGTACGCCAGTAGTTTGGGGTTGATCGGTTTCATGCGGGGATGTCACTGAGCTTGAGGCGTTTGCGGAAGATCCAGTAGGTCCAGCCCTGGTAGAGCAGGACGATCGGGGTGAAGAAGACCGCCACCCAGGTCATCACCTTCAGCGTGTACGGCGTCGAGGACGCGTTGTGCACGGTCAGGCTGAACGCCGGGTCGAGCGTCGACGGCATCACGTTCGGGAAGAGCGTCACGAACAGCGCGGCGACGGCCAGCAGCAGGGTCGCCGCGGTGGCCGTGAACGCCCAGCCCTCGCGGCCGGCCCGGGTCAGCGGGATCGCCGTGACCAGCGCGACCGCGGCGAGGGCGGAGAGCGCGATGCCCCAGACGTCGGTGTGCGCGAACCCGGTCCAGATCAGGAACCCGGCCGCGATCGGCACCGCGACCAGCGCCGTCGTCTCGGCGATCCGGCCGGCCTGCTCGCGCATCGGCCCGTCCGTCTTCAGGGCCAGGAACACCGCGCCGTGCAGGGTGAACAGCACGAGCGTGGTCAGGCCGCCGAGCAGCGCGTACGGGTTGAGCAGGTTGAAGAATCCGCCTGCGTACTCGTGGTTCGCGTCGATCGGCACGCCGCGCAGGATGTTGCCGAACGCGACACCCCAGAGGATCGCCGGGATCAGGCTGCACGTGAAGATCGCCGTGTCCCAGCGCTTCTTCCACACGGCGCCGTCGCGCTTGCCGCGGTACTCGAAGGCGAGACCGCGGACGATCAGCGCGACCAGGATGATCAGCAGGGGCAGGAAGAAGCCGCTGAACAGGGTGGCGTACCACTCGGGGAAGGCGGCGAAGGTGGCACCGCCGGCGACCAGCAGCCACACCTCGTTGCCGTCCCAGACCGGGCCGATCGTGTTGATCGCGAGGCGGCGGGAGCGGTCGTCCCTGCCGACGAACGGGAGCAGGATGCCGACGCCGAAGTCGAAGCCCTCGAGGAGGAAGTAGCCGGCCCAGAGCACGGCGATCAGCAGGAACCAGACAGTGGTGAGATCCATGATTTCCTCAGTACGCGAAGGCCAGCGGCCGGTCGTCGGCCTCGTTCTCGACAGGGATGTCCGGGGCTCCGGCGCGGGCGTACTTCAGGAACAGTCCGACCTCGATCACCGCAAGGATCCCGTAGAGCACGGTCAGCACGATCAGACCCGTGGCGGCCTCGCTCGTGGAGACCGACGGTGATCCTGACTCGGACGTCTTGAACAGGCCGAAGACCGTCCACGGCTGGCGGCCCATCTCGGTGAAGATCCAGCCGAACGAGTTGGCCAGCAGCGGCATCGCGACCGTGCCGATCCCGGCGATCCACAGCCAGCGGCCGCGCGCCCGGCGCTCGCCGCGGTTGAACCAGAGCGCGGCCAGGGCGACCAGCATGGCGAGCCCGCCGAAGCCGATCATCAGACGGAACGACCAGTAGGTGATCGGGACGATCGGGGTGTAGTCGCCCTCGCCGTACTTCTGCTCGTACTGCGCCTGCACGTCGTTGATGCCCTCGACCTCGCCGGACGGGCTGCCGGTGGCCATGAACGAGAGGAGCGACGGGATCCGTACGCTCCAGACCTCCTCCTTGCCGTCGAGCGAGCCGATCGTGAAGACCGAGAAGGACGCCGACTCGGTGTTGCGGTAGAGCGCCTCGGCCGCGGCCATCTTCATCGGCTGCTGCTCGGTCATCACCCGCGCCTGCACGTCACCGGTGATCAGCACGCCGACCCCGGCGATCAGCACCACCCAGGCGCCCAGCCGCAGCGACGGCCGGAAGACCTCCTCCTGGTTGCCCTTGCGCAGGTGCCAGGCCGAGACCGCGAGCAGCAGCGCGCCGGCGGTGAGGAAGCAGGCGGTCAGCGTGTGCGGGACCGTGACCAGCGTGGTCTTCTGGGTCAGCACCGCGCCGATGCTGGTCAGCTCGGCCCGGCCGTCACCCATCCTCCAGCCGACCGGGTGCTGCATCCAGGAGTTGGCGGCCAGGATGAAGTAGGCCGACAGCATCGTGCCGATCGACGCCGTCCAGATCGTGGCCAGGTGCAGCTTCTTCGGCAGGCGGTCCCAGCCGAAGATCCACAGGCCGAGGAACGTGGATTCCAGGAAGAACGCGAGCAGGCCCTCCATCGCGAGCGGCGCGCCGAAGATGTCCCCGACGAACCGCGAGTAGTTCGACCAGTTCATGCCGAACTGGAACTCCTGCACGATGCCGGTGACGACACCGATCGCGAAGTTGATCAGGAACAGCTTGCCCCAGAACTTGGTGGCCCGCAGGTAGTGCTCCTTGCCGGTCCGGACCCAGGCCGTCTGGAGACCGGCCACGAGGGCCGAAAGTCCGATCGTTATCGGAACGAAGATGAAGTGGTACACGGTGGTGATGCCGAACTGCCACCGCGAGAGGTCGAGCGAATCCACCTGAGATCCTTTCCGCAACGTCGATCCGAGCCTTGACCAGCAAGTACCTTTCGATCAGGGCCAAAGGTCCCGAGCGCGGGCCGCGGAAGGTCCCACGTCTCGACGACGCGAAAGAACGCCTCGACCGGAAACACACGGCGCGTAGCGTGCGATCGTGGATCTGCACACGGTCACCGCAGTGGTCCGCTCGGCCGCGCCCGGCATGTGGCGCCCCGGGGACGCCTGGCTGGGCGGGGGGACAGCGCTCTTCAGCGAACCACGTCCGTCGATCTCCCGGCTCCTCGACCTCCCGTCCGCGGGCTGGTCACCCATCACCGTGCGTGACGACGGAGTGGAGATCGCGGCGACGTGCACCATCGCCACGCTTTTCCAGACCCTCGGCGCGTACGACGTCGTAGCCCGGTGCTGCCACTCGTTCCTGGCGTCGTTCAAGATCTGGAACGTCGCGACCGTGGGCGGCAACCTCTGCGCGGCACTGCCGGCCGGGCCGATGATCTCGCTCGGCGCGGCGCTCGGCGGGGTGTGCACGATCCTCGGCCCGTCGTCGTCCCGCGAGGTGCCGGTCGCCGAGTTCGTTACCGGCGAGGGGCGAACCGTGCTGCGGGACGGGGAGTTGCTGCGGTCCGTGCGCCTGCCCGCGCTGACCTCGAGGACCGCGTTCCGGCGCGGGTCGCTGCACCGGCACGGGCGTTCCGCCGTACTGCTGATCGGGGTTCGTGATCCTGACGGTGGGCTGACGCTGACCGTGACCGCGGCGACCTGGCGACCGTGGGTCTTCCGGTTCGCCCGGTTCCCTTCGCCGGAGGAGGTCGCGGCGGCGCTGGACGCGATCACCGCGGCGGATCTCGTCGACGACGTGCACGGGCGGCCCGCCTGGCGTGCGCATCTGACCAGGTACTACGCCGAGCAGATCAGGACGGAGCTGAGCACATGAGCGTGGAGATCAACGGAACGGCCCACGAGCGGGCGCCGCGGCCCGGCCAGTGCCTGCGGACCTACCTGCGGGAGGAGGGCTGTCTCGGGGTCAAGAAGGGGTGCGACGCCGGGGACTGCGGGGCGTGCACCGTGCACGTCGACGGGGAGCCCGTGCACTCGTGCGTCTACCCCGCGTTCCGCGCCGAGGGCCGCCGAGTGACGACGATCGAGGGCCTGGCCTCCCCGTCCGGTGAGCTGCATCCGACCCAGAAGGCGTTCCTGGAGGCACAGGGCTTCCAATGCGGATTCTGTACGGCCGGTCTGGTCATGACGACCGCCGCGCTCACCGACGAGCAGCGCGCTGACCTGCCCCGATCGTTGAAAGGCAACCTGTGCCGGTGCACCGGGTACCGCGCGATCGGGGACGCCGTCGCCGGGACGTGCAACGTGGACCCGTTCGGCCCGGCGGTCGGTGCGGCGCTCGGCGCCCCGGCCGGGCCGCAGGTCGTGACCGGGAGCGCGCGGTACACCTTCGACGTGGACGTGCCGGGGGTGCTGCATCTCAAGGTGCTGCGATCGCCGTACGCGCATGCCCGGATCGTCTCCGTGGAGACCGCGGCCGCTCTGCGGGTACCGGGCGTCGAACTGATCCTCACCCACAAGGACTCGCCGGACCGGCTGTTCTCCACCGCGCAGCACGAGAACGTGGCCGAGGACCCGGCGGACACTCGCGTGCTCGACGACGTGGTCCGGTTCATCGGGCAGCGGGTGGCGGCGGTCGTGGCCGACAGTGAGGCGGCAGCGGAAGAAGGCTGCCGGCGGCTGCACGTGGAGTACGAGATCCTGCCGGCCGTGCTCGACCCGGTGGCGGCGCTGGCCGCGGAGGCGCCGCTGGTGCACGGGGACAAGCAGGACCGGAACGTGGTGGGGGAGTTGCACGCGTCGCTCGGGGACGTCGAGGCCGGGTTCGCGGCGGCGGACGAGATCTTCGAGGCGACGTTCCGGACCGGGCGGGTGCAGCATGCGGCGCTGGAGACGCACGGGGCGGTGGGGTGGCTGGACGAGGACGGGCGGCTCGTCATCCGGTCTTCGACGCAGACTCCCTTCCTGACCCGGCGGGCGGTGGCTTCGCTCTATGACCTGCCCCTCGACCGGGTTCGGGTGCTGGCCGGGCGGGTCGGGGGAGGGTTCGGCGGCAAGCAGGAGATGCTTGCCGAGGATCTGGTGGCGTTGGCGGTTCTGCGGACCGGGCGGCCGGTGAAGTGGGAGTTCACCCGGTCGGAGCAGTTCTTCGGGGCCACCACCCGGCATCCGTTCGTGGTGACGGTCAAGGCCGGGGCCCGGCGGGACGGGGTGCTTACCGGGTTGCAGCTGTCCGTGCTGGTGGACACCGGGGCTTACGGGAACCACGGGGCATCGGTGATGTTCCACGGGTGTCACGAGTCGGTGGCGGTCTACAAGTGCGGAAACATGCGGACAGATGCGCATACCGTCTATACCAACACCGTGCCGGCAGGGGCATTTCGAGGGTACGGGCTGGGGCAGGTGACCTTCGCCGTCGAGTCCGTCCTGGACGAGCTGTCGCGCAGGATCGGTATGGACGCGGTTTCGTTCCGCGAGCTGAACGTGGTCCGGGACGGGGATGATCTGACGGCTCCCGGGGATCACGTGGACGACCTGGGGATCGGGTCCTACGGGCTCGACCAGTGCTTGGAGCGGATGCGGGCCTGCCATGACCTCGCGGACACAGCACCCGACGGGTGGCTCGTCGGGGAGGGGATGGCGATCGCGATGATCGCCGCGGGCCCGCCCGGTGGGCACTTCGCCGATGCGTCGATCCGGGCGCTGGGTTCGGGGCGGTTCGAGCTGTCGGTGGGAACCGCGGAGTTCGGGAACGGGAGCACGACCGTTCACGCGCAGATCGCCGCGGACGAGCTCGGGACCACACCCGACAAGATCGTGATCCGGCAGTCCGACACCGATGTGGTGCGCCACGACACCGGGGCTTTCGCGTCGACGGGAGTCGTCGTCGCCGGGGAGGCGGTGCTGCGGGCGGCGCGCGCACTGCGGTCGTCGGGCGGCGATATCGGCCACGGGCACTTCGACGGGACGCCGCGGTCGGTGGCGTTCAACGCGCAGTGGTTCCGCGTCGCGGTCGACCCGGCCACCGGTGAACTGCGGATCCTGCGCAGCGTGCACAGCGCCGACGCCGGGACGGTCATGAACCCGCTCCAGCTGCGCGGGCAGATCGAGGGCGGGGTGGCGCAGGCGCTCGGCGCGACCCTCAGCGAGCACGTCGACCTCGACGCGACCGGGGAGGTGACCACGACGACGTTCCGGCAATACCACCTTCCGACATACGCCGACACGCCGTTCACCGAGGTCCACTTCGCCTCCACCCGCGACGCGATCGGGCCGCTCGGCGCCAAGTCGATGAGCGAGAGCCCGTACAACCCGGTCGCCCCGGCCCTGGCCAACGCCCTGCGCGACGCCATCGGCCTCCGGATGACCGAGCTGCCGTTCACCGCCGACCGCATCTGGCAGGCCATGCGTCAGGGGGATGTCACCCCTTTCGGCTGAGCACCCGCTGTGGCGTGTCGTCCGTAACCCTCGGGTGCACCGGGCCGTAGTGCTGCTCGCGCTTGCCGGTCAGAACCGGCCGGGACCTCGCGCTGTTCTCCGGTGGGCGGTTTCCTCGCGGGAGGTTTGCGATTACATTGCGGGGAAAGTGATCGACGTTCCTGGATGGCTGCCATGGCGGATCTTGTCCTCGCGGAACAGTTCCAGATCGTGACCGATCCCGTCGCGGACTCCGTGGCGCTGTCGGCGATCTTCGCGGTTCTGTCGCTGCTGACGCTGTTCCTGCTGCTCGGGGTGTTCCGGGTCCGGGCCTGGCTGGCCGGTGTGATCTCGCTCGGGGTGGCGCTGATCGTGGCCGTCACCGTGTACTCGATGCCGGTCGGGCAGGCGCTGCTGTCCGCTTCCGAGGGCGCGGCGTTCGGGTTCTTCCCGATCCTGTGGATCGTGATCAACGCGATCTGGGTCTACAACCTGACCGTCGTGAGCGGGCACTTCGACGTGCTGCGGCGGTCGATGGAACGGGTCAGCCCGGACCTGCGGATCCAGGCGATCATCGTGGCGTTCTGTTTCGGGGCGCTGCTCGAGGCACTCGCCGGGTTCGGGACGCCGGTCGCGGTGACCGTGGTGATGCTGATGGCGCTCGGGTTCCCCCCGGTGCGGGCCGCTTCGGTGGCGCTGATCGCGAATACCGCGCCGGTCGCGTTCGGAGCCCTGGCCACGCCGATCACCACGCTCGGGACGGTGACCGCGGGGGCGGCGAGCGACCCGCGGCTGAACGCCGACACGCTCGGGGCGATGGTCGGGCGGCAGACGCCGATCCTGGCCGTGGTCGTGCCGCTCGTGCTGGTCGCGGTGGTGGACGGGCGTCGGGGGGTGAGGCAGACGTGGCCGGCCGCGGTCGTGGCGGGGTTCGTGTTCGGGGCGGCGCAGTTCGTGGCGTCGAACTACATCTCGGTGCCGTTGACGGACATCATCGCCTCGCTGGCGGCGGCTGCGGCGGTGGTCCTGCTGCTGCGCGTGTGGCAGCCGGTGGAGACGCCTGATCTTGCGCTGGCCACGGAGGCGCCGTCCGGTCCCGCGGTTGCACCGGTCGCGCCGACCGCCGGTGCGGGCGCGACGACGGCCGTGCGGCGGGACGCTCCGGCTGAGGTTGTTCGCGCTTATGCCCCGTACGCGATAATTATCGTGATTTTTGCGATCGCCAACCTGGGGCCGGTCAAGGACGCACTCGCGCACGAACCCTGGACTGTCGTCGTCAAGTGGCCCGGTCTGGACGTGCTCGGCGCGAACGGGAAGCCGCTGACATCGACGAACTTCACGTTCGGGTGGCTGCCGGCGGCCGGGACGCTGATGGTCATCGCGGGCGTGCTGACCGCTGTTGTCCTGCGGATCCGCCCCGGCGCGGCGCTGCGGGCCTGCGGGCGGACATATGCCGAATTGCGGCAACCGATCGTCACCGTGATGGCCGTGCTCGCGCTCGCCTACGTGCTCAACCAGTCCGGCCAGACGAACACGCTCGGCGCGTTCCTCGCCACGGCCGGCAGCGTCTTCCTCTTCCTTTCCTCGATCCTCGGCTGGATCGGCGTCGCCGTGACCGGTTCTGATACCTCGTCGAACGCGCTCTTCGGAGCCCTGCAGGTGCAGACCGCCGCGAAGGCCGGCCTGGATCCGGTGCTGCTCGCCGCGGCGAACTCGTCCGGCGGCGTGCTCGGCAAGATGATCAGTCCGCAGAACCTGGCCATCGCGGCCGGCGCGGTCGGCATGGCCGGGCGCGAGGGCGACATCTTCCGCAAAGTGGTGCTCTGGAGTGCGGTTCTGCTGCTCGTCATGTGCATCCTGGTGACCCTTCAGGGCACGCCGGTGCTCGGCTGGATGATCCCTTCAACACCCTGAAGAACCCGATGGGGGTACGGCCGTGGCGTCCGCACCGAATTCACATTTCGTGCCAGGTCGGCACCCGCAGGACTGAACCCGACTGCGCCACGGACGGTAGTCATGGAAGAAGTAATCCTATGGCTACCGTCCGTGAGGGGTGCTCGGCATGACCAGCGCCGACCTGATCCTGATGGCGGACCGGATCCACACGATGGGCTCCGGTCCACAACCGACTGCACTCGCCGTCGCCGGTGGACGCATCGTCGCCGCCGGCGACCGGGCCGCCGCCCGTGACTGGCGCGGGCCGCACACCGAGGTGCTCGACCTGGGTGCTGCCACGATCACTCCCGGACTCGTGGACGGGCACGCCCACCCCGTGATGGGGATCGGATTGACGCGCGGAGTGGACCTCTCCGGCGTACGCACTCTCTCGGATCTGAAGTTGGTCCTGAGAGCGGCCCGGGGCAGCGGCTGGCTCGAAGGGTGGGGGCTCGACCCGAATGCGTTCGGCGGGGCGCCGGTCACGTCCGCGCCGGTGGTCGAGGCGGTGGGGCCGGACGTGCCGGTCTTCCTGCGGATGTTCGACGCGCATTCCGCGCTGGTCAGCCCGCGGGCGCTGGAGGTGGCGGGGATCACCGGGCCGCGCTCGTTCGGGTCCGGCGCGAGCGTCGTCTGTGATGGTGAGGGGAGGCCTACCGGGCATCTGCTGGAGCTCGAAGCGGTCGAGCTGGTGCGCGGGATTCTGCCCGGGGACGCGTTCGCCGACCGGTGTGCGCGGCTGCGGGAGCTGATGGCGCGCATGGCGGCGTGCGGGCTGACCGGTGCGAACGCGATGGACTTCGAGGAGGACTCGCTCGACCTGTTCCGTGCGCTGGAGGCGGACGGGGAACTGCCGGTGCGGTGGCGGTGCGCGCCGTTCGTGATGCCCGGGGCCGCGCTGCCCGAAGTCGTGGAGAAACAGCGGCTGCGCGGGCGGCGCTGGCAGGTCGAAGGCGCCAAGTTCATGATCGACGGGACGGTGGACGGAGGGACGGCCTGGCTCGACGAACCCGACACGCACGGCGAGTCGACGGCGTGCTTCTGGCCCGACCCGGCGGAGTACGCGGCGGCCGCCGGATACCTGGCCGGTCACGGCGTGCCGATCGTGACGCACGCGATCGGGGACGCCGGGATCCGCTACGTCCTCGACACGTTCGCGGCCCTGCCCCGGATGCGCGTGCCGCACCGCATCGAACACCTCGAGACGATGCCGTGCGACCTGATCGGACGGTTCGCGCAGCTGGACGTGACCGCCAGCATGCAGCCGACACACTGCACGCACTACACGCGGGCCGACCACAGCGACAACTGGTCGCGGCGGCTCGGCAAACTCCGGGCCGACCGTGCCTTCCGGGCTCGTGACCTGCGAGAAAACGGGGCTCGGCTGGCACTCGGGTCGGACTGGCCGATCGCGCCGTTCGACCCGCGCGGCATCCTGGCCGCAGCCCGGCTGCGACGGCCCGCGGGCTCGCCGACGACCCCGCCGGTGCTGCCGGAGCAGGCGCTGACCGCGCGGATGGCGCTGGAGGGATACACGACGCAGGCCGCGGCCGCCGCCGGTCAGCCGGACGCCGGCCGGATCGGGGTCGGGTGCCGGGCCGACCTGTCGGTCTTCGAGCTGGACCCGTTGACCGCCGACCCGGACGAGTTCGCCGAATCCGCAGTCCCGCTGACAGTGGTGGCCGGAACGGTGGCTCACCGAGCGTGATCAGCCCGGTGCCGGTCGAGGGCGACGCCGGGAGGCTGATGCGCGGCCGGTGCCCGGGGTGGCGCTCGGCTTGTTCGGTCGCGCCCCGCAGCCGGGTGGGTCTCGCGCGGCGCCCATCCGGCGCTCGTGCGGGTCTCGCGGTGCTCGTGAGGGTCGCGCGGCGCGCTCTTCCGGCTGGCTCTCACCGTTCATGAGGCACGAATGACCACGGTGAGAGCCAGCCGGCGACCGAGGTTGCGGACTGGGACGGGCGCGAGCTATGGGCGTACGGGAAGAGGGGTTTGGAAGGTCTTGGGGGTGGTGCCGAGGATGCGCTTGAAGTGACGGATCAGGTGCGGCTGGTCGTAGAAGCCGCTCTGCAGCGCCACCGACGGCAACGAGTGGCCGGAAACGATCAGGCGGCGGGCGAGGTCGACTCGGCGGGAGATGACGTACTGGTGTGGGGTCATGCCGTATTCGCGGCGGAACGACCGGACCAGATGGGCCGGGGCGAAATGCAACCGCGACGACGCGTCAGCCAGCGACATGCCTTGCACGAGGTGAGCTTCGAGCAGGTCACGTAACGTTCGCGCGGCCGAGGAGTCCGGCGCCGGGACGGGATGGGCGGCCAGCCGGACGCGCAGGCGCTCCAGCGACACCGCCAGCAACTCGTTCGCCATCGGCGAGTCGCCGGGGTAGCGCAGCAGCCGGTGCACCGTCGAGATCATCCGATGCAAGCCCGGATCGATCAGCGCGGGAGCGTCCACCGAAGCGCCGATCAGCCGTTCCGGCAACTGCTCGGGCGCGAGGTAGAGGACCCGTTTGCGGAAACCGTGCCCGTTGGCGCCGGTGCCGTTGTGCGGAACCTTCGGCGGGAGCAGCGTGACGAGCTCGCCGAACGCGCCGCGCTCGTGCCGGTCCAGGTCATAGCGCACCGCACCGTCGTCGACCAGCAGCAACGTCCACGCGTCGTGCGCGTGCATCGGGTAGGCGTGCGACGGGAAACGGGCGTGCAGCACCTCGACGACGCCGTCCAGCGGGGGTCGCCACGCGTGGATCGTCGGGGCCGGTGGCACGTCAAAATCGTACAAGACCCGCAGGTAGCAGCCGGTCGACGATAGTAGCCATGACCGGATTCACCACCAAGATCGCCGTCCTGCTGCGGGACGATCTGCTCGTCTGGCAGCGCCTGAACGTCACCGCTTTCCTCGTCTCGGGGCTGGCGGCGGCCGAGCCGGAGACGCTCGGCGAGACCTACGTCGACGGCGGCGACGTCGAGTACCTGCCGATGTTCCGCCAGCCCGTGCTGGTCTTCGAAGGCGGCAAGGAACTGCTGACCGCGGCCCACACCCGGGGACTCAGCCGGGGCGTACGGATGTCGATCTTCACGTCGGATCTCTTCGCGACCGGCCACGACGCGGCGAACCGCGCGGCCGTCCGTGCGGTGCCGACCGCCGAGCTGGACCTGGTCGGGCTCGCCGTCCACGGGCCGCGGAACGCCGTCGACAAGATCTTCAAAGGCGCCTCGATGCACAGGTGACCGTTCGGAAACCGGTGACCGCCGATGCTCGGCCGCATGAGGAAACTCGCAGTGATCATCGTGGTGGCGCCGGCGCTCGCCGCGTGCGGCAAGGGCAACCCGCCGCCGATCTCCGACGCCGAGCCGGCGCAGGCGAAACAGCACAACGGCTCGACCGCGGCCCGGCGCCTCGGAATCACAGCCGCGGGCGGGCACGTCTACATCGCCGGACGGTGGTTCCTGGTCGTCGGGGTCGCCGCCGAGTTGCCGCTCGACGCGGAGATCAACCGGTCCGTGCTGATCTGTCTCCTCGTCGACCGGGCGTGGCTGTCACTTCGTCGACCGGGCGTAGCTGTCACTTCGTCGACCAGGTGTGGCTGTCACTTCAACGACCAGGCCTGGTTGGAGCGGCCGGTGCACTTGACGACCAGAACGCGGGTGCCGGGTCGAGCGCCCTCGGACGGATCGGTCAGGCACCGGTCGTTCGCCGCACTGATCAACTCCCGCCCGGTACCGACCCGCCACTGCGCGGTAGTACGCCCGTCGCACCCGGTCAGGTGCACGGTGTCGTCCCCGACGAGCAGCGCGCACTTGCCCATCACGCGCAGCGTCCCGTCGTCGGCGAGCGTCCACACCTGCGCGATCGACCGATTGCAGTCGTAGACCTGGATGAGGTTGTCGTCGACCGGGATCGCGTTCGTCAGGTCCAGGCACAGTCCGTTCCCGCTGACCAGCGTGCCGGTGCCGACCTTGGGCGGGGGCGGTGCCAGCGCCGGTGCGTTCGGCTGCGCGGTGGTTCCGCTCGGCGCGGCCGACCCGGGCGCGGTTGTGCTCACCGTCCCCGCCGTACCCGCACTGGACGGCGCCGCGGCCGTCGGCGTAGTCGTCGCGCTCGTCCGTCCCGGCGTCGAACCGCCGCCCGTGTCACTGTCGCCGCCGCCACCGACCGTCTCGTCGGCAACACCGGTCTCGGTCGAAGCGGCCGCGCTGGGCGGACCGGTCACCACGGGGAACGACGGCCCCGGAAGACCCGCGGAGAACGAGGCGTCCCGATCGGGCCGCAACGCCGTGTACCCCGCGACGGCGAGCACCGTGACGACCCCCGCACCCACGCCGGCAACCAGCAGAGTCCGTCGCTTCCCCGGCCGGGGTTTCGCCACCGTCGCGGCACCGCCGGAGAACACCGGCAACACCTGCGTCGCCGAATCCGACGCCGACCCGGCCGGCCAGGTAGCTGCCGAGGTGGTGTGCTCCCCGGGCGCGTCGTCCTGCGCCAGGAAGGGACGCACCAGCAACGGGTCTCGGTCGCTACCGAAATCCTCGTCGTCCACGGACAGTGACACCCCCCGGTCGGCAATCGATGAATCAACTTACCGGCCCTCGTCCACTTGCGCGGGGTCCGTTCGGCCGATCCACGCTTCGTATGAGCCGCCCCTGCTCCGGTCTGAGCGGTGTCCCACCCACCCGACCAGCCACTCCCCAACCGCGAACCTTCCCAGCACCGGCCCAGTTATCCCGCTCACTTTCTTTCGCGCTCCGTGCTCCTACCCACCCGTCACTTCCGGCGGCTGCCCGGCCGCCCTGACGGCTGGGCCGCCCGCGGTGGGCGGCCCGTCCTCGCCGGGTGAGCGGTCAGCGTTTCCAGAACGGTCTGGGCGTGGGCTTCGGCTGTGTGCCCGCGCCGAAGTCCGTCAGGACCCGGAGCGCCGTGGACCACTTCTCGTCGAGCGCGGCGTCGCCGTTGAGCAACGCCACCAGGTCGTGCAACGCGGTGAACTCGCCGCCGGTCAGCGACGTCAGCAGAACGGTGAGCCGACTGGCCAGATCTTCCAGCAGGTCACGCCGCTCGTAGACAGGCTGGTCAGCGGCGACGCGCAGCCGCTCGGCCTCGACGGTCGCCAGCGCGCGCACGTCGTCGAGCCCGACCCCGGCAGCGCTCTCGAACGTCCGCACCGACCGGCCGAACCCCCGAACCCGGGCACCGGACGCCGCTACACCGCCCGCAGGACCACCAGCTGCCGGAACGCCGGCTTCTGGGGCACCGGTCACAGGGCCACCGGCCTCTTGGGCACCGGTCACCGGGGCGCCAGCCGCAGGAGCCTCCGGGAGGCCGGTGCGGCGCGGCGGCCCGGTCACCGCGGGCGGCCCGCTCTCGTAGTCGGTGTCGTCGTCCTCCGCGAGCCCGCGCCAGACGGCGGCCTTCCGCCGGGGCGGCGACCCGGCATCGGCCGCGCTGGCCGGGGCGAAGCGCGGCGCGCCCGGCACGGGCCCACCGGGCGCGGGTGGGGTAGGCGGGAAGCTCCTCGAACGGACCGGCGCCGGGCCGCTCTGGAACGGCGACGGCGCGGAGGCCAGCATGACCCCGGCTGCCATCGGCGGAACCGGCGGCTCCCACCCGGAGGGCATCTCGACCGGCTGCGTCACCTTCCGCACCTTGCCGCCCTCGTTGACCACGCGCTCGTCGACAGCCACATAGGCGGTGAAGCGGCACAACACCCCGAACCGCAATGACGTGTCGACGATCTGCGGCTCCAGGGCCAGATCGCCGGCCGCATAGGCGTCCTCGAGGTCGCGCAGCCGGGCCCGCGCCCACTGCTTGACGATCGCCTGCTCGGCGCGCTCCTGCACCGCCACCGTGGCCCTGAAGTCCTGATCGTCGCGGGTCCTGCCGGTGACCGTGAGGCTGCCGGCGACCGCACCCGAGTAGCGCCCGGTGATCACCAGCGGCACCCCGGGGTAGAGCCCCGGCAGGCGCTGCGGGCTGCGCGTCCCGTCCAGCGGCGCGAACCCCTCGCCGGCGATCGACAGGCCGGTGACCAGCGGAGCGCCGATCCGGCGGTGGATGTGCTCCATCGCCTCGTCCAGCCTGTCCTCGCTCTCGACCAGCTCGGCCCGCCCGGCGCCGAGCGCGGCGAGCCGGCCCAGGAAGCCGGCGTTGACGGCCCGGTCGATGCCGATGGTGTGCAGCCGGGTGCCGCCGATCAGCGGAGTGACCTCGTGGACGATCTGATCCTCGTTACCCACCTGGCCGTCGGTGACGAGCACCAGCACCCTGTCCCGCCCGGTGCTGTCGGCGAGCAGCCCGAGGCCGGCGGTCAGCGGCGTGAGCAGCTCGGTGCCGCCGCGGGCGTCGGCGCGGGCCAGGTGCTCGACCGCGCGGTACCGATGACGGTCGGTGGCCTCGCTCAGCCCGGACTCCAGCCCGTCGGGCCGCTCGACCTGGTGGTCGAAGGTCAGCACGGCGAACCGGTCGGCGCTGGTCAGCGTGTCGATGACCCGCGCCGCGGCCCGGCGGGCGGCGACCATCTTCCAGCCGCCCATGCTGCCGGAACGGTCGAGCAGCAACACCACGTCCTTCGGACGCGGCGGCGCGGTCTCCGCCGGCGGCAGAACCACCAGTTGGTACGTCCCTTCGCCGCCCTCCCCGTCCGGCACCGCGATCGCGGTCTGACTGCCCGGCCCGTAGGCCAGCCGCAGCACGAAGTCCCGGTCGGCGCGCTCGCCCGGGGCGATCCGCAGTGTCCCGTCCTCCTCGGTGACGGTGTGCAGGCTGGACCGGACCTCGCCGAGCTCCAGCCCGGCCGGGTCGACGGTCACGCCGATGGAGAGCCGCAGCGGGTTGGGGAAGCCGGGCAGCAGCACCGGTGGCGAGATGCGAGACGCGTCCGGCACGGCGTCGGTGTCCGCCGCCTGCCCGTCGCCCGCGGCCGGCCCGGCCAGCATCGTGCCCGGGATGTAGCGCGGCGCCACGACGAGCGGGAACCGGAACGTGGCCGCGCCGTCCTCATAGGGCAGGGGGCCGACCAGCGACAACCGCACCACGACGCGCTCGCCGGGCAGGATGTTGCCGGCCCGCATCGTGAAGACGTCGGGCCGCTCCTCCTCGGCGATCGACGCGCGCTGACCGGCGGTGATGGCCTCGTCGTAGTGCTCCCGGGCGGCGCCCCGCTCCTGCAGCTCAGCCGTGACCGTGCGGTCGTCGGCGGTCATCGTCAGACCGGTGACGGCGGCGCGGTCGGGTAGCGGGAAGACATAGGTCGCCTCGAGCGCGGTGTCGTGCCCGTTCACGAACTCGGCGGTGACCTCGGTGCGCGCGACCAGGCCGTTGATCGTGGCCCGGACGTCGAGCCGGTCGAGTGGCAGGTTGCCCGAACCGGTGCGCATCGAGCCGAACCCGGACTCCGGCAGCTGCGGGAGACGCTCCAGCTCACCCGGGCCCATCGGATTGACGTAGATGATCACGGATCTCTCCTATCGGTGGAGCCCACGGGATGCGAGCAGGTCGAGCAGAGGTCGGGCCGCAGCGGCGAGCTCGGCACGATCGGTGACGTCGAGAGTGAGTGGACCAGGAACCAGCAGAATCACACCGCCGCCGAGTGGAACTCCGGTGAGCAGCGCATCCGTGCCGCCCCGAGGCAGGCCGCCGGGATCGGACGGCGGCGGGGGCACGTCGGGCGCGGGGTGGAACGGGGCCGGCACCGTACTCAAATGGGGGTCTGGTGGCCGTGAATGAAGCGAGGGCGGCGGTGAATCAGGGGCTCGCCCTCGGCGGGCCGGGCCGGAGGCCGGGTCGGGAAACGCCCAGTCGACGGTCGGCTCGGGAGGGGCCGGTGGCGTCTTCCAGAACGGCTGCCGCTCGGCCGCGGCCGGGGGAGTGGCGTCGGGGTCGACGGTGAGCAGGTCGGCCGGGACGCGCGCGAGCCCGGCCAGCCCCTCCTGCGAGACGCCGGACAGCTCGGCCTGGATCTCGGCGAGAGTCCGGCCGCCGGCCTGCAAGCGTTTGATGGCCACCAGTTGAAGAAGGTGGCGCGGGCCGTAGAGCGCGGTGCGGCCGCGCGTGCCGAGGGGGCGGTCGACCAGGCCGATCGTCGAATACCACCGGATCGAACGCCGGTCGGGCAGATCGCGGACCCGGCCGTTGGGCGCGCCGGAGTATTCCGCGGCGAGCGCCTGGCGCACCCGGTCGATCAGCTCCTCCATCGTCCACATGCCTGAGATTCTGACACTGTCAGCGTGACAGTGTCAAACTTTCGTGGCAGGATGGCGGCATGTTCGAGGATTTGAGGCTGGTGAGCCTGTCGCACGTGAACGATCCGGCCCGGGTCAGCGTCTTTCCGGGTGATCCGCCGTTCGAGCTGGAGACCGTCGCGACGCTGGAGGCCGATGGCTATTACTTACGTGCGGTTCGCGGCGGTGAGCACACCGGCACGCACTGGGGCGCGCCCGGGCACTTCACGGCGGGTGGGCTTCTCGCCGACGAGCTGACGCCGGCTGACCTGTTCCGCCCGGCGGTGAAGGTGGACGTGCGTGCCGCGTGCGCGGTCGATCCGGATCATGCGGTGACGATCGCCGACCTGGAGGCCTGGGAGCGGCGCCACGGCCGGATTCCCGCCGAGTCGGTGGTGATCATCTGGACCGGGTGGGAGGAGAGGTTCGGGAGCGCGGCATTCGAGCGACATCCCGGCTTCGCGCCGGAGACGGTGCGATGGCTGGTGGAGAGCGGGCGGCTGGGGGAGCGCGGCGGCACCGGGACTGACGCGTTCAGTCCGGATGTCAGCAGCGATACCGGGTTCGCCGTGTCCAAGCTGGTCCATCAGCGTCGCCGGATCAGTCTGGAGGTGCTGGCGAATCTTACGGATCTGCCCGCCACCGGAGCCTGGGTCCTGTGTGGCGGGCAGATCAATCGGGCCGGTTCCGGCTCGACAGCGCTCATCTACGGGGTGTTGCCACCCGGAAGTTGATCCTTCGAATACGAGGCGATGCTGCAGCGTTGGACGCCTCTGACCCGCGGTGCCGGGCACCCGCGCGGCGGGGCTGAGGGCCACGTTGTCCAGCTGAGCGCTCGCGTTGTCGGGCCGGGCACCCGCCCTGGACGCCATTCGTGGGTCTGGGTGCGGGCGGCGAGGACGTCAGCCTGAACGCCGCGCGGCCGGGCATGGCAGGCCATGTCGCGTCAATGCACGGTCGGATTCGACCGAGCCGAACGGGCCGACGAGGCATACGCGGCCGACAGCGCGGACGGTGCCGTCGGCGTTGACGGTGCCGACGGCGTTGACGGTGCCGACGGTGCCGACGGTGCCGACGGCGCGGACGATGCTGACGGCGTGTGCTGGACCGACGGCGCTGACAGTGTCACCGAAGCCGACGGCGTGGCCCCACCGGGCGCGCTCGCGGACGGTCCCGGCGCAGGCCCTACCCCCGCAACCGGCACGTCACTTCCACCCGCCGCCACCTGCCCACCACCCGGCTGCACCACCCCGTCCACGGTCAGCGTGTACGGCGCATACTGCGTGATCGTCCCGGTCGGATCGTCCTGCGCCACGATCGCCACCACCTTGGGGAACCCGCGCAGTGAAGCCGCCTGCGAGATCGGCACGACCGCGGCCCGCAGCTTCCCGAGCCCGACGAGCGACACGTGCCACCCGCGCACCGCCACCGGATGCCACTGCGTCGGCGACTTCCACCCGGTCAGCGAGTTGCTTGCGATCTTGTTGGCGCCGATCGAGACGTCCCCGATGTGCCAGCCACCGAGGTTGACCGCCGCGTCGCTGACATAGCGGAAGCCGAGCAGCACCTTCTTCCCCGCGTACGCCGAGAGGTCGTAGCTCTGCTCGACGTCCGCCACCTGCCCGGTCAGCCCGGGACCTTCCGGCCCTTTGACAGTGTTGTCCCCGGCCACCGCGGTGTACGTCTTCCCGCCGTCAGCGGAGATCGTCACGTACCCGTAATCGAAGTCCTTCTCCATCCCGTAACTGGTCGTGAACCGCAGCACCGGATCGTCGGCCGGTACTGCGACCTGCCGTGCCGCGGTCTCGTCGGTGTCGGACGCGTTGCCGCTGAAGAGCAGCCCTGAGTCGATCGTCCACGCGAGTGGTGTCGGCGGCAGCGTTCGCGCACCGGTGAAGGTCACCGAGTCGAGCGGCCCGCGCAGCCGGATGTAGTCCGCCCCGTTGGGTGCTGCTCCCGCTTGCTCGTAGTCGGACGGGTTGCCCAGGTTGATCGTCGATCGGAGTCCAGCGGCGGTGACCCGCTCGCGCGGCACTCCGGTGATCGTCCCGCCGGGTTCTCCGACTTCTTTGTCGACGAGGGTCATCACTTGGAAGTCGTGCAGCACGTCGGTGAGTCTGGTCTTGGCCGGCAGTGCTTGCCGCAGCGCGTCGAGTGACTGGTGTTTCCCGTCCCGGTGCAGCTCCGAGATGAGCTTCTCGCCGAAGCGGTCACGCAGGTAGATCATCAGTTGGTAGGTGATGCCGTAATCGGCCAGCACCTCGTTCGGGGTGCCTTCGTCCCACAGGTTCAGTGAGTTCTGCGGCCCGCCGCACTGGCGCGGGTTGGCGTTCCACGTCGTCTTGACACTGCCGAAGCCCTGGTAGCAGGCGAGGTGACTGTCGAAGCCCATGTGGTGCACGCCGAGTCGCGCGTCGACGTAGCCGACCAGCGTCTGGGCATAGTCGGACATCCCCTCGTTGAGCCAGTCCGCCTCGTCGGGGTCGGTGTAGTACTCGAGCAGGTGCTGCCATTCGTGGGCGAACGTGCCTTCGTACATCCGCGGGCGGGCGGGCCGGCTGGTGCACAGGTCGTCGGTCGGTTCGTTCTTCGGGTTGGCGCCGAGCCGGTGTGCCCAGTCGTAGGCGTCGATCGTCATCACGTTCCGGTCGAACAGCTCGTTGAGCTGCGCGGAGAAGAATCCGGCGATGTAGGTGGGCCGCTCGGGGAAGTGGAAGTAGTTGTCGTCGCGGACGTTGTCGACGAGGGTCACGGTCTTGTCGCCGTCGCCGCTGAAGTCGCCGGGCATTCCCGGGTTGGCGCCGGTCCGGTCGGGCGGCGTGCTGAACGCCGCCGTCTCCTTGGGGTAGATGTTGTCGTCGAACTGGCTGACCAGGTCCGCGACCTGTGCGTCGGTCACTTCGGTGGCGTTCTTGCGGCAGTCGTTCGTGGGGAAGGCGATGTCCTTGGCGACCCACACCTCGATGTGCTTCCCGACGGCCCGCAGCGTGTAGTCCTTGCGGTACAGGTCGTTGTCGGTGTCGTCGAGGCCGACCCAGCTGCGCACGGTGCCGATCGGTGGCGTCGCCGCGGGCGCGCGGCGGGCGGTGGGTTGCGGCCGATACCGCGCCTGCGGCAGGGCTTTTCCGTCAAGTTCCAGGTGGGTACGGGTGAGCTCTCGGCTGTCGTCAACCGCAAGTGCTCGGGCGCCTGGGCCGGTGCCGGGCGCGGGCGGCCGTTGCTGCTGCGCCGCGGCCGGGCTGGTGACGAGTGGGATCATTACCACGAGTGCAGCGAAGCTGGCAAGACCGGTGCGATTCACGAAGCGGACGTTACCTGCCTAAAGGTGCGAATGACCCCAACACGCGCAGTCGATCATGAATCATCCGCCCGCGCGGTCTCACCTGCGGTCACCGGCCGCCATTCAGGATGGCACCCTGCCCGGCCCCCGTGGCCCGGAATCGGAGCCGGGGCCGCCCCGCAATCGCCAGACGGCCCCGGCGCGGTTCGGAGCCGGGGCCGCCCCGCAATCGCCAGACGGCCCCGGCGCGGTCAGGAGACCTCGCGGCGCAGCACCCGGATCGAGCCCGCCACCAGCGGCAACAGCACCCACACGGCGACCGAGACGCCCAGCCGCGCGTACTCGCCCGAGCTCATGTCGGCCTCGGAGAGCGGCGTCGTCGTCACGTTGATGTCCAGCCACTCAGCGGCCGACTTCAAACCCTTGATCATGCTGCCGAGCAGCGTCCAGACCATCGGCAGCGCGAAGTAGAGCACGATCGCCAGCGGCGTGTTCTGCAGCAGCGCGCCGAACCCGATCCCCATCAGCACGAAGATCACCTGAAGCAGCAGACCCTGCCAGATCAGCGAGCCGTCGACGTGCCACGACCCGTCGCCGCCGATCGCCCGGCCGATCACGTTCGCGACGACGCTGAGCAGGGCGGTCGCCGCCGTGGCGGCGATCGCGATCAGCACCCCGGCGACGATCTTCGCGATCATCACCCGGCTCCGCGCCGGCACCAGCGTGAACGTCGACAGCGCCGTCCGCTGCGACCACTCGCTGGTCACGGCGAGAATGCCGAGCACCGGCAGCAGCACCGCGGACGGCAGCAGCCCGAACGTGAAGAACCCCTCGAACGTCATCTCCTCGTCCGGGGACCAGCCCAGGATGATCGCCGAGGTGGCGACCGTGGCCAGCCCGATGATCAGCAGGAGCCAGAACCCGGCCCGGGTGTCGGCGAGCTTGCGCAGCTCGACCCCGGTCAGCCGGGGCAGCGGAACGACCGGGGTCGTCGTCGTGGCGGTCATCGGTTTCCTCCGGTGCTGGTCAGACGCAGGAACATCTCTTCCAGGCCGCCGGCGCCGGCCGGCCGCAACTCCAGCAGCACCACTCCGGCCGCGGCGGCGGCCCGGGCGATGGCCTCGGGTTCGGACGGCACCAGGATCGTGCCGTCCGACGAGCGGGTGCCGGTCACGTCCAGCCGTTTCAGCACCGCGTCGAGCTCGGCCGGATCGGCCGGGCGCACCACCGTGCCGGCCGCGCCGAGCAGCGCGTTCTTGTCGCCCTGGGTGAGGATCCGGCCGCCCCCGATCACCACCAGCCGATCCGCCACCGCCTCGACCTCGCGCAGCAGATGCGAGGAGAGCAGCACCGTGCCGCCACGATCGGCGAACTCGCGCAGCAATCCGCGCATCCAGAAGATGCCCTCCGGGTCGAGCCCGTTCGCCGGCTCGTCCAGAATCAGCACGGCCGGGTCGCCCAGCATCGCGTAGGCCAGGCCCAGCCGCTGCCGCATACCCAGGGAATATGCCCGTACGCGTCGACGTGCGGCGCTGGCGTCCAACCCGACCGCGGCCAGCCGGTCCGGCACCCGCGCGGTGTCCAGCCCCATCGTCAGGGCCGCCAGCGCCAGGGTCTCCCGCCCGGTCCGCCCGGCGTGCTGCGCGGACGCGTCGAGCAGGACCCCGACGCGACGGCCCGGGTTGCCGAGCCGTCGATAGGGCACACCGGCCACGGTCGCCGACCCGGCCGTGGGCGGGGTCAGACCGCAGATCATCCGTAGGGTGGTGGATTTCCCGGCGCCGTTCGGACCGAGGAAGCCGGTGACCGTGCCCGGCTCGCACGTGAACGACACGTCGTCGACGGCACGCTGATCGCCGTACCGTTTGGTGAGGTTCTCGACCGCAATCATGTGCTCAGCGTGTCGGCCGGGACCGGGCCGCCGCTTCGGTCCACGGTCGATGTCCGGGCCTACCTTGGTCGAGCGTCCGGCACCTACTTTGGTCGGTATCGGCCGGCGGCGGCCCACTCGTAGAGTCGGACGCGTGGCGACCACCGTCGAGTTCAGCTGGCTGTTGCCGGCCACCCTGTCCGCCGAGCCGGACGCACCGGCCCGCCGGTCCACCCGCGACTGGGTGGTCGACAGCATCTGCTTCGTGATCGGGTTCGGCTTCACCGTGCTCGCCACCGCCGACCTGCTCGGGCCGAACCCGACCGTGGTGCAGGAGTGGCATCCGACCCCGCACTGGCTGATCGTGGTGGACGGCGTGCTCAGCGGCGTCGCCGGTATCGGGCTGTGGTGGCGGCGCCGGTTCCCGCTGCTCTTCGGGATCTACTGCCTGGCGCTGTCGACGTTCAGCGTCGCGATCGCGTTCACCGGTTTCGTCGCCATCCTCACGGTGGCCGTTCACTGCCGCTTCGTGGTGCTCGCCGGGTTCGTCGGCTTCGCGGGCGCGGCGAACGTGGTCTTCGCGGCGATCCGGCCGGAGAAGAACAACTCACTCCTGGAGACGTTCCTCTGGGGCCTGGCCATCGTGGTGATCCTCGCGTTGTGGGGGATGGTGGTCCGCGCCCGCCGCGAGCTGGTCGTCTCCTGGCGGGACCGGGCCGCCCGGGCCGAGGCCGAGCAGCAGTTGCGCGTCGAGCAGGCCCGCGCGCTGGAGCGCACCCGGATCGCCCGCGAGATGCACGACGTGCTGGCACACCGGATCTCCATGCTCACCCTGCACGCGGGTGCGCTGGAATTCCGTCCCGGGGCGCCGCCGGAGGAGATCGCCGGCGCGGCCGCGGTCGTGCGGACCAGCGCGCACCAGGCCATGCAGGACCTGCGGGCGGTGATCGGCGTGCTGCGCGCCGGGCCGGACGGCGGCGACCCCACCCCGGAGAAACCGCAGCCCACGCTCACCGCGCTGCCCGCCCTGGTCGACGAGGCACGGTCGGCCGGTGACAAGGTGAACCTCGAGGTGACGGCGGACCTGGGGGAGGTGCCGGCCGGCGTGGGGCGTGCGGCGTACCGGATCGTGCAGGAGGGCCTGACCAACGCGCGCAAGCATGCGCCGGGCACGGTCGTCCAGGTCCGGGTCGGCGGTGCCCGCGGCACCGGGCTCACCATCGAGGTGGTCAATCCGCTTCCGGTCGCCGCGCCGATCAAACCCCTTCCCGGTACGGGCACCGGACTGATCGGCCTCACCGAACGTGCCACCCTGGCCGGCGGCAGCCTGTCCCACGGTCCGGCGGACGGCGAGTTCCGCCTCGGCGCGTGGCTGCCGTGGGAGGAGCCGTGAATCCGGTCCGGGTCTTGATCGTCGACGACGACCCGCTGGTCCGGGCCGGCCTGTCGATGATCCTCACCGGTGCCGACGACCTGCACGTGGTCGGGCAGGCGAGCGACGGTGCCGAGGTGCCGGGAGCGGTCGCCGAGCACCGGCCGGACGTCGTGCTGATGGACATCCGGATGCCCGGCGTCGACGGGCTGACCGCGACGGAGACGCTGCGTCGCCGGCCGGATGCGCCCGAGGTGCTGGTCCTGACCACGTTCGACGCCGACGAGTTCGTGCTGCGGGCGTTGCGGGCCGGGGCCGGCGGGTTCCTGTTGAAGGACACGCCACCGGCGCAGATCCGGGACGCCGTGCTGCGTGTCGCGGCCGGTGAGGCGACGCTGTCCCCGAGCGTGACCCGGCAGTTGATCACGCATGTGACGGCGCCGCAGCCGGACCGCGGGCAGGCCGGCCGCCGGCTCGATCAGCTCAGCACGCGTGAGCTGGACGTGGCGCTCGCGGTCGCGCAGGGCAAGTCGAACGCGGAGATCGGCGCCGACCTGTTCATGTCGGTCGCGACGGTGAAGGCGCACGTCTCCCGGCTGCTGACCAAGCTCGACCTGAACAATCGCGTCCAGATCGCCCTGCTGGTCCATGACGCGGGCCTGGCCTGACCGCTCGAAGCGGCTGTGGTCCCCGCGATCACTCGAAGAGGCTGTGGTCCTTCGTCGCTCCGCCCTCGGCACGGGCGCGGGCCCGCCGGCGGAACTGGATCACCACGATGTCGACCAGGGCGACCGCCGCCCACGCCGCCAGCAGCCAGCCCGGCAGGGTCCACCCGGCCCGGAACAGCACGACGGACAGGACGGCGCACACCACCATGCCGAACGCGGCGAGGACCAGGCGCAGGTTGAGCGGACTGTACGGCTCCTCGACGGTGCCGCGGCGGCCGTGCGGTTGCGGGCCGATGGGCATGGAACCGAATCTACCCCGGCCGAGAGGGGGGAAAACAAGCCGCCCCAAGATCAGTTAACTTCGATATCTTCGGCGTCTGGCACTGATCCGCTGTGGACAGGAGGCACCGTGTCGCAAGCGGGGCTTACCGAGCAGAATTCGCACAAACTCGGCACGTGGTCCGTGTTCGTCATCGCGGTATCCGCGATGACGCCACTCACCGTGGTCGCCGGGGCTCTTCCGCTGGGCTACGGGGAGGTGAGAGAAAAGGGCATCCCGGTGGCATACGTGCTGGTCGCCGTCGTGCTGGCGATCTTCACGGTCGGCCTCACGGCGATGGCCCGGCACGTGCCCAACAGTGGCGCCTTCTATGCGTACGCGGCGAAGGGTCTCTCCAGACCGGCGGGTGTCGGGACCGCTCTCGTCGCGCTCGTGGCCTACAACGCGATGCAGATCGGCCTCTACGGCGCGTTCGGCGTGGCCGCCCACAACGCCGCGGCGATCTTCGGGCTGAAGCTGTCGTGGATCGTCTGGGCGCTGCTCGGCTGGGCCGTGATCAGCTTCCTGGGCCTGCGGCAGATCGATTTCAACGCCCGTATCCTGACCGTCCTGGTCTGCGCCGAAGTGCTGATCGTGCTGATTTTCGACGCCGTCATGCTCGGTCACCCGGCCGGCGGCTCGGTCAGCGCCGACACGCTCAACCCGGGGCTGATCGCCAGCGCGGGCGGCGTGTCCCTGCTGGTCGGCGCGGTCGCCGGGATGGTCGGCTTCGAATCGCCCCTGGTCTACGCGGCCGAGGCGCGTGACCCGCGGCGCACGGTCGCCCGCGCGATCTTCATGACGCTCGGCGTGGCCGCGATCGTCTACGGGGGCTCGGCCTGGGCGATGTCCGTCGTCGCCGGGCCCGACCGGATCATCGACGTCGCCGCGCAGTACCTCAACGACCTCTTCTTCGTGCTCCCCGACCCGTACCTGCCGACCGCGCTCATCGATCTCGGCCGGATCTTCTTCGCGACCAGCCTGTTCGCCGCGATGCTCGCCTTCCATCACACCGTCGCGCGGTATGCGCTGACCGTCGCCCGCGAAGGCGTGCTCCCGCGAACCCTCGCCCGCACTCGCGACGACGTGCCGGTCGGTGCGTCCATCGCCCAGTCCGGCCTGGCCGTCGTCGTACTGCTGATCTTCGCGGCGCTCGTGCTGAACCCGACGACGGACCTCTTCTTCTTCGGCACGGTCTCCGGTGGCCTCGGCGTCCTGGTGCTGATGGCGATCGCGTCGGTCGCGGTCGTCCGCTTCTTCCGCCGCGACGCGCACGGCGAGACGACGTGGCGCCGCTCGGTCGCCCCGTGGATCGCCGCGGTCTTCCTGATCCTGATGCTGCTGCTCTCGGTCGTCTTCTTCGGCGACCTCCTCGACTCCGACAATCCGGTCAAGGTCTACCTGCCGCCGGTCGCTTTCCTCGCCGTCTACCTGCTCGGCGTCTGGTGGGGCCGCCGCCTTCGCCGCGACCAGCCGGCGGTCTACGCCGCGATCGGCACCGGCCTTCCCCCAGAAAACCCTGGAACCCCCGATTCGGTACGCACTGAGCCCCGCCCCACCCCGCATCCGCGCGACCCCGAGCCCCCGGCAACGCCCACCGCCTCGCGAGCGCGCGACCCCGAGTCGTCGGCGATCGAGCCGCCGGCATCGCCCAACGGGACGACCCCCACACCGAAACCGATCAAGCCGGAGGGCTCCGAGAAGCCGCCAGCCGGTTGACTGAGCGTGACTTCCTGTGTGGTCTGAGTGGGGTGACGCACCCGCGATCACCCCACCGGCGCCCCGGCGCTAACCTCTCACCGGAGATCGCAACGAGCCGTGGCGATCTGGATCACCCGGCCGGTGCACGATCCGGAAACAAACCGTATGATCTCCATGTTCGTGCGGTCCACGCCGTTGAACATCCGGCAGTCGTCGTGAAACCCAAGAAGTTCTCCGGCGACCGGCCGCCCGATCCGTCGGCACCCCGGCATCCGGACCCAGCTGCCGGGCTCCGGCGGATCCGCGCTTTTCCGGCCCCGTTCGCGGGCCGGCACCCTGGGCGGCGTCGCACGCACGTCGCCCAGGCTTGTCACTTACGGTAACCGCCCGTCCCGTTGCCCGGGTCCACCTCGCACGGTCACCGCTCGATGTGCGAATCAGCCATGTCAGACGTCCTCGCGAGCGAGCGCCGCCGCCTCCTCCGGACGCCCTGACGCGCCGCCCGTCGCAACAAGGCGAGTGGACGGCCACAGCGGCTCGGTCGCGTGCTGCTCGGTCTCGCGCATCACCCGCAGCACGTTCCGGTGGGCGAGTTTCCGCAGGTCGTCGTCGGACCAGCCGCGACCCGACAGTTCGGCCAGCAGGGTGGGGTATCCGGCCACGTCGCCGAGCCCGACCGGCAGGTCCGAGGTTCCGTCGAAGTCCGCTCCCAGCCCGATGTGCTCGATCCCGGCCACCGCGCGGGCGTGTTCGACGTGGTCGGCGACGTCCGAGACGGTCGCGTCCGGGCGTGGGTTCGCCGCCAGCCACGGCTGGAACGCCGGCTCGGACACCTGGACGGCGACCTTGGCGACGGGCGGCGACGTCTCCCCGGCGCGCGGCCCGCGTACCCAGTCGTGCTCGACCGGCGGCAGCCCCAGCCGCTTCCACTCGGCTTCGGCGGCGTGGTACCACTCCAGGGCGGCCGACGACACGAAGTACGCGACGAACGGGATCTGCACCACCCCGCCGTTGGCCGGGATCCGTTCGAGCACGTCGTCGGGCACGTTGCGCGGATGATCGGTGACGGTCCGCGCCCCGGAGTGGCTGAAGATCACCGGTGCGGCGGCTTCGCCGAGCGCGGCGTGCATCGTCTCGGTCGCCACGTGCGAGAGGTCGACCAGCACCCCGATGCGCTGCATCTCGCGTACCAGAGCAAGCCCTTCGGCCGTCAGGCCGTCGACGGACGGCGGCGCGGCAGCCGAGTCGGCCCAGGCGGTGTGATGGTTGTGGGTCAGCGTCACGTAGCGGACGCCGAGCCGCGCGAACGCCCGCAGCACCCCGGGCGAGCGCGCCAGGCAGTGGCCACCCTCGATGCCGATCAGTGAGGCCACCCGGCCGGCGGCGACGATCCGCTCGACGTCGTCGGCCGTGAAGGCGGCCTCCAGCGCGTCCGGGTACTCGTTGAGCAGCCGATACACGACGTCGATCTGCTCCATGGTGTGCGTGACCGCCTCCGGCTCGGGCAGCGAGGACGGCACGTAGACGGACCAGAACTGGGCGCCGACGTTCCCGCTGCGCAGCCGCGGCAGGTCGGTCTGCAGCTCCGGCCGCGACCGGTCGAGTCCCGTGACGCTCGAGCCGTGCTCCTCGCGCAGCCGCATGGCGAGGTCGTTGTGCCCGTCAAAGATCCACATCTGTCCTGGCTACTCCCGGCGCGCCGCGGAAGCAAGCGAGACACCCCGACCGGCGTGTGCCCTTCGCCGTCGCCGCGTCCCGGAAAGGTCACGCAGGCCAAGGCCCGGCGGGGCGGGACGTGCCCAGCGGGGCGGGACGTGCGGGGCGGGACGTGCCCGGCGGGGCCGATTTTCCCGCAACCGGCCCGCACCGGCACGGGCACTGGGCGCGCACCCGTCGCCCTGGAATCTCTTTCACATGCCCGGCGGGCAACGCCGCTGGACAGACCGGGGGGTATTTGATTTTGAAGTCGACGCTGCGCAAGACCGTACTGACGCTCACCGCCCTCGCTGCCGGTTTCGCCGGTGCGGTGACGGCGACGCCGGCACAGGCCGCTACGCAGGCTGCCGACGCGGGTTGCACGACCGGCGCCAAGCTGGTCCCGACCTGTGGTGTTCTCTGGGGCGGTGCCGCCGGTGGTTTCACCAGCGCCCCGCGTGACGAGGCGCTGAAGAACTGGGAGAACGCGAGCGGCCGGACCGCGAGCATCTTCCACCAGTACCACAAGGGCAACGAGCCGTTCCCGACCAAGGCCGAGATCGCGATGACCCAGGACGCGGCGCACCCGCGGGTGCTCCTGGAGAACTGGAAGATCGCGTACGGCACGACGTGGGCGGCCGTCGCCAAGGGCCAGCAGGACAAGCGGATCGACGCTTTCGCCGCGCGGGCCAAGGCGTACGGGAAGAAGTTCTTCCTGGTCCTGAACCACGAGCCGGAGAACGATGTCATCGCGCGCGCCGGCTCGGGCATGGCGGCCAAGGACTTCGCGGCCATGTACCGCCACACCATCCAGCGCCTGCGCGCCCAGGGCGTGTCGAACGTGATCAACGTCGTCGCGTACATGGGCAACGAGAAGTGGATGGCGCAGTCCTGGTGGAAGGACCTGTACCCGGGTGACGACGTCGTCGACTGGGTCGGCCTGGACTCCTACGTCTCCGTGGAGAAGGGCTACTACCACTACGGCAACTTCGCCTCGCTGCTCGACCGCAAGGCCAAGGGCGGCACGCTCGGCTGGTACGACTGGGCCACCACCAAGCACGCCGGCAAGCCGATCATGGTCGCCGAGTGGGGTGGCTACCACCGCGTCGGTCACATCGCCGACAAGTCGGCCGTCTACAACAGCGTCCTCGACGAGCTGAAGAAGCGCCCGGCGATCAAGGCGATCGTGCACTTCGACACCAAGCACGACGACGAGGGCGACCGCGACATCAGCATCGACAGCTCGAAGGCGTCGCTCGCGGCCTTCCGCAAGCTGGCCGCCAACCCGATCTTCGACGTGAAGCTCGGCTGATCTTCAACCCTCCCCCTGAGGAAACGCCGTCCGGGTCCCCCACCCGGGCGGCGTTTCCGTTTTCCCTCTCCAGACTCACCCCACCCCAATTCCCGTGTACGCCCACGCCCGCCCTGCTCAGCCACACTCCCGCAGCACCCTGTCCGCACCGACCCGGCCACCCGGGCAGACACGCGCCCGCCTCGCCGAACCGCCTCCAACCCCCAGCCGTGCCGATCGAGCTGGGTGCGAGCGGTGCTTCGGCCCGGGGGAGGCACTTCTGGCCGCCGGCCGCGCCCGCCCGGCTGGGTGCTGGCGGTGCTGCGGCCGGCCGGCGGCGAGGCGGGCGTGCGCCGGTCAGGGGGTGAGGACGGTCTGCAAGCGCCTCGCCTCCTTGATCAGCCGCGTCGTGCCGGGGCGGGAAGCGACGTCGGCCAGCCCCGCGATCTCCGTCCGCGCGTGGACCGCGCGGGCGACCTGGCTGCACAGTTCCAGCAGGTCGGGCAGGCCGTGCGGGGCGGCCGGGAGCAGCGTCGGCAGAGCCGTGGCCAGAGCCTCCCACAGCGCGACCGAGGCACCGGCCCGGTGCACCTCGGCCAGGGCGGGGACGACGCGCGACATCTTGAGAACGCCGTCCGCCCCGAGGTCGGCCAGCGCGCCCCCGACCGCCGCCGCGAACGGCTCGGGCCGGGCGGCCAGGGTGAGGAACGCGTCGGTGGCGGCGACCCGGTTCTCGTGGTGGCGGGCTCCGAGTCCGTACGCGACCCCGTGGGCGAGCGCCGGCCCGACCGGCCCCGAGCACTCGGCGAGCAGTGGCAGCACCCCGGCGCCTTCGCGCTGTTCCTGGTCGGCTGTGGCGGCGACCTCGGGCAGCGCCCAGGCGGCCGCCGCCTCCCGGTGGTGCGGCAGGACCATGGTGAGCACGTCACCGGTGCCGTGGAAGGTGCCCGGGTAGCCCGCCGGGTGCGTGCCCGGGACGACGGTGAGCAGCTGACGTTCCAGGCGCAGGCCACCGTCGCGGGCCGGGCTCATGGCCGCCACTACCCGGCGCACGCCCGGTGACCAGTAGTAGCGGTTCTTGTCATCCGGGGTCTGCTCGAAACGCCGGGTCACCGGGTCGGGCAGGCCACCGCGGGTCAGCCAGGTGGCGAACTGCCGCCCGGCCGGGGAGGTCAGCTGCCCGGCCGCGGCGACGACTGCGGGATCGGTTTCGCGGGGCAGCCGCAGCAGTGCCTGCTCGAAGTCGACGGGCCACGGCTGCCACCCTTCCGCCTCGGCCCGGCGCAAGCGTTCCAGCAGCACGGACGCGTCCACACTGCCGGTCACGTGCGTCGGCGTGGCCATGATCAGCGGAACCATGGTGCGGGTCAGCTGGGTGGCCAGCTCGGCGACGCGCAGGCCGAGCACCCCGTCGGGGGTGGCGGCGAGCGCGGAGTCGTCACCGCCGCGCCGTCCGTCCTGCCAGGCGGTGCGGACGGACGTGACCAGCCACTCCCACAGGTTCCCGGAACGGCCGACGCCGGTGCGCGGGGCGGCGGCGGGCGAGTCGGGGCCGATCACGGACCGGATCGCGATGCCCAGGTGCAGCAGCGGCTCGGTCCGGTTCCACGAACTCTCCGCGAAGTCGCCCGGGTATCGGTCCAGCACCGGCTGCAGCGCGGCGCGCAGGACCGTCGCGCCCTCGGTCGCGTAGAGCGTGACCAGCCCGGCCAGCACCCGTTCCCACCGGATGGCGCCCCGCTCGTGGGCGAGCGCGACCAGTTCCTCGGCGAGCTCGGTGGCGGTGGCGATCGGCGCCGGCATCTCGGCCGGTGGGGCGGCCGGCAGCAGCTCCGGCACCTTGTCGGCGGACTCCGGTGCGGCGACGCCGAACAGCTCGACGGCCCGGGCCGGAAGGTCCCCGCCGAGGATCACGGACGCCTCGGCGAGCCGGGCGACGGTGTCCGCGTCCAGCCCGGCGACCTGCTTGCCGATCCCGGTCAGCGCGCGTTCCTGCACGTCGAGCGCGGGGTGGCCGAAGGCGGTGGCGATCGTCTCCAGCACCTCGCCAGCCCGGCCGGGCTCGCGGCGAGCCACCTTCTCCAGCCAGGTCAGCTGTGCCTTGACCAGCGTCTTCTCCTTGCGGACGAGGGTCGGGCCGCTGGTGTCGAGCAGGGTTTCCAGCTCCAGCCGCCCGGCCTCGTCGACCTGGCGCAACGCCTTCTGCGCGAGGGTCGCGACCGCGCCGGGCGCCTCGGGGAGCAGGCGCGCATAGTCCAGCGCGTGGCTGCAGGCCTCGTCGAGGGTCGGGGCCAGGGCGTCGTGCAGCAGCGCGAACGGGCGGACCTCGTTCGGCCTGCCGCCGCGCAGCAGCCGGTCGACGGTCAGGTCCAGGATGACTTTGCGTTCCAGGGTGCCGTCGGCGACCAGGTGCGCGATCACTTTCGGCAGGACCGGGGTGGACTCCCACTGGCCGGTCGACTCGTCCCACCCCATGGCGGCCAGGTCGGAGCCGAACCCGGTGAACTCGAAAACGCCGGGCAGCAGCAGGTCGCGATGTGGGTCCTCGCGCAGCCGGATGCTCAGCGGCGTCTTGTCCTCGTTGCGCTGCCAGGGCGGGCTGAGCAAGCGGTCCAGCCAGGCGCGGACCACGTTCTCGGTGACCGGTGGCTCGGTGCCGCCCTCGCGCAGGAACGCGGAGACGACCGGCCACAGGTCGACATTCGCATCCCGGATCGGCAGCCGCTGCGCGAGGCGGGCACCCAGATCGCCCAGCCAGGTCAGCTCGCGGGCGCGGGCGACCTCGAGGAAGTGGGCCGGGCCGTCCTTCGCCCAGCTCTGCATGCTGGTGCGCTGCAGCAGGGCGGCGGCCCGCGCGGCGCTCGGCATGCAGCCGATCACGGCCAGCGCGTAGCCCGGGTTCGGATTGTTCTGCCCGCGCCACCAGCCGTTCCGGTCCAGCGCCTTGATGGCGGCCTCGACCTCGGGTGCGAGGGCGAGACGTTCCTCCTCGGTGGCGCGGACGAGCAGCCGGACCACACCGGTGAGGCTTCCGTTCTGCGCCCGCCCGCGCAGAAGCTCCCAGGTCAGGGTCATGCCGACGCCTCGGCCTTCGCGATCGTCGCGGCGGTCTCGCCGGCGCGGGCCATCCGGACGGCGAGGACGTGCTTGCACGGGCCGCGACCACCCCGGTGTTTCGCCCACCACGGGCAGGTGCAGGACTGCGACTCGTTCCGCACGTGGTACGTCTCGTCGCCGCTGACCACCACGGACCCCTCGGCGCCGACGGTCACGCCGCCGGCCGTGATCAGCGCGCGGGCGCCGGCCAGGCGCGGATTCATCCGCTCGACGGCCTCCGCCGTGTAGGGCAACGTGCGGTGGAAGTAGCCCGCCTCGGCCACGTCATAGCCCACCCGGCCGGCCGTGCCCAACTGGGTCAGCGCGTCGCGCACCCGCGCGGCGTCCAGCCCCGAGGCACTGGCCAGTGAGTCCACGTCGATCGTCGGGTCCCACGAGAGCAGGGCGCTGACCAGGTCGGCGTCGTCGGTCACCTCGTCGGACGCCAGGGACTCCAGGACCGCGCCCTCGCCGGAGAAGCCACGGTAGGGCTCCGGCGACAGGGTCAGCGACAACCGCAGGGCCGGCATCGACAACTCCCAGGTGCTGGCCACCGGCCGGCTGCCACTGGCGACTGCCGGGCCGTAGACGCGCAGGCCCGTCGCGTACCTCAAGAAGGGTTTGAGGGCGGACAGCCGGCCGGCGCCGGGAAGGCAGACCGCGCCCGGCGCAGGCCGGGAGGTGAAGCGCAGCGAACGACCGGCCGGGACCGCCCACAGCACCGACTTGTCGGTGGCCGGCAGCCGGTTGAACAGCGCCCGGGCCTCGGCGACCCCGATCTCGGCCCGCGGGTCGAACCGGGCGGTCAGCACCTGCGCCTCGGCGAAACCGCGCAGCCAGCGCGACGGCAGCGGCACCTTCCTCTCCACCAGCGGCCCGTCGAACGTCGTCACGGTCAGGTCGTCGGGGCCGACCGCGACGTGCATCGGATCGGACCGGCCGACCCGGGTCAGCGCGCGCTGCAGGGGCAGGTTCACGTCCACATTCGTCGTGCCGTGGGCGACGATCTCACCGTCCAGCCCGCCGGGCAGCACGTCGAGCCGCGCATAGACCCCGCCGCAGCCGGAGAACGACTCGAACCGCAGCCGGTCGGACCCGGCCGTGACCACCGGGTCGAGGCTGGCCGGGGGAAGCGGCCGGAAATACCGCATGCGGGCGACCTCGGCGACGGCGAGCAGGCCGGTCGCCGCGGCAGCGGGCGAGGTCAGGAAGCCGGTGAAGAAACGGGGATGAGCGGCCGGGCCGCCGGAGGTCTGCAAGGTCAGGCCGTCGTCCAGAGTCGACGAACCGAGGTACGAGTAAGCCGCGGTAACCATGCGCGAAAACCTAGAAGAGGGGTACGACAATTTCCCGTACAGGCGTGGGCCCCGCAGCACGGGGAAGCTGCGGGGCCCACTGTTCGAGGAGGAAGACTTCTACTCGGTGGCCGTCAGGTCGTAGACGGTGGTGCCGCCGACCGTGGTGGCCGCGTAGTTCTGGGAGACCCAGGTGGCGATCTGCGACGAGTCGGTCGTCCCGCCGCCCATGCCGCCACCGCCGCCCATCCCGCCGCCGGAGATGTAGTAGTGGATCTGACCGGCTTTCACGTACGCCTGGAACTGGGCCAGCGTGGGGGAGGGGTCGCTGCCGTTCCAGCCGCCGAGGGCGATCACCGACGTGCCGGAGGCGAGTTCCAGGTCGGCCGCCGAGGTGGCGCCGCTGACCGCCGCGGACCACGTCGTCGTGCTGGCCTTGAGCAGCGCGGTCAGCTCGCTGTTGTTGCTGCTGTCACCGCCACGGCCGCCGCCCGTGCCGCCGCCGATCGGGCCGCCGCTGGACTGCGACGAGTCCGTGGAGGACGAGGAGGACTGCGACGGGGACGACGAGGAGGACGAGGAGTCGGTGGACGACGGGGAATCCGACGACGACGCGTCACCCGTGGGGGCGTTTCCGGGAAAATTGCCGCCATTGCCCGTACGGGTAAATCCGCCGCCTCCGGGACCACCGCCCATGCCGGACGTTCCGGACGGCCCGGAGCTGGGGATGGAGCCCGTATGGGCGACCGTGACCGTGGCGGCCGCGTAGGCCGCGGTGCCCAGCCCGGCCGACAGCACGCCGGCGACGATGCCGATGACCGCGAGCCGGCGCAGCTGGGCCGCGGGGGCGACGAGGGCGAGGGCCGCGACGACGCCGGCGGCGAGCGCCACCCAGCGGATCCACGGCTCCCACTCGGTGCGGCCGAGGAGCACGAAACCCCAGCCGGCGGTGGTCAGGATCATGCCGGCGAGCACGATCCGGGCCCAGATCTGCGCGCGGTAGAGCCAGAGGACGCGGGCTCCGATGCCGACCAGCGCGGCGATCGACGGTGCCAGGGCGACCGTGTAGTACGGGTGGATCGTCCCGCTCATGTAGGAGAAGGTCACGCCGGTGACCAGCAGCCAGCCACCCCAGAGCAGCATGCCGGCCCGGGCACGATCGGTCCGCGGCGCGGTCCACGTGACCGCGAGCACCGCCACCAGGGCGATCAGCGCGGCCGGCAGCAGCCAGGAGATCTCCGTGCCCATCGACTCGCCGAAGAGGCGGCCGATGCCCGTGGCCCCGCCGAAGCCGACGTTACCCCCGCCGCCGCCACCGCCGCCACCGTTGCCGGAGCCGCCGAGGATCCGGCCCAGGCCGTTGTAACCGATCGCCAGTTCCCACAGCGTGTTGTTGGTCGAACCGGCGATGTACGGCCGGGACGACGCCGGCCACAACGACACCAGGGCGATGAACCAGCCGGCCGAGGCGACCAGGGCGAGGCCGGCGAGGAGCAGGTGCTTGATCCGCCTGCCGATCGTGGTCGGCGCGGCGACCAGGTAGACCAGCGCCATCGCCGGCAGCACCAGGAACGCCTGCATCATCTTGGTCAGGAAGCCGAAACCGAGCAGTACCCCGGTCCAGGCCAGCCATTGCGCGCCGGCCCGTTCGGTGGCGCGGACCGTGGTGTACGCGGCCGCGGTCATCAGCAGCACCAGCAGTGCGTCCGGGTTGTCGTAGCGGAACATCAGCACCGCGACCGGGGTCACCGCCAGCGCGGCCCCGGCGAGCATCCCGGCGGCGTGCCCGAACCAGCGTTTCACCGTCAGGTAGAGCAGGAACACGCCGGCCACGCCCATCAGCGCCTGCGGCGCGAGGATCGACCAGCTGTTCACCCCGAAGATGCGTGCGGACAGCCCCATCACCCACATCGCGGCGGGCGGTTTGTCCACGGTGATCGCGTTGCCGGCGTCCAGCGAGCCGAAGAGCCAGGCCTTCCAGCTCTGCGCGCCGGCCTGCGCGGCGGCGGCGTAGAAGCTGTTGCCCCAGCCGGAGGCGCTGAGATCCCAGAGGTACAGAACCGCAGTTGCCAGCAGGAGCATGACCAAGGGGACACGCTGGCGGGTGGTGGTCGTCATGGGACTAACCTCGTGGGCGGTGCTACGGCGGCCCTGTGATCAATCTGTGGGCCGCCTATGAGACCTAGATCGCCCGCGTCCGGCAGCGGTACGTGCCACGATGGGCGAAGTGTGCAGTGTCCCAGGTCCGGGAGTGGAGAGATGAGCGAACACGTTTCCGACAGCGCCGAATGGCAGGCGCTTCAGGGTCACGCGGAGAAGTTTTCGGCGGTCCACCTGCGCGACCTGTTCGACAGCGAGCCGCAGCGTGGTGAGCGCTACGCCGCCGAGGTCGCCGACCTGTATGTCGACTACAGCAAGAACCTGGTCACCGACGAGGTGCTCAGCGCGCTGTTCGCGCTGGCCGGGCGCGCCAAGCTGACCGAGAGGATCGCCGCGATGTTCGCCGGCGAGCACATCAACGTCACCGAGGACCGGGCCGTCCTGCACACCGCGCTGCGCCTGCCGCGCGACGCGTCGCTGGTCGTCGACGGTCAGGATGTCGTCGCCGACGTGCACGAGGTGCTCGACCGGATGGGCGCGTTCGCCGACAAGGTGCGCTCGGGCGAGTGGACCGGCCACACCGGTCAGCGGATCAAGACGATCGTCAACATCGGCATCGGTGGTTCCGACCTGGGCCCGGTCATGGCCTACGAGGCGCTGAAGGACTACTCGCAGCGCGACATCGAGGCCCGGTTCGTGTCGAACATCGACCCCACCGACCTGTACGAGAAGACGCGTGACCTGGACCCGGCCACGACGCTCTTCATCATCGTGTCGAAGACGTTCACCACGCAGGAGACGCTGACCAACGCCCGCGAGGCGCGCAAGTGGCTCCTGGCGACGCTGAACGACGACGCGGCGGTCGCCAAGCACTTCGTCGCGGTCAGCACCAACGCCGCCAAGGTGGCCGACTTCGGCATCGACACCGCGAACATGTTCGGCTTCTGGGACTGGGTGGGCGGCCGGTACTCACTGCCGTCCGCGGTCGGTCTGTCCGTGCTGATCGCGATCGGCAAGGAGCAGTTCGCCGACCTGCTCGCCGGTTACCACAAGATCGACGAGCATTTCCGTACGACGCCGGTCGAGCGCAACGTGCCGGCCCTGCTCGGCCTGCTCAACGTGTGGTATGACACGTTCCTCGGCGCCCAGTCGCACGCCGTCCTGCCGTACGCGCAGTACCTGCACCGCTTCGCCGCCTACCTCCAGCAGCTGACCATGGAGAGCAACGGCAAGTCCGTGCGCCTCGACGGTGACCCGGTGAACTTCCAGACCGGCGAGGTCTTCTGGGGCGAGCCCGGCACCAACGGTCAGCACGCGTTCTACCAGCTGATCCACCAGGGCACGAAGCTGATCCCGGCCGACTTCATCGGCTTCTCCCAGCCGAACCACGACATCGGCGAGATGCACGACCTGTTCATGTCGAACTTCCTGGCGCAGACCGGGGCGCTCGCCTTCGGCAAGACGGTCGAGCAGGTCGAGGCCGAGGGCACCAAGGCCGCGGTCGTGCCGCACCGGGTCATGCAGGGCAACCACCCGACGACGACGATCCTCGCCGACAAGCTGACGCCGCACACGTTCGGCCAGCTCGTGGCGCTCTATGAGCACATCACGTTCACCCAGGGCGTGATCTGGGAGATCAACTCGTTCGACCAGTGGGGTGTCGAGCTCGGCAAGGCCATGGCCAACCAGGTCGCGCCGAAGCTGACCTCGGCCGAGGCGCCGGCCGACGACGCCGACTCGTCGACGAACACGCTGATCAAGCGGTACCGGGCCGCGCGCGGTCGCTGATTTTGTCGTAGGGGTTCTCTAGGCTCAGCGCTGTGGATGTCAACACGGCGCTGAGCCTTCGTATGACCAGCCTTCTCCTCGGCCGCGTGGCCAAGAAGTCGACCCTGGAGATCGTCGAGTGGTTCGGCGCCATGCAGGCGCAGGATCTCAACAGCGTCCTCTGGTCGCTGGGCGCCCGTCTGCCCGGGCGCACCCTGCCGGAGATCGTCGCCGACACCGAGAAACGCGACGTCGTGCGCACCTGGCCGATGCGCGGCACGGTCCACCTGATCCCGTCCGCCGACGCGCACTGGATGCTGGAGCTCACCGGCGTCCGCGCGCTGGCCGGAGCGGCGAAACGCCGCGAGTTCCTGGGCCTCTCCGAGGCCGACGCCGACAAGGCGGCCGAGATCCTCGGCACCGCCCTCGCGGGCGGCGGCCGCCTGACGCGATCTTCCTGCGTGGCCGCTCTCAACGAGGGCGGCGTCCAGGTCTCCGGTCCTCTCGGTTACCACCTGCTGTGGTACGCGAGTCAGCGCGGCGTCACGGCCATCGCCCCGAACGAGGGGTCCGAGCAGACGTTCGTGCTTCTCGACGAGTGGGCGCCGAGCCGCAACACGCCGTCCCGGGAGGAGGCGCTCGGCATCCTGGCGCACCGCTATTTCCGCGGTCACGGCCCCACGACGGCCAAGGATTTCGCCGGCTGGACGATGCTCCCGATGAAGGACGCGCGCGCCGGGATCGCAGCCGCGGGTCTGCAGCGAGCAGACGTCGACGGCGTCGAGATGTGGGCCGACCCGGCCGTGCTGGACGCCGGCCCGGTGCGTGGCTGGCACGCGCTGCCCGGCTTCGACGAGTACATGCTGGGCTACAAGGATCGTTCGATGATGGCCACGGCGGACATGCTGAAGAGCATCATCCCCGGCGGCAACGGCATCTTCCAGTCCACGCTGGTGCAGGACGGGAGGGTGCGCGCGGTGTGGAAACGCACGCTCGGCAAGAAGGCGGTCTCGGTCACGGTCTCCCCGCTGACGGATTTCACCGCGACGGACTGGGCGGCGGCTGAGGAGGCGCTGCAGCCGTTCGGAACTTTTGTCGGCCTCCCCGTCACTGTTAAGAAACTTGAATAAATGACTGTTAAGAACCCTTGATATTTGTGAACGTGAAAGCCACCATGTGGTGGCACAGGTCACTTTCACGCTGTCGAGGAGTTGCCATGGGTGTTCGCCGCCAGGTGTTGGCACTGGTCGCCGGGGTGGGGGTGGCACTCGGGTCGACCGTGGCGTTCTCCGCGACCGGGGAGGCCGCCGTCGCCTGCTCCTCGACGGTCTGGGCCGAAGGGGTCACCTACACCGCCGGGCAGCAGGTGACCTACCAGTCCAAGCTGTACCAGGCACTGGTCACCCATACGGCGTACGTGGGCACCGGCTGGAACCCAGCCGCGACGCCCACGTTGTGGAAGGACCTCGGCGCCTGCAGTGGCGGCACCAGCCCGACGTCCTCGCCCACCGCGTCGCCCACCGCGTCGCCCACCGCGTCACCGACTGCGTCCCCCGGCCCGACCACCTCGCCGGTGGGCTGTGCGACGCGCGGCCGTCCCGCCGGGAAGGTGCTCCAGGGGTACTGGGAGAACTGGGACGGGGCCTCCAACGGCGTACACCCGGGAATGGGTTGGATCCCGATCAACGACAGCCGGATCACACAGCACGGCTACAACGTGCTGATGGCCGCCTTCCCGGTGATCCGCTCGGACGGGACCGTGCTGTGGGAGAACGGCATGGACGCCGGCGTGAAAGTGCCCACCGCCGCCGAGATCTGCGCGGCCAAGTCGCAGGGCGCCACGGTCCTGATGTCGATCGGCGGCGCGGCGGCCGGCATCGACCTGAGCTCCAGCGCCGTCGCCGACAAGTTCGTGTCCACGCTCGTGCCGATCCTGAAGGCCAACAACTTCGACGGCATCGACATCGACATCGAGACCGGGCTCTCCGGTAGCGGCAACATCAACACGCTCTCCACCTCGCAGGCGAACCTGATCCGGATCATCGACGGGGTGCTCGCGGCGATGCCGTCGAACTTCGGGCTGACCATGGCGCCGGAAACCGCCTATGTGACCGGTGGCAGCGTGACCTACGGATCGATCTGGGGCTCTTACCTGCCGATCATCAAGAAATATCTGGACAACAACCGCCTTTGGTGGTTGAACATGCAGTACTACAACGGGTCGATGTATGGGTGCTCCGGCGACTCGTACTCGGCGGGCGCGGTCCAGGGATTCACCGTTCAGACACAGTGCCTCAACAACGGGCTGACGATCCAGGGCACCACCATCAAGATCCCGTACGATAAGCAGGTGCCCGGCCTGCCCGCACAGTCCGGCGCGGGTGGCGGATACCTGGCGCCTTCGCTGGTCACCCAGGCGTACAACAGTGTCCCGGGGATCAAGGGCCTGATGACGTGGTCCATCAACTGGGACGGCTCGAAGAGCTGGACCTTCGGCGACAACGTGAGGTCTCTTCAGGGCCGTTGAGCTCCCTGGTCAGGGGGCAGCGAGGTAGCGGCGCGGCGCCCGTCCGGGTGCCGCGCCCTTTCTGTCTCCCCTCCCGAGACCGGGATCGCCGTCCCCCGGGCGGCCGGCTCAGGCCGAGTCGGCTCCGGCAGCCGCCCCGGACGGTCGGCGCCCGGCAACCTTCACCGGTTGAACCGCCGCTCCGGCCCGCCAGGCCCGGCCCGGGTCGTCCCTGCGACTCGGCCGGGCCGTTGACATGCGGGAAAGGGCTTTCTAGCGTCGACCTCATCGATCGATGAGGAGGAATTGATGAAGAGGCGCGCCCTGATCTCCCTTCCTGCCGCGACGCTCGCCACCGGCTTGGTCGAGGCAACCGCCGCGACCGAGGCGGTGGCCGCGACCGGGCCGAGTGACGTGGCCGAGGCGGTGGCCGCGACCGGGCCGAGTGACGCGGCCGAGGCGGCCGGGTTCGAGAATCCGGGCGTGATCGGTGACAACCTGCCGGTCTTCTATGAACGTCTCAGGGATGAGCTCGACTTCCCGCTCGCTTGGCCGGCCAGCCGGGAGCGGGACTTCCGCACCTGGAGGCGTCGGGCTCGCGCCAAGGTCGAGGAGCTGCTCCAGCAGCCCGACGACCGTAGTCCCTTCCAGGTGGAGGTCATCGATGAGCAGCCTGGAGACGGTTACCGGCGGCGGCAGCTGGCGTTCGACGTCACGCGGCACAGCCGGGTCCGGGCCACCATGCTCGTGCCCGCCGGCCCGGGCCCGTTCCCGGCCGCGCTGCTGCTGCACGACCACGGCGCGAAGTTCGACATCGGCAAGGAGAAGGTCATCGAGCCGTGGTACGACGACGTGCGTCTCGCCTCCGCGCAGGCGTGGTCGGCCAAGTATTTCAGCGGCCGGTTCATCGGTGACGTGCTGGCCCGGCGGGGCTACGCCGTTCTTGCTGTCGACGCGCTCGGCTGGGGTGATCGCGGCGGCATGGCCTACGAGGGCCAGCAGGCGCTGGCCGCCAATCTTTACAATCTCGGCTCCTCCCCGGCCGGGTTGATGGCACGGGAGGACGCGCGCGCGGCCGCGATGCTGGCCGGGCTGCCCGAGGTCGACGAGCGCCGGGTCGCGGCCGTCGGCTTCTCGATGGGTGGTTACCGGGCGTGGCAGGTGGCCGCCCTCTCCGACCATGTCGCGGCAACCGTGTCGGCCTGCTGGATGACCGGGCTGAAGGAGATGATGGTGCCGGGCAACAACACGCTGCGCGGTCAGTCCGCGTTCTTCATGCTGCACCCCGGACTGTTCCGGTTCCTCGACATCCCCGACGTGGCGTCGATCGCCGCTCCGCGTCCGATGTTCGTCTGCGACGGTGAGTTGGATCCGCTGTTCAGTGCGGCGGGGCGCGATTCGGCGTACCGGAAGATGGGTGTGGTCTGGAATGCGCAGCGTGCTGGGGAGCGACTGACGACCCGGGTGTGGCCCGGCCTCGGCCACGTCTTCGTCGAGCAGATGCAGGAGGCGGCGTTCGACTGGCTCGACCGCTGGCTCCATCCTCACGCTGCGTGATAGCGGAGGTAGATCACCCCGTTCGCGAAGCGCTGCTGCTCGGCGAGTTTGAGATCGAGGCGTACACCGGAAGGGAGGAACCTGGTCCCACCGCCCACCGCGACCGGCGAGATGAAGAGCTGGACCTCGTCGACCAGGCCGGCGCGGAACGCGTGTGCCGCGAGGTGCGGCCCGCCGATGCTCAGATCACGGTCGGCGCTGTCCTTCATGGCCTGCACCGCCTTCGGGTCGAAGGTGCGCTCGACCCTGGTCCGGGCCGTGGCCGCGGCCTCGAGCGTCGTCGAGTAGACGATCTTCTCGGCGGCCTGCCACAACTGGGCGTAATCGAGCGCGACGGGGGAGGCGTCCGGCAGCGCGTGCGCGTTCTCCCAGAAGCGCATCACCTCGTAGAGCCGCCGCCCGTAAAGGTAGGTGCCGATCGGCCGTTCCAGGTCGTTGACGAACGAGTGCACCTCCTCGTCCGGTGCGCTCCAGTCGAAATTGCCCTGCTCGTCGTTGATGTACCCGTCCAGGGACGTGATTCCGGTGCAGATCAGCCGTGCCACAACGTCTCCTTCAGCCTCGCGGACCTCGCGGCTCCATCCTGTCCCGGTTACGGCCGCGAGGCACGCACCGCGCCCCGAGGCGTGGTGGCGGAACCGGCCCGCAGCCCGGCGAAGATCACCTCCAGCGCGATCGGCGGGAAGTCGCCGGTCTCCGCGGCCAGGCTCGCGCCTCGCAGCAGGGCCAGCACCTCGGGCAACGCCACGTCGTCGCGCACCGCCCCGGCCGCCTGCGCGCTGCCGAGCAGGGCGGTGATCGCGGCGCGCATGGCGGCGACCTGCTCGGCCTGCGAGTCCTTGACGTCGATCCCGGCGTCCCGCAGCCCGTCGGTGTACGCCTTCTTGGCCGCCGCGTCCGCCACGATCCGTGCGAAGAACGTGAAGAACGCGGTCGCCGGGTCGGCCTCGGCGCGCAACCGTTCCGCCTCGGCGAGCAGCACGTCCACCCGCGCCTCGACGATCGCCTGCCAGAGGGCCTCCTTGGTGGCGAAGTGGCGGTACACGGTGCCGACGCCGACCCCGGCGCGGGCCGCGATCGCGTCCATCCTGGCGGCCAGCCCCTGCTCGGCCAGCACCTCCTCGGCCGCTTGCAGCACCCTGGCCCGGTTGCGCAGCGCGTCCGAACGTGGCACGGCATCCTCCTCAGCCGATGATGACAAACGGAATCTACATTCCGTACAGTCAAGCGGAACCTGGATTCCGATTCTACGGGGGTCACCATGCTCTACCGCACGCTGGGCCGCTCCGGCCTGCGCGTCTCCCGTGCCGCCCTCGGCACGATGAATTTCGGACTCGACCCGCAGGCGCCCACCCCGGAAGCCGAGGCGCGCCGGATCGTCGGCGCGTTCCTCGACGCCGGGCTCAACCTCATCGACACCGCGGACGTCTACCGAGGTGGGACGAGTGAGGAGATCGTCGGCCGGGCCATCGCGCACCGGCGGGACGAGGTGGTGCTCGCCACCAAAGCCGGCGGTCCGCGCGGCACCGGGCCGAATGATCGCGGACTGTCGCGCGCCCACCTGACCCGTGCGCTCGACGCGAGCCTGCGCCGGCTGGGCACCGACTACATCGACCTCTACCAGTGCCACATGCCGGACCCGGACACCCCGGCCGACGAGACCATGGCCGTCCTCGACGAGTTCGTCCGCTCGGGAAAGGTGCGCTATGCGGGCTGCTCGAACTACACCGCGGCCGGGATCGTTGCCGCGCAGTGGGCGGCGGAACGCCACGGCGGCTCGGCGTTCGTGAGCCTCCAGGCCAACTATTCGCTGATCGCCCGGTCCATCGAGGCGGAGATCCTGCCGGTCTGCCGCTCGCACGGGATCGGCGTGCTGGCGTACAGCCCGCTCGGCAGTGGCGTGCTCGCCGGGCGGTACCGGCGGGGTGACGCGCCCGAGGCCGGCAGCCGGCTCGCCGAGTGGGCCGCCATGCCCAGCGCGATGGTCCGCGCCTGGGTGGACGGGCTGCTCACCGACCGGCACTTCGACGTCGCCGACGAGGTCACCGCGGCGGCCCGGACGCTCGGCACGAGCAGCGCCGCGATCGCGCTGGCCTGGATCGCCGGGCGCGACGACATCGCCGCGGTGGTGCTCGGGCCGCGCTCGACCGGCCACCTCGCCGCGGCGCTCGACGGCCTCGACCAGCGGTTGCCGGCGGAGATCCGGGCCCGGCTGGACGACGTCAGCGCCGGGACCGTGCTGCCCGCCGTGACCGGGCAGCCGCGCGCGGCCTGAAGATCCTCGATTTCGGGTGAACCCGGATACCCGAAAAGCGGTATCCAGCAGATGATAGGAACGGGGAAGCGATCGATCGTAGTTGATCTCCCGGTGCGGGGATCGAGACGAGAGAAGGTGCGGGGATGGCCGGTCAGGACGCGCTCGGCCGTGAGTACCTGCTGCACGAGCAGATCGGCAGCGGATCGCTCGCCGTCGTCCGGCGGGCCAGCCGGCGCTCCGGTGGGCCCGCCCTCGCCGCGAAGCTGATGCGGCCCGAACTCGCCGGTGACCGCCGGGTCCGCACCCTCTTCCTGCGTGAGGAGACCGCGCTGCGGGCCGTCGACCACCCCGGCATCGTGCAGTTCCACGACCTGGTCGTCGAGGGTGGCACGCTTGCGCTGCTGATGGACTTCGTGGACGGTCCGGACCTGCGCCGTCACCTCGCCGACAGCGGTGGCCGGCTCAGCCCGGCGGAGACCGCGACGATCCTGGCGCAGGTCGCGGACGCGCTCGACGCCGCACACGCCCGCGGTGTCGTCCATCTGGACCTCAAACCCGAGAACCTTCTTCTCGTACGGGGTAGCGACCCGCCCGAGATCCGGGTGACCGACTTCGGTGTGGCGGCGCTGCTCATGGACGCCGATCGTGGGGCGGCCGGGGGCACGCCCGGCTACACCGCCCCGGAGATCTGGCAGGGCGCCCCGCCCACCGCCGCGGCCGACGTGTACTCGCTCGGTGTCCTGCTGGTCGAGCTGGTCACGGGTGACCTGCAGGGCGATCCGGAGGCGCTGCCGCCGGAGTTGGCCGGCCCGGCGCGCTCGTGCCTGAACCCGGTTCCCGCCCAGCGTCCGACGGCCCGCCGGGTGGCCGCCTACCTGCACGGCGTCGTCGCGTCCGGCGCCCTGGGCGAGCTCCGCCCCGCGGACCAGGGCCGGCTCCCGACGGTGCGCCGCCCGGAGCCGACCGGCCCCTGGGCCGGCGCCTTCCCACCCGCACTCTCGCACCCCGCGTCGTCCCGAGTCGCGCCCTCGCAGCCCACGGCCTCGCAGTCCGCGGCCTCGCAGCCCGCGCCGTCCCAGGGCGTGCCGTCGCGGCCCGCGCCGCCCGCCGCACTCTCCGCCTGGCCGGGCCGGCCGGATCGAGCGTCGGCTCCCGCGGGTCCCGGCGGCGAGGCGTCCGCGCCGACCGGTTGGCTCGCCGGCGCCCCGGCTCCTGCGGGTTGGCTTGCCGGGTCGCCGCCGCCTGCCGGTCGGCCGGTCGCCACGCCCGCTCCCAACGGTCAGTTCGCCTGGGGCGCCGGCTTCGCCGGGCCGCCCGGCGGCACTCCTCAGGCCGCGCCGCCGGCCGGTGAGCCGAGGCGTCGCCGGCGCCGGGGCCCGCTGGTGGCCCTCGGTGTGGTCGTCGCGATCGCGGCCACGCTGATCGGCGTGAACCTGGCCGTCGCAGCGGACCGCCGGGCGGACGACCGGAAAGCCGCCCTTGCCGGGGCGACCGCCACTCCCTCGCCGACCGGCGCGAGCAGCGCGACCGGTGCTGCCGGTGCTGCCGGTGCCGCCGGGCCGGGTGCGACCCTGCCGACCGAGCCGGTCCGGACCGGCACGACCACCACGGCCGCTCCCGCCCCGGTGCGGATCACGCTGGCCGGTCACGTCGCGGACGGCGCGGGCACACTGGCGATCTCGATCCGGGATCAGCAGGCGATCGCGTACATCTGTGACGGGTCCAAGGTCGAGGCCTGGCTGAAGGGCACCGCCAAGGACGGCAAACTCGACCTGACCGGCAAGGCCGGCGCCAAGGTCGTCGGCACGTTCGACACCGCCAGTGCCCGGGGCAGGGTCACCGTGATCGGCAAGACCCACGACTTCGTCCTCGGGATCGTGAAGAAGCCGTCCGGCCTTTACCGCACCACCACCAAGGTTCGCAATGCGCAGGTCAAGGGCTCCTGGATCGTCCTTCCCGACGGCCGGCAGGTCGGCGTCCTCACCGAGGGCGAGCAGACCGGCCCCGCCCCGCAGCTGGACGTCACCAACCGCACCACCTCGATCGACGGCACGTCCGTCCCGGTGACCGCCGTCGACGTCGACACGGGCACCGGCTTCTGATCGGTGGCTTCGTCGGCCGCCCGGCCGTGGTGCCACCGGCCCCGGCCGGGGCGGCAGACCGCGGCGGCTCGTCGGCAGTTCCGGCATCGGACGTCCCTTTCCCTCGGTCGCATCGGACAGGTCCGGTCTACGCCTCGGGCGGTGTCATCAAGGTGTCAGCCGCCGACACCTCGACGACACCGCCCGGTCGGCAGAATTCCGGCCGTGCGAGAGCCGCGGATCGACCTGAGGCAAACCTGGTACCGGTGGTGTGACCCCCGCCGCAGCCGAAGTTCTTTGAATCTGAAATAGTTTCTGCGTCAACAACGTTGTGCGAGGCAGTCCGGGACGTCAGAACCCCGGCCGAGGGTTTCAGGAGCGGGTCATGCAATTCGGCATCTTCAGCGTCAGCGACATCACGACCGACCCCACCACCGGGAAGACTCCGACCGAGGCCGAGCGCATCAAGGACATCGTCACCATCGCGAAGCACGCGGAGGAGGTCGGCCTCGACGTCTTCGCGCTCGGTGAGCACCACAACGAGCCGTTCTTCTCGTCCTCGCCGACGACCACCCTGGCCTACATCGCCGCGCAGACCACGACGCTGCAGCTCAGCACCGCGACCACGCTGATCACCACCAACGACCCGGTGAAGATCGCCGAGGACTTCGCGATGCTCCAGCACCTGGCCGACGGTCGCGTCGACCTGACGCTCGGCCGCGGCAACACCGGCCCGGTCTACCCGTGGTTCGGCAAGGACATCCGCGCCGGCATCCCGCTGGCGATCGAGAACTACGCGCTGCTGCACAAGCTGTGGCGCGAGCACACCGTCGACTGGGAGGGCAAGTTCCGCACCCCGCTGCAGTCGTTCACCTCGACGCCGCGCCCGCTCGACGACGTCCCGCCGTTCGTCTGGCACGGCTCGATCCGCAGCCCGCAGATCGCCGAGCAGGCCGCGTTCTACGGTGACGGGTTCTTCGCCAACCACATCTTCTGGCCGGCGTCGCACACCCAGCGCATGGTGAAGCTGTACCGCGACCGCTTCGAGCACTACGGTCACGGCTCCGCCGACCAGGCCTACGTCGGCCTCGGTGGCCAGGTGTTCATGCACAAGAACAGCCAGGAGGCGGTCAAGCAGTTCCGGCCGTACTTCGACAACGCCCCGGTCTACGGCCACGGCCCGTCCCTGGAGGACTTCACCCGTGAGACGCCGCTGACCGTCGGCAGCCCGCAGCAGGTCATCGACCGGACCCTCAAGTTCCGGGAGTACGTGGGCGACTACCAGCGCCAGCTGTTCCTGATGGACCACGCCGGCCTGCCGGTCAAGACCGTGCTGGAGCAGCTCGACCTGCTCGGCTCCGAGGTCGTGCCGGTGCTCCGCAAGGAGTTCGCCGCCCTCAAGCCGGCGCACGTGCCGGACGCGCCGACGCACGCGTCCCTGCTCGCGGCCAAGCTGGCCAAGGCCACCGGGATCACGGAGATCAAGGAAGAAGTGCAGGCATGAAACAGCGCCAGCTCGTCGTCATCAGCGCGGGCCTGAGCCAGCCGTCGTCCACCCGCCTGCTCGCGGACCAGTTGTCCGCGGCGGCGGGGCGGGCCGCCGCCCAGCTCGGCGTCGCCGCGGAGGTCCAGGTCATCGAGCTCCGCGACCTGGCCCACGAGATCACCGACCACATGCTGACCGGCTTCCCGCCGGCCGCCCTCAAGAGCGCACAGGACGCGGTTGCCGCCGCCGACGGTTTGATCGTGGTCACGCCGGTCTTCAGCGCCAGCTACTCCGGGCTGTTCAAGTCGTTCTTCGACGTGCTGGAGCAGGAGACGCTCGCCGGCAAGCCGATCCTGCTCGCGGCGACGGCCGGCACCGCCCGGCACTCGCTGGTGCTGGAGCACGCGCTGCGGCCGCTCTTCGCCTACCTGCACGCGGTGCCGGTCCCGACCTCGGTCTTCGCGGCCAGCGACGACTGGGGCGCCAACTCGGTCGAGGGCCCGCTGCGCGGCCGGGTCGAGCGTGCCGCGACCGAGCTGGCCCGCGAGATGGAGCGCCGCGAACCGGCGACCCCGGCGGACCCGTTCGCCCTCACCGAGTCGTTCGAGGACATGATGAAATCGCTGTAAGCCCCGCTTTCCCGGCGGCCCGGCTCCCGTGCCGGGCCGCCGTTTCACCTTCAGAAGCCAAATCCGATCGGCGTACGGCCATGGCCGCGCCAGAGTTGGCACACGCTGCGCATCGACGGAACTACGGTTCGTTGTTAATCGTGTTGTGGTGGCCACCTCCACCTCGGGTCAGCCTGTCGCCGCCGTTCCACTGGTCCGGCGGCACCTGATCGCCCTGCCCCGAGGTCGCCCCACCCCGTCCGTGACGCACCGTCACCTGATCGCGATCCCGCGCGGCCGGCCCGTCCAGCACCGCGGCCCGGCCGTCCCGGAGCCTGGCGTTGCGGTGCCGCCGACTCCTCCGGACGTGGGTTCGGGCCGGCGGTCGACGGTGCCGATCGTGGTGGGGGAGCGGCCGCGGCGGGGCTCCCACTCGGTGTTCGCGGTGGTTTCCTCGGTGACCGCGCTGGTGCTGCTCTGCTGCGGGGCCGCGGTCATGTTGGTCCAGCTCATGGGGGTGGGCGGACGGCGTTGAGGGCTCACGGCGTACGGGGAAAATCGGATTTTGATCTTGAGGGCACCCCTGATGACCGATGAGCCGCAGAGCGGCCGTATGGTGTGCGACACACTGGCGGCGGGTGGTTCTCTGCCCGATCCGGGCCGTCGGTCTCGTTGGCGTGCGACATTCTCGCAAGGACGAACCCGGTGGGGTCGATTCATCGGCGCGAACGCTTGCACAGTGCAACGATGAGGATCCGGATAGCGGCAAAGGAGGCGCTATGACCATGACCGGCGCGCGGGGACCGGCCCTGGCGGAACGGCCTCGCGCCGACCTGCCCGTGACCCCGATGATCTGGCAGCGAACCGACCGGGTCGGCACCGAGCTGGTGTTCCCGCGAGGTTCACGGCCCAGCGGTTCGGCGATCGTCGCCGGCTCCCGGGCCTACACGCTGACCTGGAACGCCGAGCTCACCCCGGCCTCGGACGTGACGTCGCTGCACGTCAGGTGCCAAGGCGACGGCTGGAGCCGGGAGCTGCGGATCGGTCGCACCCAGACCGGCTGGAGCTGCCGCGCGGAACAATCCGGGGACGCGGGTGACCTGCCGCCCGCGGGTACCGAGCACCTCGACACGATCGACCCGTCGGCGGTGCTGCGTCTCGCCGATTCCGCGATCTTCGTGGCGTGGGCGGCGCGCCGGATCGGTCTGACCGTGAAGTCCGGCCCGGTCGGGGTCCCGGTCGTCCGGGTGCAGGTGCCGTCGCTGGCCGTGGTGCCCGGCAACGTGACATATCACCTGGTCAGCCCGCAGCGACTGCGGATCACCGGGGACTGGCCGGCCGCGACGTTCGAGCTGGACGACGCCGGTATGGTCGTCTACCAGGCCGGTCACCTGCGGCTCGCCCGCTGACCGCTCTGCGCATCACCGCTGAGGCCCAGCCGGCAGCGCTCGGCTGGACCTCAGCGGTGTTCCGAGCGGGTTGAGGCGCCGCGGGCGCCCAGCCGCCGGGGTGTCTGGCTGGGCCTGAGGGGTGTTCCGAGCGGCTCGAGGCGCCGCGGGCGCTCAGCTGCCGGGGCGGGTGAGCGGCTTCGGGGGCGGCGTCAGAGCAGGCGGAAGTCGGCGTAGTCGAAACCGGGCGACACGACGCAACTGACCAGCACCGGCTCCTCCCCGGCCGGCGCGGCGGACTGCCAGCAACCGGCCGGCACGAGCAGCTGCGGCTGCTGTCCACCGGCGATGTCCGGGCCGAGCAGCAGCGACTCCGCGTCGCCCGGCCGCTCGCCACTGCCGCCCAGGGTGAGCGTCAACGGGCCGCCGGAGTGCCAGAACCACAGCTCGCCCGAGCGCACCACATGCCACGCCGACTCCTCACCCGGGTGCAGCAGGAAGTAGATGGCGGTCGCGGTGGCGCGCTCACCCTCGTACCCCTCGGGGCGGAAGGTCGTCGGAGACCGCCAGGTCTCCCGGAACCAGCCACCTTCCGGGTGCGGGAACATGTCGAGCTGCTCGGCCAGCGGCGGTCGGTCACTCATGTGTGCAGGCTACTCGTGGAATGACCGTTCGTTTTCGGCCCTGGATGTACACGGCCGGGTAGATCGTCTCGTGCGACACCTGCCACTCACTCCATCCGGGATGATCGCGGGGTGGCCGGTTGCTGATCTGCTGCGGGCTGTGCTCGTGGTCCAGGACGGCCTGCACCGCCGCGTGCAGTTGGGGGATCACGAAGGTGTTGCGACGATCGCTCGACACGATGGGAGGGCGGGTGCGCTCTCTCGTCAGTGGATCAAGCGGCGGATCGCCGCAGTCAGCCCCGCCCCGTCCAGCTCCGACTCCATCACCAGCGCCCGCAGGATGATCCCGTCCAGCAGCGCACAGATGTCCCTGGCCGCATCCGCCCCCACCGCCGGCGCGAGTATTTCCGGCAGCCCGTCCATCCACGTCTCCGCGATCGGCCGTAGCGCCGAGTCCCGCGCGGCGGCCACGCACAGTTCGTACTCGATCCGGACTTGCCGCCGATCGTCCAGGTATTCCCTGGTCAGCGCGGTGAGTTCGGTCGGCAGGTCGGGTGCCGCGGCCAGTCGCTGCGCCCATTCGCCGAGGTCGGCGCGCAGTTGGTCGGTGGCGTGCCGGAGCCCGGCGGCGATCAGGTCGTCGAGGGTGGGGAAGTAGTACGTGGTCGCGCCGAGCGGCAGTCCGGCCCGGGCGGCGACGGCCCGGTGGGTGGTCCGCCCCACGCCGGCTTCGGCGATGACTTCCATGGTGGCGACGGCGAGGGCGGCCCGCCGCGCTTCCGGGTCCCGGGCGCGTTGAGGCCGGCGTTCCGAGGCGGTGCCGGGTGAAGAGGCGGTGCCGGGTGAAGAGGCGGTGCCGGGTGAAGAGGCGGTGCCGGGTGAAGAGGCAGCGCGGGGTGAAGAGGCAGCGCGGGGTGAAGAGGCGGCGCCGGGTGAAGCAGCGCCGGCCGCCGTCGTCGCGCGAGGGGTCCCTGGCCGGGACGCTGCGGCAGGTCCGGTCAATGTGATTCCGCGCCGGTCAGGTTCAGCATCACCACTCCGCCGATGATCAGGACGATGCCGCCCACCTTAGCGAGCGTCACCGGTTCGTCGAGGAAGAGCGCGCCGATGACGACGATCGCCGCGGTGCCGACCGCGGACCAGATCGCGTAGGCGACGCCGACCTGGAGGCCGCCTTTGATCGCCTGGGACAGGGCGATGAACGAGATGGCGTATCCGGCGAGGACGGCGAGGGTGGGCCAGAGCCGGCTGAATCCGTCGGTGGCTTTCATCATGCTGGTCGCGAAGAGTTCGCACCCGATGGCGAGCGCGAGAAGAACGTATGGCACTGCTGTGCACCTCATCTTGTACGTATGTACAAGTACGATCGTACAAGAAAGACGCGGGACGGCAAAGTCTGAGATCATGCGCCCGTGGCTGACGATGCGTGGGCACGGCGGATCGCCGCGATGCGGAACTCCGACCGGCTCCTCTCCGGGATGCGCCCGGCGACCGTGCGGGAGAAACTCGCCGAGCTGGCCGCCGGCGTCCCCGACGACCTGATGCCGGACTTCTACGGCGACGGGCCGGTCGAACAGCTCGAGGAGCGGGTCGCCGCCCTGCTCGGCGCCGAGGCCGCGGTGTTCTTCCCGACGGGGACGATGGCTCAGCAGGTGGCGCTCCGCTACGGCGCCGAGGTGACCGGTCGCACCGCGGTCGCGCTGCACCCGCTCGGGCATCAGGAGGTGCACGAGCATCGGGCGTACGCGGATCTGACCGGTCTGCGTGCCGTCCACCCGACCACCGCGCCGCGCAACCCGACCGCCGCCGAGCTGATGACGCTCGCCGAGCCGGTCGGTACCGTCGTCTTCGAGCTGCCGATGCGCGACGCCGGGTTCGTGCTGCCGACCTGGCCGGAGCTCAGTGACGCGTGCACGGCGGCGCGTGGGCTCGGCGCCCGGGTCCACTTCGACGGGGCGCGGATGTGGGAGTCGACGCCGTACCTCAATCGGGGTCTTCCGGAGATCGCCGGGCTGGCCGATTCGACGTACGTCTCGTTCTACAAGTCTCTGGGCGGCCTGAGCGGCGCGGCATTGACCGGGACCACCGCCTTCGCCGCGTACGCCCGGAATTGGCGACACCGCTACGGTGGCCACCTGTTCCAGCAGTGGCCGGCCGCGCTGACCGCGCTCGCCGGGCTGGAGCGCGTGCTGCCGCGGATCCCGGACTTCGTGCGCCAGGCCCGGGTCGTCGCCGACGCGTTCGCCGAGTTGCCCGGCGCGCAGGTCTTCCCGCGCCCGCCGCACACCAACCAGTTCCGCGTCTGGCTGCCGTTCCCCGCCGCGCGCCTGAACGAGGGTGTGCTCGCGATGGCCGACGAGGAGAAGGTCTGGTTCACCGGCGGCTGGCAGGACACCGCGGTGCCGGGGCAGGCGATGGCGGAGGTGACGGTCCTCGCACCGGCGCTGGAATGGACCGCGCGGGACGTGATTGAAATCGGACTGAGACTCCTTGACCGGATTCAAGGTTGATCAACTGGGTAACGGAGGGATGACCAACTTTCACCGGATGCAGGAGGTTCCGATGAGCGCAGTCGCCAATCCGGCCACCGTCGACGAGTGTCTGCGGGTGGGCGCGGGCTTCTCCCAGGGCGACCTGAACTGGATCGCCGAGCAGTTCAGCCCGCTCGACGCCCGGCTCGCCGCGTTCCAGGCCGACACCACCGCGTTGTACATCTCGGTGAAGGACCGGGAACACCCTGGTCAGAAGGTCACCCTGGAGGCGACCGTCGGCGGCCGCGAGAAGCTGGTCGTGACCTCCTCCGAGGAGGACCTGCACGCCGCGATCATGGACGTGCGCGACGACCTGAAGCGCCGCCTCAACGACGCCAAGACCAAACACGAGCCGCGGCACAACCGGCACCTGCGTGAGGTCCCGCAGCCGCTCGACGAGGAGCAGTCGTCAGACCCCGAGCTTGCCTAGGTAGGTCAGCGGCCCCGGGTCGGGGACCGGCAGCACCGTGAAGCCCAGGCGGTCGTAGAAACCGCGGGCCGCGGACATTCGCGGTGACCATGCCCACATGCACCCCGACCTGGGCCTTGGCCAGGAAAATCTCGATCAGCCTTCGGCCGAGACCCCTTCCTTGGTACGGCGGTAGCAGGTCGATGTGCAGGTGGGCGGGATAGTCCACCAACTCGGGGACGATCATCCGCTCCGGCCAGTAGTGCAGCGCGACCATGTTCTGCTCGGGTGTGCGCGGCGGGGGCGGCGGGACCGGGTACTTCCCGTCGAGCAGTGGGATCCACTCCTCGCGGTAACGCTTGACGAAGGTCGCGGTGTCCGCGGTGCCGACCACGTAACCGACCGCGCTCCCACCGTCGTCGACGACGAACGCGAGACCCGGTTCGAGCTGCGCATACGGTACGGCGAACAGGTCGCCCATCAGCTCGTCGGTCGAATACTGCCCGCGGGCGTCGCCGCCGGCGTCGGCAGTGCGGACACAGATGTCGTAGAGGGCGGCGCGATCGGCCGGCCGATAGGGACGAATCTCGGGCACGCCCGCACGCTAAGCCGTGGAAGCGCTTCCACCGCAAGTGCCTCGCGGCTTCGGCACGCTCGGGAACAATGTGGACGGCGGTGGCTCGCCGAGCGCGGTCCGCACCGCCGCGGCGGCGACCTCCTCCACCGGATGCGTCGCCGTCGACAGCGCCGGATGCACCGCAGCGGCCAGCGGAGCATCATCAAAACCGGTCACGGCAACATCGTCCGGTACCCGAATTCCGGTCGCGGCGAGCGCCTGCAGGACGCCCAGGGCGGTGGCGTCGCTGACCGTCGCGATCGCATCCGTGTCCGGCCAGCGCCGCAGGATGCTCCGAGCCGCCACCCGGCCGCGGTCGCTGGTGAAGTCGCCTCGCACGATGCGCGTGGGCAGCCCGGCGGCACGGGTCAGCTCGCGGTAGGCGTCGACCGGCGGCACCGACGCGGCGAGCCAGGAGGGACCTGCGACCAGGGCGATCCGGCGACGACCCAGGGCGTACAGGTGGGTGAGCAGGGCGCCGACCCCCGCCGCGCTGTCGACGTCGGCGCCGCCCACGCCGATTACGGACGTGCGCCCGCGCAACCCCGCCGGCAGGTGTTGCAGCAGCTCATGGTCGTGCCCGGCGAGGATCACCGCGGTCAGTCCGCGATCATCCGCCAGGTGGTCCAGCTCCGCCGCGCACTCCAGCTCGAGCCGGGTCAGGGACACCCCGATGTGGTACGGACCGAGGATCGCCGCCATGGCCGCCGTGGCCCGGGCGACGAACGGGTCGCGCAGAATTCGCGTGTGCGCGTCCCGCACGGCGAAGAGCACTCGCGTCCCGCTGCGGCGGGCCAGTTGCCGGGCCACCGGGTGCGGCCGGTAATGCAGCTCGTCGGCGGCCGCCAGCACGGCTCGCCGGGCGCCCTCCGAGACCGGGCCGGCCCCGGAAAGTGCCCGGGACGCGGTCGCGGGGGAGACGCCGGCCGACCGCGCCACGTCGGCCAGCCCGGCCCGGACTTCACGCATGGGCCCAGTAAACGCCCGGACCCCGAAAATGTCAGTGGGTCGTCCTAGGGTGGGGGCGAACGTGACCCCCGGGAGGCTCGCATGACCACTTTGACCGATCGACCCGGCACCGCGCTGCTGGTCATCGACGTGCAGCAGGGAGTGATGACCGGCGCGCACGACCGCGACGCCGTCATTGCCAACATCGTCACGCTGGTCGGCAAGGCGCGCGCGGAGAGCGTGCCGGTGATCTGGGTGCAGCACTCGTCCGAGGAGCTGCCCCTGAAGAGCCCGCAGTGGGAGTTCGTGGCCGAGCTCCCGGTCGGCCCGGGTGAGCCGGTCGTCCACAAGAAATATGGTGACTCGTTCGAGGCCACCGACCTGGAGGACCGTCTCGCCGAGCTGGGCGTCGGCCACCTGGTGGTGACCGGCGCGCAGTCCGACGCGTGCATCCGCTCGACGATCCACGGCGGTTTCACCCGGGGCTACGACGTGACCCTGGTCAGCGACGCCCACACCACCGAGGACCTGACCGAGTGGGGCGCCCCCACGCCCGACAAGGTGATCTCCCACCTCAACATGTACTGGACGTGGCAGGACGCTCCCGGCCGCACCGCCACCACCACCGCCACCAAGGAGGTCACCTTCCCCGCGTGACCCGTGCCCAGCCGACCCGGCGCCGAGAATCCCGGTCCGCCGAGCGTCTCCCCGGTCGTGCGCCTCTGGGTCGTGCGCGGTGGGGTCGTTGTTCGCCGGGTGTTGCCGGCGGCGCTGCCGTGTGCGGCGAGCTCGCCGCTGTTCGCAAGTCGCCGGCGGTGCGGGAGTGCGCGCTCGGCCGGCCGCTGTGCCGGCCGTCTCCGGCGGCGCCACCGCGATCGGGCGGACGACCTTCGGCGCGTAGGGTTTGGCTGTGACGGTACAAAACGGGTGGCTGCGCAAGATCGCCGAGGACCCGGGGCACTCGCAGTGGTACATCAAGCGTTTCCGCGACATGGCGGCTTCCGGCGCCGACCTGGTCGGCGAGGCCCGGCTGGTCGACACGCTGGTCCGGCGCGGCGCGCGAATCCTGGACGCGGGCTGTGGCCCCGGCCGTGTCGGCGGGCACCTGGCCACGCTCGGCCACGACGTCACCGGCGTCGACCTCGACCCGGAGCTGATCGCGGCCGCCGTCGCCGACCACCCCGGCCCGGAATGGCTGGTCGGCGACCTGTCCACGCTGTCCCTGCCCGGCCCGCCGTTCGACGCGATCGTCTGCGCCGGCAACGTGATGACGTTCGCCGCCCCGGACTCCCGCGTCGACATCCTGCGCGGCTTCAGCGCCCACCTGGCCCCCACCGGCCGCGCGGCGATCGGCTTCGGCGCCGGCCGCGGCTACCCGTTCGACGAGTTCCTGTCCGACGCCACCACGGCCGGCTTGGTCCCCGATCTGCTTCTGAGCACCTGGGACCTGCGCCCCTTCACCCCCGAAGCCGACTTCCTGGTCGCCGTCCTCCGCCACCCCTGACCCACGAGGCCAACGGTGCCGTTCTGGCCCGCTCCCGCCTGCCTGAGCCGGCGCCCAGGACCAGCCGGTCGGCTGCTGCTGGTCCTTCGGTGGTGCCTCACCGAGCGGAACCGCCCCGGAGGACCAGCCGGAACCGACCGGCTGGCTGTCAGAGGTGTTTCGAGCTGGTTGCGGCACCTCTGACAGCCGGCCGGGGAGCGGGCGTCGCGGCCGGGCCGTGAGCACGGCCGAGGTTCGCCGTGCGTGGCTCAGCGGCGCTCGTCTCGGCCGTGCCGGTCTGCGGGGTCGGCAGGGGCAGCGGGAACGGGGGATGGGGTCAGCGGAGGTGCCAGGCTCGCTGGCGGGTGCGGTCGACGGCGATCTGGTAGGACAGCTCGAACCGGTGCGTAGGGTTGGCGTGGTACCAGCGAAGCGCCTGCAGGACCAGCGCCGGGTCGGCGGCCAGCCACGGGACCTGGATCGTCATCTGTTCCGGCGCGCGGAACAGGGTGCGCCGGGTGCGGGTGTCCGGGGACGGCACGGCGGGGACGCCGATGACCGGGATGTGGGCGTGTTCGCCGGGGGCGATCGTGCTGATGGCCTGCCACGGGAGGAACTGCTGGGCCCAGACGCCGTGGTGGTAGATGCCGTCCGGGGTCAGGGCGAGCCGCCCGGGCGCCCGCCGCAGCAGGACGAAGAGGGCCGCGCCGGTGAACAGGACGCCGATGATCAAAGCGCCGGTGAGAAGCACCCCGGTGAACGAAGCGCCGGCGGTGAGTGGCGAGCCGCTGACGACCAGGGCGAGCTGGGCGACGGCGAGCAGGCTGAGGAAGCCGGCGTACCAGTAGTAGAGCCGCCCGGAGTATCCGAACGTCAACCCCGGCGTCCCGTCGTCGATACCGGCGATCCGCATCCGGTCGCCGGTGTTGTACGGGTGCACCCACAGGCGCAGCAGCAGCCCGAAGAGGTGGCCGAGGACGAGTACGGCGACGCCGCAGGCCAGTGCGGCTGACGGGTCGCGCAGGATCAGTGACCACACGCCGGCGGCCAGGATCAGGACGGAGAGCAGGCCGGTGCCGACGGCCGCGTGGACCAGCCGGGGTGACGGTTCGTGGTCTCGCCAGGGTGACGGGTCGGCGGAGACCGGGGTGGTGCGCGGCAGATCGAAGTAGAGTGTCATCGATTCTTCCAGGGGCGGTAGCGGGAGCGGGTCTGGTTGCGGGCGGTGCGGAGTGCGCCGTGGAGCCGGTTCCCTGCGCGACGACGGAGGTCGGCAAGGCTGCGTGGTCGCGCGCCCGCCGGCCGCAGCGGCCGGCGGGGCGTGTTGGCGCGCGAGTTCACCGGGCGCGCCGCACGCGCCGGGCGAGCGGCCCAGCGGGACCGGCCGCGCGCGGGATAAGCGGCCCAGCGGGACCGGCCGCGCGCGGGGTAAGCGGCCCAGCAGTGCCGGCCGCGCGCGGGGTAAGCGGCCCAGCGGGACCGGCCGCGCGCGGGGTAAGCGGCCCGACGGAGCCGCCCGTCGGCGACGCCGCGCCGGCTGCGGATGCCGGCGACGCCGCTCCATCGGAAACCGAAGCTGACCCACGCTTCGAAGAAGCGACACGCCGTGCCGCCTCGTTCACTCGGCGTAGTTGATCCGTGATCGCTCGGAGAATGTCGAGATCGATTCGTGGACGATCGCTCATCAGGTCTTCCTCTTCCCGTCCCCCGGGTTTGGTGCCCTGGAGTACGAGTATCGAGGATGATGAGTTCAAACGGAGAGTAGTCAACAAGCCCGCTCTCGTGCACCCAGCGTCACTCCGGGCGAATCCCCTCGAACCCCCAGCTCGTGGAAGCGCTCCCGAATCGGCTCAACCAGGCCGCTGCCAGCAGCTCGTGCCCTCGCGCGGTCGGATGCACCCCGTCCGCCGCGAGTGCGGCCGCCCCTTCCGTCCGGGCGGCCGCGCTCATCACCGCCTGTGCCGGCACGAACGCCGCCCCGAGGTGGGCCGCCAACCCCCGTACCACCGATTGTTTTGCCCCCAGGTCTTCTTCGGCCCACCGCTCCTGCTCGGCCGAGACCGGCACCACGAACGGCTCGATCAGCACGAGCCGGGCCGTGAGCGGCGCCAGCACGCCGCGCAGGTTCGCCTCGAACGCGGCTGCGCTGGTGACCACGCCGGCCCCGTCGTAGCGCCGCCACACGTCATTGATGCCGATGAGTACCGACACCACCGCGGGCGCGTGTGCCAGTACGTCGTCGTCCCAGCGTTTCACCAGGTCGGACGAGAGGTCGCCACCGACTCCGGTGTTCACGACCCGGACCGGGGCGAGTTCGGGCGCTGCGGCGAGCCGTCGCACGTACCCGTCGCCGAGGTCGTCCGGGTCGTCGCGCCGCCCGCAGTCGGTGACGCTGTCACCGGTGCAGACGAGGGTGATCGGGCTCATCCGGCGCCTCCGTGTTTCGTCGTGTGCCGGGAAATGACGCAGCGAGCGACGTCCCGACATCCACTCTTGACATTGCAAACTTAAGCCACTTAATAATGTCCCCGTCAATAGGTGAACCTCGCGCTTGGGCTGGGCATGCGCGGGTTACCCCGACGTCCGAGATCGAGGTATTCGCATATGTTCAGATTGACGAGAATCGCGGTGGCCGCGGCCGCGGCGCTGACCCTGGCGGCGGCCGGGTGTTCCGGCGACGGCGGCAAGGCGAACGGCGGCGGCAACGCGGCGAACAGCTCCATCACCATCTTCAACGGCTCGACCGGCACGATCGTCGAGCAGTGGAATCCCTTCCTGCCGAACTTCCTGCAGCCCACTGAGGGTCTGATCTACGAGGCGCTGTACTGGTACAACTTCGCCTCCGACGCGGACCCGCAGCCGATGCTGGCCACCGCGTTCTCCTGGGACACCACCGGCAAGGTCCTGACGATCACCACGCGGGACGGGGTGAAGTGGTCGGACGGCCAGCCGTTCACCGCCAAGGACGTGGCCTACACGTTCGACCTGAACCGCCGGACGCCGGCGCTCAACGCCACCGGCCTCAAGCTGGTCTCGTCCGTCGCCACGGACGACAAGACCGCGGTGCTCACGTTCGAGAAGCCGTCGTTCACCGACGAGGCCCAGGTCCTCGGCAACACGCCGATCGTCCCGCAGCACGTGTGGGAGAAGATCGCCGACCCGACGAAGTCGATCAACCCGAACCCGGTCGGCACCGGCCCGTACAAGCTGAAGTCGTTCTCCGCGCAGAGCTACGTGATGGAGAAGAACCCGAACTACTGGCAGCCCGGCAAGCCGCAGATCCAGAACGTCCGCTACATCGCGCTGGCCACCGCGGACGCCGCGACCGCCGCCCTGACCGGCGGTCAGGTCGACTGGATGAGCAGCTTCCTGCCCGGTCTCGATCAACTTCTCAAGAACCAGAAGAATTTGACGTACGTCAACACGCCCGCGCTCACCACGTCGATCTTCACCTGCTCGTCCGCGGAGCTCGGCTGCAAGGGCCCGCAGACCGACCCGGCCGTCCGGCAGGCCCTGTACTACGCGCTCAACCGGGACCAGCTGAACAAGCTGGCCGGCGGTGGCTTCGCGGAGACCGCGTCCCCGACGATGCTGCTGCCGCAGCGCGACAAGGACTGGATCGCCGACCAGGCGAACCTGACCGTTCCGGGCACCGCCGACGTGGCCAAGGCGAACCAGATCCTGGACGCGGCCGGCTGGGCCAAGGGCAGCGACGGCATCCGGGCCAAGGGCGGCGAGAAACTGTCGCTGACGATCCAGACGGTGACCGGCTGGAGCGACTACATCTCGCTGAACGACGCGATGACCCAGGAGTTCAAGGAGATCGGCGTCGAGCTCAAGCCGACCCAGGTGGCCTGGCAGGAGTGGAACAACAACCAGGTCCAGGGCAAGTACCAGCTGTCGCTGGACTCGATCGGGCTGGGAGCGTCGACGAACCCGTACTTCACCTACCTGCGCTACTCCTCGACCACCACGGCGAAGGTCGGCACGGCGGCCGGGCTCACCGGCAACTACGCGCGGTACAAGAACGAGAAGGTGGACGCGGCGGTCGCGGCCGCGTCGGCGACCAACGACGAGGCGGTCCAGAAACAGCAGTACGCGATCATCCAGCAGGAGATCGTCAAGGACCTGCCGTACATCCCGATCTACGTGAACTCGCTGCTGACCGAGTTCAGCACGGCCAACGCCACCGGCTGGCCGGCCAACGAGAACAAGTACGCCCTGCCGGCGACCTGGAAGAACTGGGACAACGGCATCGTGCTGAGCACCGTCAAGCCGGCGAAGTAGGGGACCGGCCGTGCGCTACCTGCTCCGTAAGCTGGGGTTCTACCTGGTCGCCCTCTGGGCGGCGCTGACGGTGAACTTCTTCGTCCCGCGCCTGATGCCCGGCGACCCGGTCGAGATCCTGCTCTCGAAGCTGGGTCAGCACGGCCCGGTCACCCCGGCGATGAGGGCCTCGGTCGAGGCCCTGCTCGGCACGAACACCGGCGAGCCGCTCTGGTCGCAGTACGTCGACTACCTGGGCAATCTCGTCCACGGGGACCTGGGCACCTCGGTGGTGTTCTACCCCGCGTCGGTCGGCTCGATCATCGAGCAGACCCTGCCTTGGACGATCGGCCTCATCGGTCTCGCCACGGTCGTCTCGTTCCTGGCCGGCGTCGGTCTCGGCACCGTCGCCGGCTGGAAACGGGGTTCCTGGCTGGACAGCCTGATCCCGGTCACCACGATGTTCCAGTCGGTGCCGTACTTCTGGCTGGCCCTGATCCTGCTGTTCGCGTTCGGCAGCATCTGGCCGGTCTTCCCGCTCAACGGCGGTTACGACGTCTACAACGTGACGCCCGGCTGGAACGCCGCGTTCATCGGCTCGGTCCTCTACTACGGCGCGCTGCCGGCGATCACCATCGTGCTCTCCAGCGTCGGTGGCTGGATGCTGGGCATGCGCAACATGATGGTGTCCACGCTGAGCGACGACTACATGGTCACCGCCGAGGCGAAGGGCCTGCGCCCGGGCCGGATCATGCGGCGTTACGCGGCGCGCAACGCGGTCCTGCCGTCGGTCTCCGGCTTCGCGATCTCGCTCGGGTTCGTCGTCGCCGGCTCGATCGTCACCGAGGCGGTCTTCTCCTACCCCGGCATCGGTTCGGCGCTGCTGCAGTCGGTCGGCGGCAACGACTACGCCCTCATGCAGGGCATCTTCCTGGTGATCACGCTGTCCGTGCTCGGCGCGAACCTGCTGGTCGACCTCCTCTACTCGGTCATCGACCCGCGCACCCGCGCCCGAGCCTGAGAGGTCCGCGATCATGACCATGACCACGGAACTGTCCGAGCAGTCCATCAATCAAGATCCAAAGCCGATCAAGGTACGGCGGTTGGCGCGCAACTCCAAGTTGCTGGCCGGCCTGATCATCGCCGGCGGGATCCTGCTCTTCGGCCTGCTCGGCCCCCTCTTCTGCCAGGATCCGCGCCTCGTCGACGACATCGGCCTGAGCGGTCCCAGCGCCGAGCACTGGCTCGGCACCACGCAGACCGGCCAGGACGTCCTCGCCCAGCTCGCCTACGGCACGCGCGGCTCCCTGGCCGTCGGCGCGATCGTCGGGTTGCTCACGCTGTTGCTGTCCGCGTTCTTCGGGGTGGTCGGCGCGTACGCCGGCGGCTGGGTCGACGAACTGTTCTCCCTGTTCACCAACGTCATGCTGGTCATCCCCGGCCTGCCGCTGGTGATCGTGATCTCCAGTTACGTGCCGGACAAGAGCATCTGGCTGGTCTCGGTGGTCCTGGCGATCACCGGCTGGGCCGGGTCGGCCCGGGTGCTGCGCGGTTACACGCTGAGCCTGCGCAGCCGCGACTACGTGCTCGCGTCGCGCGTGGCCGGTGAGAAACGCCGGCGGATCCTGGCCGTGGAGATCCTGCCGAACCTGATCCCGCTGCTCGCCTCGCAGGTCGTCTTCGCGATCATCTTCGCGATCCTCGGCGAGGCCGGCCTCTCCTACCTGGGCCTGGGCGCGAGCGGCTCGTTCACCTGGGGAACCATGCTCTACTACGCGCAGAACGGCCTGGCCCTGCGGCTCGGCGCGTGGTGGTGGTTCGTCCCGCCCGGCCTGATGCTGGCCGCGTTCGGCGCCGCGCTGTCCCTGATCAACTTCTCGATCGACGAGATCATCAACCCCAAGCTGCGCAACCAGACCCGATCCGCCCGCAAGGGTTGGCGGATGTCCCGCGAGCAGCTCTCCAAGGCCAAGGAGGCGACGCTGTGACGGTCCTGTCGATCGAGAACTTCAGCGTGGACTATCTGGTCGACCCGGTCGTGCACGCCGTCAAGAACGTGTCGTTCGAGCTGGAGCGCGGCGAGGTGCTGGGCTTGGCGGGCGAGAGCGGATGCGGGAAGAGCACCCTGGCGTACGGGATAATTCGCCTCTTGAAACCACCGGCGATGATCACTTCCGGACGGGCGGTGTTCCACGGCCGCGACGGTTCTGACATTGACTGGAACGAGCTGCACGCGGAGGACCTGCGGGGCAACCGGTGGGAGAAGATCTCGATGGTCTTCCAGGGGGCGATGAACTCGCTCAACCCGGTCATCTCGATCCGTGACCAGTTCGAGGACGTGTTCACCACCCACCGGCCGGCGATGTCGAAGAAGGATCGTCGCGCGCGCTGCGCCGAGCTGCTGGAACGCGTCGGCGTCGACCCGCGTCGGCTCACCTCCTACCCGCACGAGCTCTCCGGCGGCATGCGGCAACGCGTCATGATCGCGATGGCGATGGCCCTGGAACCGCAGATCATGATCATGGATGAGCCGACCACCGCGCTCGACGTCGTGGTCCAGCGCGAGATCCTGCGGGAGATCACCCGCCTGCGCGACGAGCTGGGCTTCGCGGTCATTTTCATCACCCACGACCTGCCGCTGCTGCTGGAGATCAGCGACCGGATCGCGGTGATGCGCAGCGGCGAGATCGTCGAGCTGGGCGACGCCGCCGAGCTCTACACCGACCCGAAACACGAGTACACCAAGCAGCTGCTGGCATCGTTCCCCAGCCTGACCGGCGACCGTGGCTCGTTCGTCCGTGGCGCGATGGACGACCGGCTGCTCGCCCTGGACGCGGTCGAGGTGACGCCGTGACCGCCCGCACCGAGCGGCAGCCACCCGCCGCCGGCCCGGGGGCTCGCAGGCCAGGGCCAGAAGGACGCGACAAAGGAGGTACAGCGTCATGACCACGCTCGAGGTGCGCGGACTCGGCAAGGACTACCGGCTGCGGGACGGCCGGCGGTCGAGCACGCTGCGGGCCGTGGACGACGTCAGCTTCACGCTCGACCACGGGAAGACGGTCGCACTCGTCGGCCAGAGCGGCAGCGGCAAGTCGACCGTGGCCAAGCTGCTGCTCCAGCTGGAGCGTCCGACGCGGGGGGAGATCCTGCTCGACGGGGCACCGGTGGCGCGGCGCGGGGCCGGGCTGGCGGCCTATCGGCGTACCGTCCAGATGGTCTTTCAGGATCCTTTCGCGTCCCTGAATCCCTATCACACGATCGGTCATCATCTGGACCGGCCGATCCGGCTGCACCACCCCGCCATGAGCGACGCGGACGTGCAGGAACGCGTCCTGGAACTGCTGGAACGGGTGCGCCTGACCCCGGCCGCGAACGTCGCCCGCCGCCGCCCGCACGAGCTCTCCGGCGGCCAGCGGCAGCGCGTCGCCATCGCCCGGGCGCTCGCCCCCGAACCGGGCGTGCTGATCGCCGACGAGCCGGTGTCGATGCTGGACGTCTCGATCCGGCTCGGCGTGCTCAACCTGCTCGCCACGCTGCAGCGCGAGGAGGATCTGGGCGTCCTCTACATCACCCACGACCTGGCCACCGCGCGCCACTTCTCCGACGAGATCCTGGTGATGTACAAGGGCTCGATCGTCGAACGCGGCCCGTCCGACGACGTGATCCTGAACCCGCAACACGAATACACCAAAACTCTGGCCGAAGCCGCCCCCAACCCGGAGCGTCGCCTCGGCCGGCTCAGATCCACCTCCGGCTGACCGGCCCCTGAGCCGGCCCGCGCTCGCCGGTGCGATCTCCGCGGGGTGAGACCTCGCGGCGCGGCTCGCGGTCCCGGCTGGTTCGCACCGTGGTTGTTCGCCTCCCTCATGACCACGGTGCGAACCAGCCGGCAAGCCGGCGCCGGGCGGTGGGCGTAACCCGGGAGAGTGTCGGGCAGGGTGGGGACTGGACGGCGCCCGATACCTTTGACCGCAACGTTTCGCCAGGTAGGGAGAGTTGCGGTGGGCTTCATCAAACGAACGGTCCTCGGCATGATCGCGTCGAACCTGGAGCGCCGGGCACATCACAGCCGCAACCCGCTCGTGCACCACATGCTGCGCGAGGTGAACCACAAGCTGGTCCGGCAGGGTGGATACCCGCGCGGCGCCTACGGCCACCCGGGCCATCACCCCGGTCCGGCGTACCACCCGGGCCCGGCCTATCACGGTCACTACCGTCACCACGGGCATTACCGTCATCACGGTCACTATCGTTACTGAATGATCGCGACTCCGGGACTGCGCTTCACCGACCACACCGTCACCGTGCCGCTGGACCACCGGCGGCCGGAGGGCCCGATCATCGAAGTGTTCGCGCGGGAGGTGGTCGCCGCCGACCGGGCCGGCGACGACCTGCCGTGGCTGCTCTACCTGCAGGGCGGGCCGGGTGGCAAGGCGCCCCGGCCGCTGCGGGCGGACGGCTGGCTCGGGCACGCGCTGAAGACCCATCGGGTGCTGCTGCTCGACCAGCGGGGGACCGGGCGCAGCACCCCGCTGACCGCTCGGTCGGTCGCCGGGATGACGGATGCGGCGCTCGCCGCGTACATCCGGATGTTCCGGGCCGACAGCATCGTGGCCGACTCGGAGGTCCTGCGGTCGCGGGTCGCGGGCGGCGCGCAGTGGGACACGCTGGGCCAGAGCTACGGCGGGTTCATCACCCTGACCTACCTGTCGGTGGTGCCGGAGGCGTTGCGGACCTGCTACATCACCGGTGGGCTGCCGGGGCTGGACGTCACCGCCGACGAGGTGTACGCGCTGACGTACCCGACCGTCGCGGCCCGCAACGCGGACTTCTACCGCGAGTTCCCGCAGGACGCCGCGACGGTCCGCCGGATCGCCGACCGGCTCGACGCCGAGGAGGTGCGCCTGCCGGACGGGGACCGGCTGACCACGCGCCGGCTGCGCCTGCTCGGGAACCTGTTCGGCGCCGGCACCGGGCTCGCCCAGCTGCACTGGATTCTCGACGAGGCGTGGCACTCCTCGTCGCTGTCGGACACGTTCCTCCACGAGGTCCAGCGGCTCACCGCGTTCGTCGACGTGCCGCTCTTCGCGTTGCAGGAGTGCACTTTCGGTCAGGGCCGAGCGCCGGCGTGGGCCGCCGACCGGGCCCTGAAGGAGTACCCGGAGTTCGCCGCCGACGCGGATCCGCTGCTGTTCACCGGCGAGATGATGTACCCCTGGATGTTCGACGAGATCGCGGCGCTGCGCCCGTTCGCCGGGGCGGCCCAGCTCCTGGCCACGACTCCGGACTGGCCGCAGCTCTACGACGTGGACCGGCTGGCCGCCAACGAGGTGCCGATCGCCGCCGCGGTCTACGCCGACGACATGTACGTGCCGGCCCCGCTGTCGCTGCGCACCGCCGAGCAGGTCGGCAACCTGCGGACCTGGGTCACCGCCGACCACCGGCACGACGGACTGCGCGTGGACGGCGCCGCGGTCCTCGACCGCCTGATGACCCTGGCGAAATGATCGTTCACCTTTCCGATCAAGAAAGTCCGTGTATGAAAGATAGATGGATGTCATCGGTGCGGGACTGGGACGAACCGGAACACTGAGCCTGAGAGCCGCCCTGGAGCGGCTCGGCGAAGGGCCGTGCGCGCACATGCTGCCGCTGATGGCGGACGAGGAGCGCTGCCGGCTGTTCACCCGAGCAGCCGGCGGCGAGCTGGACCGGCTCGACGAGGCGTTCGCCGGGTTCCGGTCGACGGTCGACTGGCCCGGCGTCTACTTCTGGCGGCACCTGATCGAGCAGTACCCGACAGCCAAGGTCATCCTCACCGTGCGGGATGCGGGGGAGTGGTACGCCAGCGCGGAACGCACCATCTGGGCCGCCGCGCAGACGCCCGTGCCACCACGACTCACCGCCTTCCGGGAGATGGCCGAGGCGACGAACTTCGAGGGCATGTTCCACGGGCGGTTCGGGGAGCGGGCGTACGCGATCGGGGTCTTCGACCGGCACAACGCCGCCGTCCGCGAGGCGGTGCCCGCCGACCGCCTGCTCGAATACCGGATCGGGCAAGGGTGGGAGCCGCTCTGCGAGTTCCTCGGACACCCGGTCCCGGACGAGCCGTTCCCGCGGCTGAACGACTCCGAGGCGTTCCAGCAGCGGATCCGGGGCCTCGCGGCGACCCGGTTACCGGCAGCCGGGCACGCGGACGGGTGACCGGCCGGTGTGATCGCGTCCGGGTTGGGTACTGGCACGGACGTTCGAAGCACCGGAGCGGAGGAACCTGACATGGCGGACCCGAAGAGCGCACCCACGGGTGACAACCGGGTGAAGGACCCGGAGGACTGGACCACCGGTGACGAGCCGGCGACCGGGGCGCAGGAGTCCTACCTGCACACCCTGGCCACCGAGGCGCACGAGGACGTGCCGGACGGCCTGACCAAGGCCGAGGCCTCGCAGCGGATCGACGACCTTCAGGAAAAGACCGGCCGCGGCCGGTGACCGTCACCCGGACGGGGGCGCGGGGTGGCCGACCGGCGATCGGCGGCCGACAATGTAGGCACTTGTCAACCCGGCCGGGGAGCCGCCCGGCCGGGCCCGCAGCGTGAGCTGATCAGCTGGAGGATCAGGCATGCCGGAAGCCTTCGAGTACATCGCCGCGCGCAGCGTCGGCGACGTGCTGGACGCGCTGGCCGACGGGCGCACCTCGGTGCTCGCCGGTGGCCAGAGCCTGCTGGTCGAGCCGACCCTGGGCTCCGGCCCGCCCTGCCCCGAGCCCCCGTTGCGGGTGGTGGACATCAACCCGATCGCCGGGCTGGACACGCTCACCGAGGCCGACGGGGTGCTGCGGGTCGGGCCGCTGGTCCGGCACGACGCGTTCGAGGCGGACGTGGTCGGCGGCGCGCTGGGTGACCTGATGCGGCTGGTCGTCTGCCACATCGGGCACCCGCCCGTCCGGGCCCGCGGCACCATGCTCGGCAGTCTCGCCTACGCCCACCCGGCGGCGGAATGGCCGGTCGTCGCGGTGGCGCTCGGCGCGCATCTGGTCCTGGCCACGACGACCGGGCGGCGGACGGTGCCGGCGGTGAGTTTCTACACCGGCCCGTTCAGCACCGTGCGGCGGCCCGACGAACTGCTGATCGAGGCGTGGCTGCCGGTGCTGCCCGAGAGCACCGGCGCCGGGTATGCCGAGGACCGGCGCACCACGATCTACCCCCAGGCGGCGGCCCTGGCCACGCTCACGGTCGTCGACGGTGTGGTCACCGGCGCGGCGATCGGGCTGGTCAACGCCGGGCCGTGCCCGGTGCGGGCCCGCACCGCCGAGCGGGAACTGGTCGGTCATCCCCCCTCCGACACGATGATCAACGCCGCGGCCGACTGCGCCGCCGAGGCCGACGGCCGTGGACAGCAGGCCTTCCGAGTGCTGGTCCGCCGCGCACTCACGCAGGCCCGCAACCGGGTCCGCACCGGAGTCCCCGCCGCCGAGGCCTGAGCACCCGCGACCAGATCGGGCACGGCCGGGCCGCGCCGGGAGAGCGTTGCCGGTCAGGTGCCGAGAGGTCGCGCCGGGAGAGTAGCGGGTCACGTGCGGGAGGCCGGTGCGGGGGAGCGGCGGCCGGCCGGCGGTGACCCGGGCGCGCCCGCCGGGAGTGGCGGCCGGTCCGATGCGGTGCGGTCGCCTCGTCGGGCGGCCCGGCCGCGGCCGGGACGCGGCAGGTGGGTCAGGCGCGCAGGTGGGACTGGAGGACCAGGGCGGCGGCGCCGGTGGCCGAGGCGGTGGCGGCGGCCAGGGAGACGGTGACGGTGACGTTGCGGTGCCAGGTGCGGGAGTCGGCGGGAGCGAGCCGCCGCATGATGGCCGGGCCGTAGATCGCCGAGGCGGCCGCGAAGCCCGGGCCGGTGAGCACGACCAGATCGATGTCGAGCAGGTTCACCACCGACTCGGCGGCGGCGGCCACGTAGCGGGCGGAGGACTCCAGCAGGGCGCGGCAGTGCGGGGCGCCGGCGCGGGCGGCCCGGGCGACCGCGCCGAAGTCCGACGTGACGCTGCGCAGCGGCTGGGAGAGGTCCAGGCCGGCTTCGGTGGCGGCGACGCGGTCGTCACGGGCGGCGGCCACGACCGTGCGCGGGCCGGCCAGCACCTCCAGGCAGCCGCGGCTGCCGCACCAGCATTCCGGGCCGAAGACGTCCAGGCAGAGGTGCCCGAATTCGCCGGGGCTGGCGTGACTGCCCCGCATGGCGCGACCCTCGACGACGATGCCGGCGCCGAGCCCGCCGCCCATGTAGAGCGCGGCGAACGCCTGTTCCGGGCCGACCCGGGCCACCCAGTACTCCCCGACGGCGGCGGCGGTCGCGTCGTTCTCCACCAGCACCGGCCAGCCGGTCGCGGCCGAGAGCCGGTTGCCCAGCTCGTCGCCGCGAAGGCCGCGCAGGTGCGGGAGGGTGTCGTCGGCGGGACCGGTGCCGCTGTGCGGGCCGGGGCGGACGATGCCGACGCCGAGGCATCGGGCCGGGTCGACGCCGGAGCCGGCGAGCAGCGTGTCGATGTCGGCGGCGAGGGCGCGCAGGACGGCGTCGGGGTCGTCGCCGAGCGGTGCGGGGCGGGCCAGCCGGGAGATGACGCCTCCGGTCTGGCCGGTCAGCACGTACGTCGTGGCGTCCTCGTCCAGGTGCACCCCCACCGACAGCCGCGCGGTCGGGTCGAGTTGCAGCAGCGTGCGGGGTTTTCCGCCGGTCGGGGTGCGGCCGGTCTCGACGAGCAGGCCCTCCTCCAGCAGACGGCGGACGGTCATCGACACCGCGGCCTCGGTCAGCCCCGTGATCTTGGCGAGCTCGACGCGGCTGAGTGGTTCGGAGGCGCGGATGGCGTCGAGGATGCTCTCCCGCGCGCCGGGACGACGCCCCCGCCCGGGCCGGCCTGCCGGCGCAGTGGCGCCGACCCCTTCTCTCACGCTTCCTCCACCGCCGCCGTGACGCGCACGAGGAGGACGCGATCCGGATAGAGCACCGGGAGCCGGAGTCCGACGGTGCCGAGTGTGCGGCCGTTCAGGCGTACCCCCTGGGGCGTGCACCAGGGTAACGCAGCGCCCCACGTCGCGGCGTTACCGTCAGCAACGTCACCCGGCGGCTGCGGGCGTACGTGATATGTCCGGTTCTCGTCGAGCCCGGGGAGCCCGATGGTCCCGGGTGGGTAGGAGGGACTGGTGGCGGTGGCGATGACGGCGAACAACGCGTCTGATTTGTCCGCGGCGACCACCCCGGTCACCGTATAGGCGGCATCAGTCACGTCGGCGTGAACCAGATCGCCGCTGTGCAGCAGGCCGCGCACTTCCTTGTAGAGCGCCACCCAGGCCGAGATCTCGGCGATGTCCGTCTCGGCGGCGCGGGTCACATCCCACTCGATTCCGAAGTGTCCGAAAAGGGCGGCGCCGGCCCGGGTGGCGAGCGGCAACGAACGGCGAGTCGTGTGTGACACCGGCGCTCCCACGTGCGACCCGATCAGCTCGAGGGGGATCAGCAGCGAAGTCCACCGCTGGATCGACACCCGCTCGTGCGCGTCGATGCAGTCCGACGCCCACACCCGATCGGTCCGCTCCAGGATCTCCAGGTCGACCCGCCCGCCCCCGGACGAGCACGACTCGATCTCCACGCCGGGATGCCGCGCCCGCAGCTCGTCGAGCAGCCGATACGCGGCGCGCGTCTGATCGTGGACCCCGGCGCGCCCGCTCGCCGGATGCCCGGCTTCGACGAGGTCCCGGTTGTGGTCCCACTTCAGGTACGCGATGTCGTAGTCGGTCAGCAGTGCGTCCAGGCGTTCCAGCACGTGATCGAAAGCGGACGGATTCGCGAGGTCGAGCACCTGCTGACTGCGAGCCGGCCGGGGCAGCCGATCACCGGCCGCCATGATCCACTCAGGGTGCGCGCGAGCCAGCTCCGAGTCCGGGCTGATCATCTCGGGTTCGACCCAGAGCCCGAACTCCAGGCCCAGCCCGCGCACCACCTCGATCAGCGGCCCGAGGCCGTGCGGCCAGACGTCGGGCGAGACGAACCAGTCGCCGAGCCCGGACGTGTCGTCGCGGCGGGAGCCGAACCAGCCGTCGTCGAGCACGAAACGTTCCGCGCCGATCGTGGCGGCGGCCTTCGCCAGCTCGGTCAACCGGGCAAGATCGTGGTCGAAGTAGACGGCCTCCCACGTGTTGACCACGACCGGGCGCGGCGTCGACGGATGGTTCGGACGGCTCCGGAGGTGCTGGTGGAAACGGGACGAGACGCCGTCCAGCCCGGTCGCGCTGTGCACGGCGTACACCCAGGGGGTTCGATAGGTCTCGCCCTCGGCGAGTCCCACCTCGCCGGGCAGCAACAGCTCGCCGCCGCCCAGCGCCGACCAGCCGTGACAGGTGCGCTCGGCGATCGAGCGCGCGCCGCCGGAGAACGCGGTGTGCAGCGCCCAGACCTCGCCGCTGCGATTGTCGAAACCGGTCGTGCCGGCGCAGAGCAGATAGGCCGAGTCGTATCCCGTGCGGCCGGTGCGGTTCTCCCGGACGCGCAGGCCGTGCGTGAACGCGGTCCGTTGCGGCTGTCGCTCGCGCAGGTGGTGACCGGTGAAGTCGAGCAGCTCGGCGGCCCGGTCGGGCACCGGCAGGAAGAGCGTGAGGTGCTCCAGCCAGTAGGTGCCGGGCGCGGTGCTGGTCAGCGCGGCCCGGCCACGAAGAACCCCGGCCGGATGCAATTCCAGGTCGAGGATGAGTTCCAGACTCGCCCGAGGATCAAGAGCGGTCAGCCGTACGGCATGAGGTTGCTGATCGATCGCGGTCAGCTCGAAGGCGGTGGACCAGGCGCGGCCGTCCCGGTGCCCGGCCAGTCCCGGCGTTCCGAGCCAGCCCGACGACTGCTCCGGGAGCAGCGACGGCCGCACCTCGCCGTCCACGGAGAACCCGATCGGCTGCGGCGCGACGGCGGTCAGCAGCTCGGCGGTGGCCTCGTCGAGGGCCGCGCCCCAGTGCGCCACCGACGGCAGGCCCGGCCCGCGGCAGTCGAGCACGAGACTCACCCCGGCGGCGCTCAGGTGCACCAGGTCCGGCCCCATCGGCGACTCCTTTACCAGCGTTGACGGACTTCGTTCAGTTGCTTAAGAATGCTATCTGCCCCGCATGCGGCGGCACTAGGAACAGGAGCCGTTCTCAATGATCAGAACCGATCTTCACGAGGGCTGGACCGTGCGTGCCGCCGGTGGTCCGGTGCCGGCCGGGATCGCCGACGAGCCGGTGCCGGCGACGGTGCCCGGCACGGTCCACACCGACCTGCTGGACGCCGAGCTGATCCCGGACCCGTACCTGGGGGAGAACGAGGCCCACCTGGCCTGGTTCCATCGGGCGGCCTGGCTCTACGCCACGACGGCCGAGATCGCGCCGGCCGCCGCGGACGAACGGGTCGACCTGGTCTTCGAGGGGCTCGACACGGTCGCGACGATCGAGTTCGACGGGATCGAGCTGGGCCGGACCGCGAACATGCACCGCAGCTACCGGTTCGACGTGCGGGATCGGCTGCGGGACGGGCGGATCCCGCTGTCGGTGCGGTTCGACTCGGCGCTCGACTATGCGGAGGAGCTGCAGAAGGTGATCGGGGAACGTCCCCGGCCCTATCCGCACCCGTTCAACGCCGTACGGAAAATGGCCTGTTCTTTTGGTTGGGACTGGGGTCCTGACCTGCAGACGGCCGGGATCTGGAAGCCGGTGCGAGTGGAGCGGTGGCGGGTGGCGCGGCTCGCGTCGGTGCGGCCGCTGGCCACGCTGGACGCGGACGGGACGGGCCGGCTCGTCGTGCACGTCGACGTGGAGCACGCGAAGCGGGGGGAGGACCGTGAGGTCGTCGCCGAGGTGCGACTGGGCGAGCACGTCTCGCAGATCCGCCTGCGAGAGGGCGAGATCTCCGGCATGACCGAGATCCTGGTCCCGGACGCGCCGGTGTGGTGGCCGATCGGCCACGGCGATCAACCGCTGGTCGGCGTCAGCGTGATCCTGCGTGACGACGACGAGGACCTGGACGTCTTCGAGACCCGGGTCGGCTTCCGCACGGTGACCCTGGACGAGACGCCGGACGAGACCGGGAGCGCTTTCACGCTGATCGTCAACGGTCAGCCGGTCTTCGTCCGCGGCCTGAACTGGATTCCCGAGGACCACCTGCTCACCCGGTTGGACCGCGGCATCTACGAGGCCGCGATCCAGCGTGCGATCGACGCGAACACCAACCTGCTGCGCGTCTGGGGCGGCGGCATCTACGAGAGCGACGACTTCTACCACCTCTGCGACGAGCGCGGCGTCCTCGTCTGGCAGGACTTCCCGCTGGCCTGCGCCGCCTACGCCGAGGAGGAGCCGATCCGCTCCGAGATCCTCGCCGAGGCGCGGGAGAACATCGGCCGGCTCACCCCGCACCCGTCACTCGTGCTGTGGAACGGCGGCAACGAGAACATCTGGGGTCACGAGGACTGGCACTGGAAGGCGAAGCTCGGCGACCTGACCTGGGGCGCGGGCTACTACTACGAGTTGTTCCCGGCGCTGCTGGCCGAGCTGGACCCGACCCGGCCGTATCACCCGGGCAGCCCGTCGAGCCCCGGCCACGACCCTTCGGACGTGCACCCGAACGACGACCGGTACGGCACCCGGCACGAGTGGGAGGCGTGGAACCGGCAGGACTACACCTATCACGCGAACTTCGTGCCGCGGTTCTGCTCCGAGTTCGGCTGGCAGGCACCGGCGACCTGGTCGACGCTGCGGGAGTCGCTCGCGCCGGAGGACCTCGACCAGGAGTCGCCGGCGTTCCTGCTGCACCAGAAGGCCGAGGGCGGCAACGACAAGCTGAACACCGGGATCGCCCGTCACCTGCCGGTGCCGGAGGACTTCGAGGACTGGCACTGGGCGGCACAGCTGAATCAGGCGCGGGCCACGGCGTACGCGATCGGGCATCTGCGCAGTCATGCGCCGCGGACCATGGGCAGCATTCTGTGGCAGCTCAACGACTGCTGGCCGGTGACGTCGTGGGCCGTCGTGGACGGGGCGGGGCGGCTCAAACCGGCCTGGTACGCGCTGCGCCGGTCCTATGCGCCGCGCCTGATCCACTTCCGCGAGGGCGCGCTGATCGTGATCAACGACAGCCCGGAGGAGTGGCAGGGCTCGGCGTTGTTGCAGCGCGTGGGGTTCGACGGAGAGGTGCGCGAAAAATCGGCGAGATCGGTCACCGTGCCTGCTCGCTCGGTGGCCGTCGTCAAGCTCGACGACGGGCTCACCACGCCCGAGGACGCGACCCGCGAGGTGCTCGTCGCCGACCTCGACGGACTCCGAGCCACCCACCTGTTCGCCGAGGACGTCGATCTCGCCTACGAATCCACGCCGGTCATTGCGGACATCACCCCGGCCGAGGGCGGATACTCCATCACCGTGACCGCCACCGCCTTCGCCCGCGACGTCGCCCTCCTCGCCGACAAGATCGACCCCGGCGCGTACGTCGACGACATGCTCGTCGACCTGCTGCCCGGCGAGAGTCACACCTTCCACGTCCGCACCACCTGGGCCGACGCGCGGGCGTTCGGCACGCCGGCGGTGCTGCGCTCGGCGAACACCCTCGTGGCCGGGGACTGATCGCGGTGGCCGGCGCGCTGATCGGGCTGGTGCTGACCGGCAGTGCCGCCCGGGTCGGGGTGGAGCCGTTCTTCATGGAGCTGATCGCCGGCATGGAGGAGGCGCTCGCCCCGGCCGGGGCGACCGTGCTGCTGCTGGTCGTGCCGGACCTCGACGCCGAGCTGGCCACCTACCGCCGCTGGGCCGACGACCACACGGTGGCCGCGGTCGTGGTGGTCAACCTGGTCCACGACGACGTGCGGCCCGAGCGGGTGGCCGGTCTCGGGCTGCCCGCGGTGCTCGCCGGCCGGCATCCCGGGTCGTTCGCCAAGGTGGTGACCGACGACGCGGGGGCGATGACCACCGCGATCGAGACGCTGAGCAATCTCGGTCACCGGGTCGTGGGCCGGGTCAGCGGGCCGGCCGACCTGGTGCACACCGCGGAACGCACGGCGGCGATCCGGGCGGCGGCCGACCGGCGCGGGGTCAGGGTCCTGATCGCCGAGGGCGACTACAGCGCCGAGGGTGGCGTCCGCGGGCTGCGCGAGCTGCTGGCCGCGGATCCGGCGCCGACCGCGATCGTCTTCGACAACGACGTGATGGCGGTCGCCGCCGAGCAGGAGTTGATCCGCTCGGGCGTGCCCGTGCCGGCCCGGGTGAGTCTGCTGGCCTGCGACGACTCGCCGCTGTGCGAGCTGGCCGTGCCGCCGCTCTCGGCGCTCGGCACCGACGTGCACGAGCACGGGCTGACGCTGGGTCGCGCGGTGCTCGGCGTGGTGCGCGGCGAGCCCGGCCGTGAGCACCCCGGCCCGTCGATCAGCATCCGCCACCGGGAGAGCACCGGGCCCGCGCCGTTTTGACCGGATCAGCATCATTTGCGCGTACGGGTGGTGCTCAGCACCCTGAGTATCCGCAGGTCACACGCAAGGTGTCGGATTTTGGTCGAGCACCGCTCAACTTCATCGGCGATGATGGCCCCCACGTTGTCGCGGGGTGCGGGGGTGCCTTTGATGATGATCGTTCTCGTCGCGTCGGCGGGCCTGGTGATCGGGCTCGGACTCGCGTTCTGGCCGTGGCCCGAACGCGTGGCCCGGCATGCCGCCCGCAATGCCCCCCGGCAGGCGCCGCCGCCCGAGCCGCCGCGGACGCCGGACACGCTCGAGGGCGTGCTCACCGCGCAGCTGCTCGCCGCCGAGATCTCCCGCCCGCAGTACACGCGGGCGATGGAACGGATCGCCGCCCGGGACGAGCGACGCCACCCTCTCTCCGTCCCGCGCGATCACCGGCCCTGAGTAGTCTGCGGCGCATGGGGATGTGCCGTGAGCAGTGACGACGACCGGGTGCCGGCACCGCCGTCGGCGGACTGGGAGCTCGCCGGGAAGCGGACGATCCGGTTCGCGATCGCCTACGCGCTCGTGGCGGTGCTCGTCGTCCCGAGCTTCGCCTGGGCCACCCGGAACCCGGTCGGCGGGGTCACCGTCGCGGCGGCGGTGGTGATCGTCGGCATCGTGCTCTCCGCACTGCTGCTCGGCGCCCTCCTGGGCCTGGTCGTCTGCGCGGTGGTGTGGCTGGTGCAGACCGCGAGACCGGCGTACGGGTCGCCGTCCGCCGGGCACCTCGGCTACTGGGGGATCGGGGCGTTCGTGCTGCTGTTCGCGGCTGCCTACGTCCGGCCCGGTGGACTGCGGCTCGCCGACGCGCTGCTGCTGGCCGCCGGTGAACGCCTGCTCGGGGTGATCCTGCTGATCGCCGGGGTGGCGCACACCCGCCGGTGGATCCGGCGACGGTCCGGGACCGACGTGCCCGTGGAGGCTCAGGGAGTCATGTCCGGGCAGGTCACCGCCGAGGGCTGGAGCACCGGCTGGGACCCCGACGTGGCTCGCGACATCGAGCGGCGGCGGCGCGGCTGACGGCGTACCGAATCGATTGCGGTCTTTGTCTTGGGCTCGTGAACTTGCGTGGGTGCGGTATAGACACAGTGCCCGCGGGTATGCGCGGTTCGCCATGAGTGCCGAGGATGTGATCGAGATGCTGCTGTCCGTGCTGATCGCAGGACTGGTCGCCGCCCTGGCCCTGACGTTCTGGCCCGGGCGTCGCGGCGGGCCGTCGGGTCCCGCGGCCGGGCCCGGCCCGGTCTCGGCGGTGCTGCTGCCGGCCGAGCAACCCGCGACCCCGGCGCCGCGCCGCGCCAACACGGCCGAGGGCCTGCTCAGCAGCCGGTTGATCGACGGGGTTCTGAGCCCCGGGCAGTATCACAGCGCGATGGCGTGCCTGGCCGTCCGCGAGGAGGCCCGCAATCCGATGCGCCTCCCGGGTGAGATCGGACCCAGCGCCGACTGATGTGACCTCCGGCAACCTTCCTGCGTCGGCCCACTCCGGGATGGAAGGCTGAAGATCAGCGACGAGAGGGCGTGCGATGACGGAGATCGTGCTCATCCGGCACGGGCAGACGGAGTGGAGCGCCAACGGGCGGCACACGTCGTACACGGATCTGGAACTGACCCCGGAAGGGGAGACGCAGGCACGTCGTGCGGGGGAGCGGCTCGGCGGGCGCACGTTCGCCGCGGTGATCTCCAGCCCGCGCCGGCGTGCGCTGCGCACGGCCGAGCTGGCCGGGCTGACCGTCACCGAGGTGACCGAGGACCTGGCCGAGTGGAACTACGGGGAGTACGAGGGCATCACCACGAAACAGATCCACGCCGACCGGCCCGACTGGTCGCTCTGGACGGACGGCTGCCCCGGCGGCGAAACCCCGGAGCAGGTCGGCGAGCGGCTCGACCGGGTGCTCGCCCGCGCCCGCGCGATCGGCGGTGACGTCGCACTGATCGCGCACGGTCACAGCCTGCGGGTGGCCGGCGCGCGCTGGGTCGGCCTGCCGCCGAGCGCCGGTGGCCTGCTCAAACTGGACACCGCGACGGTGTCGGTCCTTGGCTTCGAGCACGAGGTGGATCCCGTGCTCAGCGCGTGGAACGCTCCCTGCTGAACGAAGAAGTTCTCGGGCGGGCGGCCCGATGAAGCAGGACGGTTGCCTCATCGGGCCGGCCCCGCCCGGTCACAGGGTGGCTCGGATGTCGCCCAGGCCGCGAGCGATCAGCAATTCTCCACCGGAGTCACGCTCCCAGTCCCCGGCCGTGGTGTTCCACACACGCCACATTCGCGGGTCCGGCCGGACGGTCACCCGCGCGGACTCCCCGGGCCCGACCGTGACCGCGCTCCAGCCGGCCAGCCGGACCGGCTGCCGCGGGTCGTCCGGCCGCAGGTAGACCTGCACGACCTCGCGGCTCGCGCGGCTGCTCGTGTTGGTGACGGTGACGGCCACCCCGGGTTCCTCGCCGCCCACCCGCTCGGCGCCCGAATACTCCCAGCTGCCGTAGCCCAGTCCGTGCCCGAACCAGAAGGCCGGCTCGGCGGCCCGCCCGGCGTAATGTCCCCGATAACCGATGAAGGGCCCTTCGGTGTACGGCAGGTCACCGTCCACCGGCGTCACCGACCAGGCCGGCGACTCGCCGTCCGCGGCCGGGAACGTGGTCACCAGCCGCCCGGCCGGCTCGAGCTCGCCGAGCAGCGCCGCCGCCACCGCATGCCCGCCCTCCTGACCGGGCAGCCCGGCCCAGAGCACCGCGTCGACCCGCGACAGCCACGGCATCAGGACCGGGGTGGCCGCGTTCACCACCACGACCGTGCGACGGGCGGCGCCGGCCACCGCCTCGATCAGCGCGTCCTGCGCGCCGGGCAGCGCCAGCGTGGACTTGTCGACCGACTCGGCCTCCTGCTCCTCGGTGAGGCCGGCCACGACCACGGCCACGTCGGCCTGCGCGGCGGCCCGGACCGCGTCGTCGAGCACGTCGACGACCGGGCGCGGGGCGACGTGACCGATGAGGCCGAACAGTCCGGCGTTCGCGAACGTCCCCTCGGCGACCAGCTCGACCCGCGCGGTGAGCACGTCACCCTCGGCGGCGGTGAAACGGTCCACCCGCAGCGGCGGGGTCAGCACGGCCTCGCCGATGCCGCCGCCGACCAGGTCGAGCGAGAAGTCGAACGCGGTGCCGGCCGCCGTGACGTGCCAGGTGCCGGCACCGAGCACGCCCAGCACGACCGGCCCGGCGACGCTGATCCGGCCGGTCAGCTCGGCGACGCACACCGCGCCGGCGAAGTCGTCGTCCATCCCGATCATCGTCGAGGACCGCGCGGCGAAACGGGACTCCAGCAGGTTCCCGTCCGCGTCGAACAGCCGGACCCGGACGCCCGGGTCGCCCGTCTCCGGGTCGGTGAGGAAACCGCCGCGGGCCGGGACCGGGCGGGTCCGCACCTCGACCCCGTCGGTGACGGTCACGTCCGTCATCCGCGCCGGCAGGCCCTCGGCGACACTCACCTGGTACGGCGGGTTGACCTGCGCCGAACCGCCGCCCATGTCGATCGTCTGCACGGCGTGCCGGCCGATCAGCGCGACCCTGGTCCCGCGGGACAGCGGCAGGGTGCCGCGCTCGTTGCGCAGGACCGTCATGCCGGTCGCGGCCAGGCGGGTGAGCTGCTCACGGCGTACGGCCGAATCGGGGTGGGGAAGATCGCCGGGGTGATCGCGTTCCGGGCCGCGGGCGCCGACCCGCTCGGCCAGCAGCAGGAGCCGGTCGAGGTGGTCGTCGATCACCGCCTCGTCGACCCCGCCGCGCTTGACCGCCTCGACCAGCGCGTCGCCCCACGGGCCGCCCGGGCCGGGCATGACCAGGTCGAGGCCGCCGTTCGCGGACTCGGCGGTGGTCTTCGTGGCGAACCAGTCGGACATGATCAGCCCGCGGTAACCCCACTCGCCCTTGACGATCTCGTTGTTGACGTGCCGCTGCTCGGTCGCGGCGACGCCGTTGACGTCGTTGTAGGCCGCCATCATCGTCCAGGCGTCGGACTCCTCGACGGCGATCTCGAACGGCAGCAGGTAGACCTCGCGCAGCGTGGCCTCGTCGACGACGCTGTTCATCGTGTTGCGATCAGTTTCGGACTCGTTCGCCACCAGATGCTTGAGGCAGGCGGCCACGCCCAGCTCCTGCAGACCCCGCACGTACGCCGCGGCGAGCTTGCCGGTGAGCAGCGGATCCTCCGAGTACGCCTCGAAGAGCCGGCCGCCGAGCGGACTGCGGTGCAGGTTGATCGTCGGACCGAGGACGACGTGGATCCGCTGGGCGAGCGCTTCCTCGGCGAGAATGCGGCCGGCCTCGTACGTCGCGGCGGTGTCCCAGGCGGAGGCGAGCAGCGTCGCGTTCGGCAGCAGGGCGACGACCCGCCCGCCGCTGAACTTGAGGCCCCGCACCCCGGTCGGGCCGTCGGAGAGCCGGACCTCGCGCAGGCCGAGCTGATCGTTCGGTGCGAGCGTGAAGGTCGTGGCACCGGTGAGGAGGGCGACCTTGGTGGCGAGGTCGAGCGTCATGACCCCTATGCTGACACGTGTAAGTAGTAAAGTCACCCCATGCCTGAGCCCCGCCGGATCACCAGCGCCGATGTCGCCCGCCGGGCCGGGGTCTCCCGCGCCACCGTCAGTTACGTCCTCAACGCCACCCCCGGCCAGAGCATCTCCCCGGCCACCCGCGACCGCGTGCGGCAAGCCGCCGCCGGGCTCGGCTACGCGCCGTCCGCCGCCGCCCGCACCCTGCGCACCGGACGCTCCGACGTGGTCCTCTGCCTCCTCCCCGACTGGCCCATCGGCAACGAACTCGGCAACACCCTCGGCAACCTCTCCACCGCCCTCGCCCGCGAGGGGCTCACCTTCCTCGCCCACCCCGGCAGCCGCGACGACCGGCCCATCGCCGAGATCTGGAAAGCGATCACGCCGGCCGCGGTGCTGTCCTTCACCGACTTCTCCGACGACGAGACCGAAGCCATGCGGGCGGCCGGGGTGGCGCTCGTCGTCGCGCTGCTCGGGCGCCCCGGGAGGCACGGGCGCGAGCTCGCGGTTCCGCAGACGTTGATCGGCCGCAGACAAGCAGACCACCTTTCCCGTACGGGGCATCAACGCCTCGGATACGCGTACCCCGACGATCCACGGCTGCAGATCTTCGCCGAGCCACGCCTGGCCGGGGTGAAGACGCTCACCGCGCCGGTGGTGCGGACCGTTCCGCTCGACGTGAACGGGGCAGCGGCGGCGGTCGCGGGGTGGCGGGCCGACGGGGTGAGCGGGATCTGCGCGTACAACGACGAGGTGGCGCTGGCCGTGCTCGCCGGGGCGCGGTCGCTGGGGCTGGCGACGCCCGGGGAACTGGCGGTGATCGGCGTGGACGACATTCCGGCGGCGCGGCTGGCGGTGCCGGCGCTGACCACGGTCACCACTGATCAGGAGCTGCTGGCCGCGCACCTGGCGACGACGATCGTGGCGGCGGTGGGTGGGCAGGCCGGGCCGGCGCTCTCGACGGACGAGCTGATCCGCGTCGTGGTCCGCGACTCCGCCTGATCCGTGGTTGCATCCCCGGCCGCTTTCCGCCGGCTCGGGGCCTCGTCCCGCGGGTGTTCCGGGCGGTTCTCGGGCGGCTCGGGCGCTGTCGTCCCGGGCGGCGGGCCCGGTCCGTGGTGATCCCGGCGTGACCTGAGGTGATCAGCTGACAACGAACCCACAGGTACGGCACACGGCACTTCAAGGTCCAGGGCGAATCGTGAAGGGCATCACGAGGGACTCACCGAGGAGATGACCATCATGATCGAGCAGCTCAGCCGCGAGGTCGCCCCAGCCGTCACCGCACCGGCCCCGGCAGGTGACCCGGTGGTCGCCGTCCTCGGTCAGCGGAGCCGGGTGGGTGGGCTCCCGCAACACCTGCCGACCGGGTGGACCGTCCGGCCCGTCACCGGCCTCGACGACATCCGGCCCGGCGAGATCGTGGTGCTCAGCGGGGCCGGGGCCGACGACGTGCGGACCGCGCGGGCCGTGCTGCCGCGGGCCAGCCGGGTCGTGGTCCTCATCAACGAGTGGGCGCCGGCCGAGCTGGTCGCGTCGGTCCTCACCGCCGGGGCCGACGTGTGCGTGCGCGGCGGGCATCCGGCGATCCTGGCAGGGCACCTGGTCGCTTGCCGCCGCCGGCACTTGTCGGAGCGCTGGGCGCGGATGGACCTCGCCCACACCGCATGACCCACCCCACCCGCTCCTTCCACCCCACCCTGTTCGTCCCACCCCACCTCGCTCACCCGCCCCGTCTCGCTTGCCCATCTCGCCTGCCCCGGCTCCCCGCGGCCGGCTCGGGCTCGCTGGTCGGCTCGCCCTTGTCGGCCGGCTCTCTGCGGTGCTTCCCGCTTCGCGAGGCACCGCTGAGAGCCGGCCGCCGTGCTTCCGGCGGGCGTGAGCGGTGCCTCGCCGGGGCCGAGGCACCGCCGGAAGCGGCCGGCCGGATTCGGCGGGGGTGTCAGGGGTGTCTCCCGGGCTTCGAGGCAGCGTCGAGAGCCGGCCGGCTCGGTCCGGCGGTGGCTCGGCGGTGGTGCGGAAGGGTCAGCGGGCGGTGAGCAGGTGGGCCATCTCCGTCCGGGAGCGGACGCCGAGGCGGGCGAAGACGTTTCGCAGGTGGTGGTCGACCGTGCGGGTGCTCAGGTGCAACTCCTGGGCCACCTCGCGGTTCGTGGCGCCCTCGGCGACCAGCGTCGCGATCCGTAGCTGCTGCGCGGTCAGCACCGCGTCGCCGTCACCCCGGACCGGGGCTGCGGCGATCATTTCCGGTCCGGATCGTTCGCCTGCGGCGCGCAACTCCCGTACGCTCTGTGCCGCCCACGGTTCCGCGCCGAGCAGCCGGAACGTCTCGGCCGCCCGCCGCAGGTGTTCCCGGGCCGCCACGTGCCGGCGGCGACGGCGGAGCAACCGGCCGTACAGCAATTCGGTGTGAGCCCGGGGGAACCCGCTCTCCCCGGCCCGCCGCAACGCCGAGCGGAAGTGGGCCTCGGCGGCCTCCCCGTCCCGCGTCCGCAGCGCCCGGCACCGGTCGCGCAGCGCCAGCCAGCCGGACTGACCGGTGCGTCCGGCCCAGTCGTCGAACGCCGCCGCGACCCGGTTCAGCGCCGGTTCCGGACCGGCCGCCTCCAGCAGGTGCGGCACCACCGCCACGTGCAGCAGCACCGACCCGCGGCCCGGCGGGCCGGTCACGACCACGCGCAGGCGCTCCGCCGCGGCCAGCGGGCGTCCGTCGACCAGGTCCAGCAGCGCCAGTGCCCACTCGCACAACGGACGGGCCTGATCGGTTCCGGTCGCGGCCCGGATTCGCGCCTGTCCGCTGTCACGGTCCCCGACGAGCGCGGCCAGGACGGCGAGGAGCCCCAGGTGCGTACCGGCAAGGGCTGTTTGTCCGGTGCCGCGGGCCAGGGCGACGCCGTCGAGCGCCGCCGTGGTCGCCGCGTCGTAGTCCCCGGACGCCATCCCCGCCAGCGCGGCCAACTCCAGAGCACGGGGCACCAGGCTGTGCGCCCCGCCCGCGCCGGCCAGCACCGCCGCCCGGCCGGCCGCGCCGGTAGCGCCCCGCGCGTCGCCGACGATGATCCCCGCGGTCGCTGCCCTGATCAGCGGGATCGGCTCGGCGACCGACCCGGCGAGCGTCAGCTCCCGCCGGAAGCGCTCGAACGCCGCGTCCTCGTGCCCCAGCGCCAGCTCGGCCAGCCCGGCGACATGGTGGTACGCCATCGCGACCGGCGGTGACTCGTCGCCGCGCTGCCCGGCAACGATGCGTTGCGCCAGTGTGATGTATCGGCCCTGCTCACCGGCGAGGCAGGCGGCTTCACCGGCCAGGGCGAGCGCGTCGAGCGCGGTCACGGGGTCGGCGTCACCGATGTCGGCGGCCACGTCCATGAGGATCTCGCGGGAGGCGGGCTCGTCGGGGCGCATCTCGGCGGCGAGGCCGCGCGCCCGGAGACGCGTCTCCGCGGATCGGCGGGCCCGCACGTGGGTTCCGGGTGCGGGGCCCGTGAGGTGGGTGGCGGTGTGCTCGGCGGTTCGGAGCAGTTGGGTGGCGCGGTGGGGGCGGCCGGCCAGCCACGCCGCGCGGGCCGCGTCGAGCAGGGCGGCGTCGCGCGCGGCCGGGTCCGGGGTGAGCTGCGCGGCGTACCGGAGAGCTTCGGTGGCGAAGGCCGGCGCGGCCGGCGCGGCAGCCTGGGTGAGTGCGGCCGCGAGGGCGGCATCGTCGCTGCTCGTGGCGGCGGCATGGTGGAGCAGGGCATCGAGGTGGCGGCCGCGGCCGGTGGACGCCTCGGCCAGCGCGAGGTGGGCCGCCTGCCGCGCGACCGCGGTCATCCCGTGATAGGTGACCGATCGCGAGACCGGTGATCCGAAGCGGACGTGGTCGTCGTCGACGGTGATCAGGCCGGCGTGCTCGGCCGGGGCGAGGTCGCTCAGGCGGCCGTGTGCGAGCAGGACGGGCAGCGGGGGCGGCGGTTCGCAGGCGGCCAGCCGGAGCAGGGTTCGGGTGGCCGCGGGCAGGGCCTCGAGCTCGGCGAGGAGCCGGTGGCGGAGGGGGCTGTCCCGGGGCAGAGTGTCCGGCGGGGGAGCGTAGCCGCGGCGCTGGGCCGGTGACAGAGAGTGGGCCAGATCGGTCAGTGCGGCCGGGTTCCCGCCGGACAGCTCGGTGAGTGCCACGGTCACGTCGTCGGTCAGGTCCGGGGCGTGGAGGCTCAGCAGGGCGCGGCATTCGTCGGCCGGCAGCGGGGCGAGGTGCCGGGCCGGGAAGAGCGCGAGACCGGGCGGGCCGGCGGCCAGGAACGCGATGCGGTCGCCGGTGACGCGGCGGGCGGCGTGGGCGATGGCCTGTGCGGACGGCGCGTCCAGCAGGTGGGCGTCGTCGAGGAGGACCAGCTGGGGGCGGTGCCGCGACGCCGTACGCAGGTGGTTCAGCAGGTCGTCGCCGGGGAGGAGGCGGCGGAGAGCGGCGAGCGGCAGCGTGCGCTCGGCGGCGTAGCCGGGGATCGAGTGGACGGTCCAGCCGTCGGCGCGGAGGGCAGCCTGACGCAGGAGGGCGCTGCGGCCGGATCCGGGGGAGCCGCACAGTTGGAGAGCACCGCCGTGACCTGCGGCGGCGGATCGCAGCAGATGCTCAACTTCCTGCACTAAAGGTGCATGAAACATGTCGGAAGTGTTGCGCGCGACGACGCGAAGCGAAAGAAGGACGTCGATGTCGTGCAGAGGATGAAATTTCCGGGATGTTGCGGCGGGATGAACCCAGGATCTGTGGACTCCCGCCGGCGCACCTGCCTCGGTGCGGACCCGTGCAGCCCAGCGGCCTCCGACTGCCGGCACACGTGCCCACTGTCCTGATCGGGCTGATCCGGCGTACGGGAAAAGCGGGGTGGTGATCTTCAGGAGGAACGACCGTGCCGGCGTCGCCACGACGGGGGGGGCGAACGACGCCGGCACGGTGGTCAGGGGGTGTTTCAGGAAGCGGCGCTCGCCGTCGGCTGCAGCACCTTGCAGGTTTCGACGGCCTTGGCCGTGGTGGCGTCGGACGTGTTCAGGTTGGCGGTGTCGGTGACGCCGTTCTTCTTGAGGCAGTCGTCGTAGGCCGCGTTCGCGCCGTTGCCGCCGCCGTTGCCCCGGCCGTTGCCGCCGCCGAAGCTGGGCCGGACCGACGCGCACGCCTCCTGGGCCTTCTGCCAGGTGGCGTCGTCCACGTCGTCGGGTTTCCGGAAGCCGCCGCCCCCGCCGGGGGAGCCGCCGTTGCGGCCGCCGAAGCTGCCGGAGGGCCGGGGCTGGCCGGAGGGCCGCGCGCCGCCGGACGGGAAGGCACCGCCGGAGGGGCGCATGCCGTTGCCGCCGGGGCCACCGGAGGGCATCGTGATCGTCACGCCGTTCTTGGAGAGGCATTCGGTGTACGCCGCGAACGCCTGGTTGTTACCGCCGCCGTTCTGCCCGGTCGTGCCGCTGGACGCGCTGCTGTCGTCCTTGTCACCGCAGGCCGCGGTGAAGGCGACCGAAACGAACGCCACCGCCGCGCACGCCGCGACCCGGCGGGCCACCCTCGACTTGATCACCGGCACAAGCGTCTCCTCATCGACACGGGCCCGCCTCCTTTTTCATCCGGCGGGCACGACGGCAAAGCGAACCGTGTCTTCCTATGCGGAAGATCGGATCCGCCTAGGAATTACCTTTGAGTGGTCTGCCGGGCTTTGAGCGAACTCCGAGGCGGGACCGAGCCCGCGGCGAGAACCGCTCGCCACACTCCCTGACCATGGGTGTTGCACTGGCCGGTCGCCGGCGTTGGATCTGGCTCGGCGTCTCGGTCGTCGTTCTCGCACTGATCGCCTTCGGCGTGGTGCGTGCGCTGACGGCGGACGACGCCGAGGAGTCGAAGGCGGCCGAGACCGTCAAGGTGGACAAGGGCGCGGTGACCACGGAGGTGGCCACCACCGGCACGCTGGCCGCGGCGCAGACGCGCAGCCTGTCGTTCGCCGTGGACGGCACCGTGGAGACGGTCAAGGTGCGGGCGGGTACGACGGTCACCCCCGGCCAGGTCCTCGCCACGGTCGACGACGACGACGCGCAGCAGGCGGTGGACGACGCGCAGGACGCGCTCGACGACGCCGAGGACGCGTTGACGAAGGCGAAGGACGCCGCCTCGACGACCTCGGCGACGACGTCGGCGGGGTGCAACGCGGCGGCGGCGTACAGGCTGCAGACCAGCGCCTCGCCGAGCGCCGGTGCCTCGGCCTCGCCCAGCGCCGGCGCCACGGCCACCGCGACGGCACGCCCGAGTGCGACGGCCACCCGGACCGCCACCGCCACGCCGGCCACGACGAGCGGTGGCAGCACCGGCGGGAAGACCGGGACGAGCACCGGTAGCGGGACGGGCACCGGTTCCTGCTCCGGGACGGCCGGTGGCGGCAGCAGCGGTGGCCAGCAGGGCGGCGGCCAGAGCAGCGGCTCCGACGCCATCCTGAGCGCGCAGCAGCGGGTCAACTCGGCCGAGGTCACGCTGCAGGAGAAGGAGGATGCCCTGGAGGGCGCCACCATCACCGCGCCGATCGCCGGCCGGATCCTCTCGGTCAGCGGCAAGGTCGGCAGCCAGGTGAGCTCCGGCTCGACGTTCATCAGCCTGGCCGACGTCTACGACATGCAGATCAGCGCCGACTTCCCGGAGGCCGACGCGGATCACCTGGCGGTCAAGCAGAAGGCGGTGATCACCCTGGCCGACAAGCCGGGCGAGACCTTCGACGCCACCCTCGTGGTGGTCGACCCGGTCGGCACCAGCAACGGCACGCTCACCACGTTCGGCGTGGTGCTCGCCTTCGTCGACGCGCCCAAGGACCTGCTGGTCGGGCAGAGCGCGCAGGTGAAGGTGACGACCGGCAGCAAGACCGACGTGCTGCGGGTGCCGAGCACCGCGGTGCACAACGTCTCGGGGACGTCCGCGACCGTGCAGAAGGGCGGCGCCGAGGTGAAGGTGGAGATCGGCCTCCGGGGTGACCAGTACACTGAGATCACCTCGGGTTTGACGGAGGGTGACGTCGTGTCCCGCTCCTGGTGAATGTCAGACGGCAAGAGACAGCGGTTTCATAGCTGATTCAAAGAAAACGTTGATAAATCTTTGCGGTGCTCTCCGAAACCCGTTACTCCATGACCGTCGGTGACGCGCCGGCGCGGGCCACCCGCGTCCTCGTCGTCGACGACGAGCCGAACATCTCCGCGCTGCTCAGCGCCACGTTGCGGCTCGTCGCCTTCGACGTGCGAGTCGCCGAGACCGGGCATTCCGCCCTGGTGGCGGTGGCCGAGTTCGAGCCCGACCTGATCGTGCTCGACGTGATGCTGCCGGACGTGGACGGGTTCGAGGTCGCCCGGCGGCTGCGCGCCGCCGGGTCCCGGACCCCGGTGCTCTTCCTCACCGCCCGCGACGCGGTCGAGGATCGGATCCTGGGGCTCTCGGCCGGTGCCGACGACTACGTCACCAAGCCGTTCAGCCTCGAGGAGGTCGTGCTACGTATCCGCGCGATCCTGCGGCGCAGCCGGCCGGAGGAACCGACACCGGACACCGGGGTGCTCCGGTACGCCGACCTGGAGATGGACGAGGACGCCCACGAGGTTCGTCGGGCGGGCCGTCTGATCGAGCTGTCGCCGACGGAGTTCAACCTGCTGCGCTACCTGATGATCAACGCCGGCCGGGTCGTGTCGAAGGCCCAGATCCTGGACCGGGTGTGGAAGTACGACTTCGGCGGGGACGGGCGGATCGTCGAGTCGTACGTCTACTATCTGCGCCGGAAGATCGACAAGACCGAGCCGGCGCTGATTCACACGGTCCGGGGAGTGGGGTACGCGTTGAGACTGCCCCGCACCGGCGAAGAGTGATCCCGCGCCGGCTGCCCTGGCGGCACTGGACGCTACGGTCCCGTCTCGTCCTGGTGGTCGGCGTCCTCGCCGCGATCGCGCTGATCGCCGCGAACCTCGCCGGTGTCCTGCTCATCCGCAACTATCTGACGGGCCGGATCGACCAGCAGCTCACCGGCATGACCCGGTTCGTCACGCAGCAGCCGGAGAACAACCTCGGCGTACCGCGTAACCGGTTCTTCCGCGGGATCGGCCCGGATCAGATCAACTACCTCTACCTGGCCGACGGCACCCTGGACCCGGAGCGGACCACGCCGGCCGACGACTCGCGCCCCGCGATCCCGCCGTTCGCCGAGGTCGCGGCCCGGGCGGCGAGTCCGAAGCCGTACACGATCTCCAGCCCGGACGGCACCGGCTGGCGGGTGATCGCCGTCCCGGTCGGCGACACCGGCGGTTATGCGCTGTTCGGCTCCTCGCTGAGCGAGGTGCGGCAGACCAGCGACCAGCTCCTGATCATCGACGCCGGCGTGCTGCTGCTGATCCTGGCCCTGCTCGGGCTCGGCGCGGCCTGGGTGGTCCGGATCGGGATGCGGCCGCTCACCGAGATGGAAGCGGCAGCCGCGGACATCTCCGGCGGCGACCTCTCCCGGCGTGTGCCCGGCGCCGACCCGCACACCGAGCCCGGCCGGCTCGGCCTGGCGCTCAACTCGATGCTCGCCCGGATCGAGGTCGAGGCCAGTGCCCGGACCGAATCCGAGCAGCGGCTGCGCCAGTTCGTCGCCGACGCCTCGCACGAGCTGCGCACCCCGCTCACCTCGATCCGCGGCTTCGCCGAGCTCTACCGCCGCGGCGGCGCCCCGCCCGGCCCGATGCTGGACGAGACGATGAGCCGGATCGAGGCCGAGGCCGGCCGGATGGGCGTGCTCGTCGAGGACCTGCTGATCCTCGCCCGCCTCGACCAGCAGCGCACCCGGGAACTGCGCCGGATCGACCTGCTGGAGATCGCCGCGGACACCATCCGGGACGCGCACGCGCGGATGCCCGGCCGCAAGGTGCTGCTCGGCGGGCTCGACGACGACGAGGAGACGTTCGAGCCGGCCACCGTGCTCGGCGACGACCACGGGCTGCGACAGGTGGCGACCAACCTGGTCGCGAACGCGCTGAACCACACCCCGGACGGGACCCGGGTCACGGTCCGGGTCGGGCACCAGCTCGCCGGGCCGGCCGACGGCGCCGCGGTGCGCTCCGGGGCGGTCACCGTACGTGAAGGTTTGCCGGTCGCGGTGCTGGAGGTCGAGGACGACGGGCCCGGCGTCCGGCCCGAGCACGCGACGCGGATCTTCGAGCGGCTCTACCGCGCGGACCCGAGCCGCAACCGGGCCAAGGGCGGCGGATCCGGGCTCGGACTGGCCATCGTGGCCGCCATCGTGCACGGGCACGGCGGCTGGATCGAGCTGCACGAGACCCCCGGTGGCGGCGCGACGTTCCGCGTCCTGCTCCCGGCTCTCAGTGACTCGGTCTAGGTTCTGTCCCGCGATTCAAAGCTGGCTCCGAGGTTTCCCCGAATCTCCTCCAAGGCCGTACCCCGAAAGTGTGCGGCATGAAGGTACGCTCTGCTATTCCGCGGCGGAATGCAAAATGAAAATCCGCGTTGTGAGCCGCCACCCGTCTTTGGTGGTCAACGCCGTGATCGGCGTGATGCTCGTCGCCGGGGCCATCACGGTGTACGAGACATTCTCCTCCTCCGCCGGCGGGGGAACGGCCGCCGTTGCCTCCGAGCGCACGGTCTCCGTCCAGCAGGGCACGGTCACCAAGACCGTGACCGCGAGCGGCACCGTGGAGAGCGCGAGCACCGCGAGTGCCAGCTTCGAGACCAGTGGCACCGTCACCGAGATCGACGTCAAGATCGGTGACAAGGTCAAGAAGGGTCAGGTCCTGGCGAAGGTCGACCCGGCCGCGGCCAAGCGCACGCTCGCCGAGGCGCAGGCCAACCTCGACGCCGCGAACGACTCGCTGGACCGTGCCGAGACGGCCGGCTCGGACACCACCGATGCGCAGAACTCGGTCGACTCGGCCGAGCTCGCCGTCGAGGACGCGCAGGCCGGGGTCGACGGCGCGGTGCTGAAGGCGCCGATGGCGGGCACCGTGACCGCGGTCAGCGGGACGGTCGGCAGCTCGGCCTCGGGCAGCGGCTCCTCGTCGTCGGGCGGGTCGTCGTCCGGTGGCGGGTCGCAGGGCGGTGGCTCCACCTCGTCCTCGTCCTCCTCGTCGTCCACCGGGTTCATCGAGATCGCCGACCTGACCAAGATGCAGGTCACCGCGAGCTTCGCCGAGGCCGACGCGACCAAGCTCAAGGAGAAGCAGGCGGCGACGGTCACCTGGAACGCGCTCAGCGGCACCAGCGAGACGGCGAAGGTCACCGCGATCGACCCGTCCGGCACCACCTCGAACAGCGTCGTCACCTACGGCGTCACGCTGACCCTGGACAAGGTGCCGACCGGCGTGAAGGTCGGCCAGACCGTCTCGGTCGTGGTCACCACCGGCTCCAAGGAGAACGTCGTCGCGGTGAACTCGGCGGCGATCACCACGGTCGGCAACCGGCACACGGTCACCGTGGTCGCCAACGGCACACAGGAGACGCGCTCGGTGGAGATCGGCCTGGAGGGCGACTCGACCACCGAGATCACCTCCGGCCTGACCGCCGGCGAGCAGGTCGTCGTCAAGACCACCTCGACCAGCACCGGCAGCGGCAGCCAGTCGGGCGGCGGATTCCCCGGCGGCGGAACCGGCAACTTCGGCGGCGGCGGCAACCTCGGTGGTGGCGGCGGAGTCCCGGGCGGCGGCCGATGAGCGAGCCGGTGAGCGAGTCCAGGAGCAGAGTCATCAACTCATCGGGGCGCCGGAGCGCAGCGCAGGTCCCGATGAGCCGGCCGGTCCTCGAGGTCACGGACCTGAAGAAGATCTACGGTACGGGCGAGGCCACCGTGCACGCCCTGCGCGGAGCGACGATGACCGTCCACCGCGGCGACTACGTGGCGATCATGGGTTCGTCCGGTTCGGGCAAGTCGACGCTGATGAACATTCTCGGGGCGCTCGACGTCCCCACGTCCGGGTCCTACAAGCTGGACGGCGTCGAGGTCGGAACGCTTTCCGACGCCCAGCTGGCGCTGGCCCGGAACCGGCTCATCGGGTTCATCTTCCAGGCGTTCAACCTCATTCCCCGTACGACCGCGGTGGCCAACGTGGAGCTGCCGCTCGCGTACGCCGGAGTCAAACCCAGGGAACGCCGCAAGCGTGCGATGGCGGCGCTCGACGTCGTCGGGCTCGCCGACCGGGCCGGCCACGAGCCGAACCAGCTCTCCGGCGGTCAGCAGCAGCGCGTCGCGGTGGCCCGGGCCCTGGTCACCGAGCCGGCCCTGCTGCTAGCCGACGAGCCCACCGGTAACCTCGACAGCAAGTCCACCGACGACGTGCTGCAGGTCTTCGACGACCTCAGCGCGGCCGGCCGGACCATTGTCATCATCACGCACGAGGACGAGGTCGGGGCCCGCGCCAAGCGGCTGATCCGCCTGGTCGACGGCTCGATCGTGACCGACACCCGGCAGTCCCCGATCGAGCTCCCGCCGATCGGTGCGGCCGCCGCCCACGCCAGGGTGCAGCAGGTGGCCAGCGGTCACCTCGCGGCCGGTCACGGCGTCGCCGCTCGAGCCGGCGCCGGAACCACCTACGGCAGCGCCGCCTCCGACGGGAACGGGGGTCGGCACAGCGCATGACTGAGCGAAGCGAAGAACTGATCAGGCTGAGCTTCCTCGAAGTTCGGGCCGGCGCGGAGCGAAGCGGAGTGTCGGCATGAACTTTCTCGAGGTGGTCAGGTTCTCGCTGCGGGGACTCTCGGCCAACAAGCTGCGCTCGGCACTGACCATGCTCGGCATCCTGATCGGTGTCGCCGCGGTGATCCTGCTGGTCGCGGTCGGCAACGGCTCGGCCAAGGCGATCAGCGACCGGATCGAGGCCCTCGGCACCAACACCATCACCGTGATGAGCACCGGCCGTGGCGGGTCCAGTTCCACGGCCCTGACCAAGAAGATGTCCGACGCGCTGATCGACCCGGAGCTGGCCCCGGACATCAAGTCGGTGTCGCCGGTGGTCAGCGCGTCGTCGGCGACGATGACGTACGAGGGCACCGACCACTCCGTCGCCACGTTCGTCGGCACCACGCCGGCCTGGTTCGGCGCGTCCAGCACCCCGATCGAGAAGGGCGCGTCGTTCACCGCGGACGACGTCACCCAGGGCCGGCGGGTCGTGGTGATCGGGCAGACCGTCGCCGAGGAACTGTTCCCCGGCGTCGACCCGATCGACAAGCAGGTCACCGTGAGCGGCGCGTTGTTCACCGTGGTCGGCGTGCTGAAGGAGAAGAGCTCCACCGGCTTCCAGGACTCCAACGACACCGCGGTCGCCCCGCTCACCGCCGTGCAGCAGGTGCTCGCCGGCTACGGCTCGCTGACCTCGATCATCGTCGAGGCCAAGGATCCGGACAAGGTCGACGCGGTGCAGAGCGAGGTCTCCACGATCCTCGACCAGCAGCTGAACGTGAAGTCGACGTCCACCACGTCCCGCAGCGGTAGCGGCAGGAACAGCAACTCCAGTACGCCGTACCGGATCCAGAACGCCTCCTCGCTGCTGGAGACGCAGACCGAGACCGCGGACACGTTCACCACGCTGCTCGGCGCGGTCGCCGCGATCAGTCTGCTGGTCGGCGGCATCGGGATCACCAACATCATGCTGGTCACGGTCACCGAACGAACCCGCGAGATCGGCATCCGCAAGGCGCTCGGCGCCCCGCGCCGGGTGATCCTGACCCAGTTCCTGATCGAGGCGACCCTGCTGAGCGTGCTCGGTGGCGCCCTCGGCGTGGCCGCCGCGCTGATCGGCAGCCACTTCACGATCGTCGGTGTCAAACCGGTGATCGTGCCCAGTTCGATCGGGCTCGCCGTCGGTGTGTCCGTCGCGATCGGGCTGTTCTTCGGCGGCCTGCCCGCCGCCCGCGCCGCCCGCCTGCGTCCCATCGACGCGCTGCGCTACGAGTGAGGACTGAGAAGTGAACCGGATGAACGACGAGACCGCACTCCTGCCGACCGTGGCGGCGCCCGCCGATCCGGACGGGCCCGGCGACGCCGGCCACGAGGGCCTGGCCGAGGAACTCGCCGCGGTCGCGCCCAAGAAATGGTGGAACAAGGGCACGATCGGGCTGGGTGTGGCCGTACTGCTGATGGGTGGCTTCCTCGGCGGCATCTACTCGCAGAAGCAGTGGGGCACGTCCACGACCGCCACCTCCGGCTTCCCGGGCGGCGGCACCCGGGGCTCCGGCGGCGGGAACTTCCCCGGCGGGCTGAGCGCCAGCGGCTTCCCGGGCGGCGGCAACTTCGGCGGCGGCACCGGAACGGGCACCGGGACCGGGACGGGCAGCGGGACGACCGCGGCCGCGGCCGACACCACGGGCACGGTCAAGCTGGTCAGCGGCACCACGATCTACGTGCAGACCGCGGACGGCACGGTCGTCACGGTCAACACCGACGGCAGGACGACGGTGGCGACGGCCAAGAAGGGCAAGATCACCGACGTCCGGACCGGCGACTCGATCACGGTCAAGGGCGCGACCGGTTCGGACGGTGCGGTGACCGCCACATCGGTGACCTCGCAGAGCAAGTGATGAAATACGCATTGATGCATACGGCAGTCGCTCCCTAGGCTGAGCCCAGCTCAGAACCCTAGGGGGTGGCGCTTGCCGGAACTTGTCGGCCGGGCAGCGTTGCTTTTGGAGATCGATAATCGCCTCGCCGTCGGTGGCGGGGTGACGCTCCACGGGCCGCCCGGGATCGGCAAGAGCGCGCTCCTGGAAGCCGTCGCCGATCAGGCCGCGGCTCGTGGCGAACTCGTTCTTCGCCTGCGACCAGCCCGGGGCGAGCGCACCGTGGCGTACGCGGGAATCGCCGACCTCGTCCGGCAGGTCCCGCCGGACGCGGTCGCGTCCCTCCCGCCCGCCGCCCGCAATGCGCTCGCCGCCCTGCGTCAGGGCCGGCCGCCCCGCACCGGCGTGCCGGCCCTCGCCCGCCGTCTGCTTCTCCCGGCCCTGCTCACGCACAGTTCCCGCGGCGCCGGCGTGCTGCTGGTCCTCGACGACGTGCAGTGGCTCGACCCGGAGTCGGCCGCGCTGATCGCGTTCGCGATGCGCCGACGCCCCGGCCCGCGGATCCGCGCCGTCGCCGCCGAACGCCGCCCCGACCGGACCGGTCACCGCCGGGCCGCCCGGCTCGTCCCGGCCCCGGTCGCCGAGATCGCCGTGCCGCCGCTCGCCCCGGACGACCTCACCGCCATGCTGGAGGCCCGTGGCCTGCCCTGCCGCACCGCGAGCCGCCTGCACCGGGCCAGCGCCGGCAACCCGTTCCTGGCCCTCGCCCTCGGCAGCACCGACGCCGACGGGCCGGTGTGGCGTCCCGCCCAGCTGCCCGAGGCCGCCCGCGACCTCGCTCGTGACCTGCTGATCGGCCTGACCGCCGACGTCCGGGCGACGCTGCTGGTGGCGGCGCTGGCCACCGACCCGACGATCACCCTGCTGCTGCGCGCCGGGCGGGACGACGCCGACCGGGAGCTGCGGCTGGCCGCCACGGCCGGGGTCGTCGAGCTGACCGGGGAGGCGATCCGGTTCACGCCACCCCTGGTCGCGCAGGTGCTGGTCGAGGAGACCGGGGCCGGTGACCGGGCCGCCACGCACGCCGCGCTCGCCGGGGCCGCGCTCGACCCGCTCGACGCCCTCCGGCACCGGGCGCTGCGCAGCGCCCGGCCGGATACGACCGTCGCCCGGCGGCTCGCCGACGCCGCGAACCAGTGCGCGGCCCGCGGCGCCGACCGGACCGCCGCCGAGCTGTACCTGCTCGCCGCCGACCGCGCCCCGCACCAGCTGGCCGCCGCCCGCCTGGACTGGCTGGTCGCCGCGGCCCGGACGGCACTGACCGGTGGCTCCCCGGCTCTGGCCGGACGGGCCGCCGAGGCGGTGATCGCCGCGGATGCTCCGGCTGGTCACCGCGTACGGGCCAGGGTGGTTCTTATTGATCTTGCCGGTCAGGCTCTCGGGGAGATGGGCGAGATGTTCGCGGCCGCCCTGGCCGAGGCCGGGGACGATCCGGCGCTGCTCGCGCCGGTCCGGTTGCGGCTCATCTGGCAGGCGATGATCACCGGTGACCCGGACCGGGCCGCCGCCGAGGCGCTGAGCACCGCCGCCATCGCGCACCGGGCCGGCGACGCGACCAGCGAGGCGATGGCGCTCAGCGGGCTCGCCCAGATCCAGCGGATGCGCGGCGAACCGGAATGGCGTGACTCGCTGGCCCGCGCGCTCGCCCTGCCGGCCTCCCCGGCGCCGGACTGGCTGCACCTCGGGCCGCACTACATGGCCGCCCGGTTCGCCCTGATCGACGACCGGCTCGACGAGGCCCGCGCCGAACTGCTGCGGCTGCTCGCGGTCGCCGAACACGACCGGATCGGCGAGGCCCGCGTCGAGGTGCTGCGCAGCCTCTCCGAGGTGGCGACGCGCGCCGGTCGCTGCCGGGAGGCGCTGCGGTACGCGCATCGCGCCGTCCAGGCCGCGCAGGAAGCCGGCCTCAGCCCCGGCCCGACGTGGTACACCGCCGCCGTCGCCGAACTTGCCGGGGGCAGCCTGTCCGCGGCCGCCGGGTTCGCGCAGCGGGGCATCCGCGCGTCCGAACAGGAGGGTGACAACCTCTACCTGCGACGGAATCTGCACGCGCTGGGGCAGGCCGGGCTGCGTTCCGGGGACACCCGCGCCGGGGTGGCGGCGCTGCGCCGGCTGCGCGACCTGGAGGCCGAGGCCGGCAACTCCGACCCGATGATCGTCCGCTGGCACGCCGACCTGGCCGCCGGTCTCGCCGCGCTCGGCGAGCACGTGGAGGCGGCGGAGACCCTGGCGCACGCGCGCAAGGCCGCTGAGCAGCTCGGGAGCAGTCCGGCGCTGGCCGGATACCTGGACCGGGCCACCGCGATCGTGCACTCCGAGAGCGGGCAGGCCGATTCCGCGGTGGAACTGTCGACGTCGGCGGCGCAGCTGTTCGAGCAGCTGCGGCAGCCCGTCGAGCAGGGGCACGCGCTGCTCGTCGCCGGGGGAGCGGAACGCCGTCGCCGTCGCTATGCCGCCGCGCGCCTGCTGATCGGCGCCGCACTGGCGATCTTCCTGTCCGCCGACGCGCGGCCCTGGGCCGAGGAGACCGAACGCGCCCTCGCCCGGACCGAGGGCAGCCTGGCCCCCGAGCAGGGCCTGACCTCGACCGAACTGCGGATCGCCCAGCTGGTCCGCGACGGCGCCAGCAACCGGGAGATCGCCAGCCGGTTGTACCTGAGCGTGAAGACGGTCGAGGCCACCCTCACCCGTGTCTATCGCAAGCTGGGCGTGCGCTCGCGGACGCAGCTGTCGTCGCGGTTGCAGGCGCTCGACGGAGGCCCTTTCCCGGAGCCGGCCTCGCCGGCGTGAGCTCCGCCGTGGTCCTTCTCCCCCCTGATCAGGTACGTCGTGAGCAGCCGTGCCCGCCCGTCGGGGCCCGCGACGCAGGCGGGTGCGCACGGCCGCAGCTCGCCGTCGCCGATCGGTTCTCACCGTGATCATCAGTGGCTCGGTACCGCGGTGCGAGCCGGCCGGAAAGGGTGCCCCGCGCTACGGCCCGGACCCCCGGCGGGCGTCGCGCGCGCCTCGCATGCGAGGCCGCCGGTGGTCCGGGCCGCAGCACCCGGTGTCGGAGATCACGAGGGTTCGCTGACCTGGGGATTGGCGACGGAGAGTGAGCTGGGTTACCGCAATACGGTGGCGGCGGTCACTTTCATCTTCCAAGTTTTACCTGCTTGATTTGGGGATGACGCGATAACCCGGCAGTGTTGTACCCGGAAGCGACGAGGCTTTCTCCGTCACTATCCGTTAAGGAGTGCGCCATGCCGTTCATTCGTGAAATCCGCAGGACGATCTCGAACCGGGTCGCCGAGCGCCGCGCTCACCGCCAGTTGTCCGCCGAGCTCGCCGCGTTCCGCACCGGCGCCGAGCGGACCGAGTTGGACCTCGTCCTGGGCCGGCACACCGCCGAGGAGACCCGCGAGATCGAGGCCATCCTCAACCGTCAGGACGCCGAGCGTCGCTACCACCGGGCGTTCTCGTCGTACAGCCTCAGCGACCAGCAGTAGCGGTAGCAGCAGGACCTCGGGTCGTGGAGCCGACCCGGCGGGTTCCCGCGCCCGGCCCGGACCGTCCCCGGGCCGCGCGGGCCGACCCGTGACCGCCCCCGGCGCGATGCGTGCCGGGGGCGGTTCCCCGTCCGGGGCCGGTGACCTCAGTCCCGGGGCTCGTGCTCGGGGTGCGGGCGCAGGCTGCCGGCGTGGGCTTTCAGTGACGGGTCACGACGGGATTTGATCAGGCTGGCGACCGTGGTGACGACCAGGATGCCGATGATCACCACGAGCGAGACCGGGGTGCTGACCTCCGGCACCGAGTCGCTCAGGCTCTTGTGTGCCCAGTGCAGCACCAGTTTCACCCCGATGAACGCGAGGATCACCGCGAGCCCGGTCGACAGGTAGACCAGGCGGTCGAGCAGGCCCTTGACCAGGAAGAACAGGGCACGCAGACCGAGCAGGGCGAACGCGTTGGCGACGAAGACGATGTACGCCTCCTCGGTCACCCCGAAGACCGCGGGGATCGAGTCGAGCGCGAACAGGATGTCGGTGCTGCCGATCGCGAGCAGGACCAGGAACAGCGGCGTGACCATCCGCTTCCCGTCGATCCGGGTGATCATCTTGCCGTCGACGTAGTCCTCGGTGACGGGCAGGAAGCGGCGACCGGCCTTGACCAGTGCGTTGTCGTCGATGCTGGGATCCTCGTCGCGGTGCCGGAAGAGCTGCACCGCGGTGTAGATCAGGATCAGCCCGAAGATCAGGAACATGAACGAGAAGAGGTTGAGCAGCGTCGCCCCGAGCGCGATGAACACGACGCGCAGCACCAGGGCGATGATGATCCCGAAGGTCAGCACCTCCTGCTGGTAGCGCTCCGGGACGGCGAACGTGCTCATGATGATGACGAAGACGAAGAGGTTGTCGACGGACAGACTCTTCTCGACGATGTAACCGGCGAAGTATTCCGTGCCGAACCCCCAGCCGGCGACGTTCGCGAAGACCAGCCCGAAAACGATCGCGACGGCGATGTAGAAGATCGACCACCCCGCGGCCTCGCGGAAGCCGACGACGTGCGGACGTATCACCCCCAAGGTCAAATCGAGGGCGAGCAGGGCGACGATGACGCCGATCGTCAGGGTCCAGCCGAGCGCGGTGACCTCAAGCATGCTCAAAGGATCCCCAAAGTTCCTGCAAAGAACGCCCGGAACTCCCTGGAAGATCCCTGTGGGTCACCCGGTTGCCGCAGCTCGCGCGGACCGGAGCGCGCCGGGCCGGGGGAGAGTTGATCGGTCCGGCGCGCCCGGGCTCATGGGTCAGACGGTGACGAAGGAGCGCTTGGACAGGCCCATCCAGAACCCCTCGACCGGCTGCTCGGGAGCCTGATCCGGCGCCCCGGACGCGCCCAGCGTGAGGAACATCGGCGCGAAGTGCTCGATGGTCGGGTGCGCATACGGCATCCCGGGCGCGAGCGCCCGGAAGTCGGCCAGCTCGTCGACGGCCCCGCGGGCGAGCGTCTCGGCGGTCCAGGCGTCGAACTCGCGGGACCAGCCGGGCGCGGCCGCGTTCGGGCTCCAGTCGCGCAAAAACGGCAGACCGTGCGTGGTGAAACCGGACCCGACGATCAGCACGCCTTCGTCACGCAGCGGCGTGAGCCGGGCGCCGAGCTCCAGGAGCCGGTCGGGTTCCAGGGTCGGCAGTGACATCTGCAGGACCGGAATGTCCGCTTCCGGGTACATCACCGTGAGCGGCACGTAGGCGCCGTGATCAAGACCACGATCGGTCCGCGCGACGGTTTCGCCGTCCGGCATCAGGGCCGCGACCTGTTCCGCCAGAACCGGGGCACCTGGGGCGCGGTACTGCACCTCGTAGTAACGCTGGGCGAACCCTCCGAAGTCGTACACAAGGGGCACGGTCTCGGTGGCGCCGAGCATCAACGGGGCCGACTCCCAGTGCGCGGAGGCCATCAGGATGGCCTTCGGGCGGGGCAGGGTGGCGGCCAGATCACGCAGCTGCGCGACCCAGGTGGGGTCGTCCACCAGGGGCGGCGCGCCGTGGCTGAGGAACAGGGTGGGCATCCGCACGGTGACCTCCGTTGAAACTTCAACTAACTCACCACCACCGTACGCGGAAAAGCTTGACCCTTCAACTATCCGCACGGAAACTTACTCAGTGTAGTAATTGATCTTGAAATGTGACGCTCCGCCACCGTGATCGAATCGTGCTTCGCCATCGATCGAGGTTTCGTGGTCGTTGAGCCCGCGGTGATACCCCAGCTCCCGCGGGGTTATTGATCGACGCTCGAAATAGCTGGCAGGCCGTGTGATCAACTTCGTCCACGGTGGATTCGGCATTTGTCGCATCTGGACGTTGCGAGAAACGATCCGGTTTGGCAGGCTACACGCGGTCGCGCTACGGGGAGCGCAACGTCCTTGCTTCGTGGTTTCTCACCTTGATTACGCACGGTGATTTTCGCGGGCATTCCCAAAGCGTCGAGAGGAGAACGAGCCGTGGCGTCACCGCCGCAGCTTCCGCCCGCGGATGATCTCTACCTGACCGCGCACGACACGATCCGGGGCAAATCGCTGCTGTCACCGGCAACGCTCGGGCTCGGTCTGGGGGCCGCGCTGCTCGGCGAGCTCATGTTGTGGCGCCGCATCGATCTGGTCGAGACCGAGCTGATCGTCATCGACGAGCGCCCGACCGGGGACGCCGCCACCACCGCCCTGCTGGAACAGCTCCGGCGTGAGGCCGGCCAGCACGGCGTGCGCAACTGGGTCGCCTACCTCTCCACCGGCATCGCCACCGACCTGGTCGAGCGTCGCCTCGCCCGGGGTGGCCTGATCAAGCGCGAGGAGAAACGCGGCCTGTTCGGCACCAAGGTCGCCTTCGTGCCGGCCGACTCGATGACCGCAGGCTGGCCCGCCACCCGCATCCGCACCAAGGTCTCCCGCGACGAGCAGCTCGACGTGGCCGACCTGTTGCTCGCCGGGCTGATCCTCGCCACCGGGCTGGACCAGCACGTGCTCGCCACCCTCAACGCCCGTGACCGGGCCCGCCTCTTCGACCAGTTCCGCCGGCTGTTCCCGGCGATGCTGCAGCAACTCGTCGCGCACGCCGAGGCCGCTGTCGGCGACGCCGTGATGGCCCGCCGCGCCTGACTTCCGCTCTGCCCCCTCACCCCTCATAAATATGGAGATTCGCGTGTCCTCGACCGCAACCCAACCCTCGGAGAGCCAGCTCTCCAACGCCCTGGCCCGTAACCGGCTCGGCGTCGCCGCCGTGGTCTTCTTCGTGATGTCCGCGGCCGCCCCGCTGACCGTGGTCGCCGGCGTGGTGCCGACCGGTCTCGCGGTCACCGGCCTGACCGGCATCTCGATCGCGTTCATCGCGGTGGCGCTGGTCCTGGCGATCTTCTCGGTCGGCTACGTCGCGATGGCGCGGCACATCTCCAATGCGGGCGCGTTCTACGCGTACGTCTCCCGGGGCCTCGGCCGTCCGGTCGGCGTCGGTGCCTCCTGGGTCGCGCTGCTCGCCTACAACATGTTCCAGGTCGCCTCGTACGGCGGTTTCGGCGCGATCGCCCAGCCGCTCTTCGTCGACTGGTTCGGCCTGGACGCCCCGTGGTGGGCGTTCGGCCTGGTCGCCTGGGCGCTGGTCGCCATCCTGGGCGTGCGTGACGTCGCCGTCAACGGCAAGGTCCTGGCCACCCTGCTGGTCGCCGAGATCGCGCTGACCGTGGTCTTCAGCATCGCCGAGATCCTCTCCGACGGCTTCCACGCCTCGTCCGCCCCGGTCGACGTCTCCCAGCTGACCGGCGCGGGCGCCGGCGCGCTGCTGGTCATGGCGATCACCGGCTTCGTCGGTTTCGAGCAGTCGGTCGTCTTCTCCGAGGAGTCGCGCGACCCGAAGCGCACCGTGCCGCGCGCCACCTACATCGCGATCGCCCTGATCGCCGTCATCTACGCGTTCGCCTCCTGGGCGATGATCTCCGCGGCCGGTGGCGACGTCGTCGCCCGCGCCGGCGCCGAGGGCCCCGAGCTCTTCTTCAACCTGGCGTCCGGCCCGCTCGGCAGCATCGCGCTGCACCTGGGTCACATCCTGTTCCTGACCTCGCTGATCGCCGCGATGATCTCGTTCCACAACATCATCTCGCGGTACATGTTCTCGCTCGGCCGTGAGGGCGTGCTGCCGCGCCTGTTCGGCCGCACGGTGCCGGGCACCGGCGCACCGAAGAACGGCTCGCTGGCCCAGTCCGCGGTCGGCCTGATCGTCATCGTGGCCTACGCCGTCGCCGGCTGGGACCCGCTGGTCCAGCTCTTCTTCTGGGGCGGCACCGGTGGTGGCCTCGGCGTCCTGCTGCTGATCACGCTCACCGCGTTCGCGGTCATCGGCTACTTCGCCCGCAACCCGGAGGGTGAGGACGTGATGCACCGCGTCGTCGCGCCGGTGGTCGGCGCGGTCCTGCTGATCGTCGTCTCCTACCTGGCGCTGGACAACATCGCCACGCTGCTGGGCGTCGAGCCGGGCAGCAAGCCGGCGATCGTCGTGCCGTCGTCGTTCGGTGTGGTGCTGATCCTCGGCATCATCTGGGGCCTGTTCCTGAAGAGCAGCCGCCCGCAGGTCTACGCCGGCATCGGCCTCGGCGCGAGCAGCGCCACCACCACCGGTGGCGGCGGGTTCGCCGCGGCGCTGAACGAGGCGAACGACCCCTACGCGGGTGGTCACCGATGAGCGACTTCACCATCCGGCCCGCCCGCGCCGATGAGCTGGCGGCGATCGGCGCGCTGATCTCGCGCTCGTTCGACCACCTGGACGCCGACGCGTACCTGGTGCCGGTCCCCGAGGACCGCGAGCGGATCATGGCCGAGTTCTTCACGCTGGAGACGGAGTACGCCTTCGGTCACGGCAAGGTCGAGGTCATCGACCATGAGGACGGTGGCTACGCGGCCGCCGCCGTCTGGTACGACCGGGTCACCCCGCTGCCGGAGTTCCCGGGCTACATGGAGCGGCTGACCGCGTTCGCCGGCGAGCACCTGGAGCGTTTCGGCGCGCTGGGTGAGCTGTTCGAGAAGAACCACCCCACCGAGCAGCACTGGCACCTGCAGTTCCTCGCCGTCCGGCCGGAGATGCAGGGCCACGGCCTGGGCGGCAAGCTGATGAAGAACGTCCACGACATCCTGGACGCGGAGGGTCTCCCGGCGTACCTGGAGGCCACGAACGAGAACAACGTCCGGCTGTACCGCCGCTACGGCTACACCGACATGGACCCGTTCGCGATCCTTCTGCCCGACGGCACTCCGTTCTTCCGGATGTGGCGTCCCGCCGCTTAAAGATCAAAATCCGATCAAGGGGGTACGGCGTGAAGCCGTGCCCCCTTGTCGTTCCCGCCCGGGTATTGACGTGGACGCACAGCCGTAATTGCATGTAAACCAGGTCCACTCAGCGTCGTGGTGTGATCGCGTGCCGCTGGCAGGCCTGGTTCATCGCGTCCGTGTAGTGAACGGCCGGAGGGACGACCATGCCTGTCCATGAAGTCCTGACGATGGGGCGTATCGGCGTCGACCTCTATCCGGAGCAGGCCGGGGTGCCGTTGGGCGAGGTCCGGACGTTCGCCAAGTTCCTCGGGGGCAGTCCGTCCAACGTGGCGGTGGCCGCGGCCCGGTACGGGCGTCGCGCGGCGGTCATCACCCGGGTGGGTGCGGATCCGTTCGGCGAATATCTGCGGGCGGCGCTGCGGAATTTCGGGGTGGACGATCAATTCGTCGGGACGGTTTCCGGGCTGCCGACGCCGGTGACCTTCTGCGAGATCTTTCCGCCTGATCATTTTCCGCTCTATTTCTACCGTTATCCCAAGGCTCCGGATCTCATGATATTTCCGCCGGAGTTGGACACGGTGGCGATCCGGGACGCCGGAATCTTCTGGGTCACCGGCACGGGGCTGAGCGCGGAGCCGTCACGGGAAGCGACGCTTGCCGCCTTGAAGTGTCGCGACAAATCAGGGGTGACGATCGTCGACCTGGACTGGCGACCCATGTTCTGGGGTGACGAGCCACGCCCCTGGTACGCCGAGGCGCTGCGCCACGCCACGGTCGCCGTCGGGAACCTCGACGAGGTGGAGATCGCGACCGGCACCCGCGACCCGGACGAGGCCGCCGCCGCACTGCTCGACCACGGCGTCGAGCTGGCCGTGATCAAACAGGGGCCGGGCGGGGTGCGGGCCTACACGCGCGGCCAGACGGCGTACGCGCAAGCCCTGGAAGTGAAGATCGTCAACGGACTGGGCGCCGGCGACGCTTTCGGCGGCGCACTCTGCCACGGCCTGCTGTCCGATTGGGATCTCTCGGCGACGATTCATTTCGCCAACGCGGCGGGCGCTCTCGTCGCCTCCCGGCTAGCCTGTGCCGACGCCATGCCCACCGAGTCCGAAGTGCGTGAGCTGATCCGGGCCGGTCATGGCTGAGGCACGGGTGAACCCGGTGATGCCGCGCGGTTCCACCGCCGTCCGCCCGTTCGACGTCGTGGTCAACCCGGAGAACGCCGGGTGGGCGCACAGCGGCCTGCGGGTGGTCCGGCTGCCGGTCGGCGGGCGGGTCAAGTTCGGCACCGGCGGCGACGAGATGTTGGTCCTGCCGCTCTCCGGGGGCTGCGACGTGGCCTGTGACGACGAGCGGCTGACGCTCACCGGGCGCCGATCGGTCTTCTCCCGCGTGACCGATTTCGCCTACCTGCCGTGCGGCGCCGAGATCACCCTGCGGGCGCCGAACGGGGGGCGGTTCGCGCTGCCGGCCGCCCGCGCGAGCCGCCAGCTGCCGTTCCGGTACGGCCCGGCCGAGGACGTGCCGGTCGAACTGCGCGGCGCCGGGTCGGCGAGCCGGCAGGTGAACAACTTCTGCACGCCCGAGTCGTTCGAGGCGGACGCGCTGATCGCGGTCGAGGTGCTCACGCCGGGCGGGAACTGGTCGTCGTATCCGCCGCACAAGCACGACGAGCAGAGCGACGGCGAGAGCCGGCTGGAGGAGATCTACTACTTCGAGGTGGCGCCCTCGCCGTCCGGGCAGCCCGGGTGCGGCTACCAGCGCGTCTACGGCCAGGCGGACCGCCCGATCGACGTCTGCGCGGAGGTGCGCAGCGGTGACGTGGTGCTGATCCCGTACGGCTGGCACGGGCCGTCGATGGCCGCGCCCGGCTACGACCTCTACTACCTCAACGTCATGGCCGGTCCCGGCGAGCGGCGCTGGCTGATCCGGGACGACCCGGCGCACAGCTGGGTCCGCGGCGTCTGGGCGGTCCAGAAGATCGACCCGCGGCTACCGCTGACCACGGCCCGCGAGCGGAGGCGACCGTGAAATCCCGGCTGACCGTGCGGGAGGCGAATGTGAAGCACCGGCTGATCCTGCGGAGGCGAGCGTGAAGCACCGGCTGATCCTGCGGAGGCGAGCGTGAAGCACCGGCTGACCGTCGCGCAGGCGACCGTGCGGTTCCTGGCGAACCAGTTCACCGAGCGCGACGGGATCCGGCAGCGGGCCGTCGCCGGGTTCCTCGGCATCTTCGGGCACGGCAACGTGGCCGGAATCGGTCAGGCGCTGCTGCAGGCGCAGCGCACCGGGTCACCCGACATGCCGTACCGGCTGGCCCGCAACGAGCAGGCGATGGTGCACACCGCGGTCGGCTACGCGCGGATGCGCAACCGGCTGTCGACGATGGCCTGCACCGCCTCGATCGGCCCGGGCTCGACCAACATGCTCACCGGCGCCGCGCTCGCCACCGTGAACCGGATCCCGGTGCTGCTCCTGCCCTCGGACGTGTTCGCCACCCGGGTGGCCCCGCCGGTGCTGCAGGAACTGGAGGACCCACGCTTCGGCGACGTGTCGGTCAACGACGCGTTCCGCCCGCTGTCGCGGTTCTTCGACCGGGTGTGGCGTCCGGAGCAACTGCCGCAGGCTCTGCTCGGTGCGATGCGGGTGCTGACCGACCCGGCCGAGACCGGCGCGGTGACCGTGTGTCTCCCTCAGGACCTTCAGGCCGAGGCGTACGAGTTCCCGGACGAACTGTTCGCCGAACGCGTCTGGCACGTGACCCGTCCGGCCCCGGACCCCTTGGCGGTCGAACGCGCGGCCGCGGTGATCCGCGGCGCCCGCCGTCCGCTGATCGTCGCCGGTGGGGGAGTGATCTACTCGGAGGCGTCGGCGCAGCTCGACCGGTTCGCCCGCGAGACCGGCATCCCGGTCGCGGACACCCAGGCCGGCAAGGGTGCGCTCAGCTGGGACCACCCGTTCGCGGTCGGCGGGATCGGGGCGACCGGCAGTCCCGTCGCGAACCGGCTCGCCGGGCACGCCGACGTGGTGCTGGGCATCGGCACGCGGTACTCGGACTTCACCACGGCGTCGCGTACCGCGTTCCGCCATCCGCAGGTGCGCTTCGTGAACCTCAACGTGGCCTCCTTCGACGCCGGCAAACTCGCCGCGCTGCCGCTGGTCGCGGACGCCAAGGCCGGTCTGCAGGCGTTGCGCCCGGCCCTGCACGGGCGCCGCTTCACCGGTGACTTCCAGGACGACGTCGCCGCGTGGAATGCGACTGTCGACCGGGCGTACCGGAGAAAGGGTGGTGAATTGCCGACCCAGGCGGCGGTGATCGGTGTCGTCAACCACGCGTGCGGCGCCCGTGACGTGGTGGTCCAGGCGGCCGGCAGCATGCCCGGTGACCTGCAGCGGCTGTGGCGGGCGCGGGACCCGAAGCAGTACTGCGTGGAGTACGGCTACTCGTGCATGGGCTTCGAGATCGCCGGCGCGCTCGGGATCAAGATCGCCGACCCCTCCCGCGAGGTGTACGCGCTGGTCGGCGACGGCTCGTACCTGATGATGGCGCAGGAGATCGTCACCGCCATCGCCGAGAACGTGAAACTCATCGTGGTCCTCGTGCAGAACCACGGGTTCGCCTCGATCGGGGCGCTCTCCGAGCAGGTCGGCTCCCAGCGTTTCGGGACCAGCTACCGGTTCAAGAGCGCGCAGACCGGCGACTACGACGGCGCGCTGCTCCCGGTCGATCTGGCCGCCAACGCGGAGAGCCTGGGTGCGTCGGTGATCCGCTGCCGGACGACGGGCGACCTGGCCGAGGGCCTGAAACGCGCCCGCGAGGCGGACCGTCTGACCGTGGTGCACATCGAGACCGACCCGCTCGCCGACGGCCTCTCCTCGGAGGCGTGGTGGGACGTCCCGGTGGCCGAGGTGGCGACCCTGCACAGCACCCGGCACGCCCGCACCGGCTATCTCGAAGCAAAGCGTGACCAGCGTCATCACCTGAGACCCGGAGGTCGATAATGAGCGAGCCGGCGAGTGAATCATCGGGCACAGGCTTTTACACCTGCCGACACCGGAGCGCAGCGGAGGCGGCGGCATGCGCCCGTTGAAGCTCGGTAGTTGCCCCGACTCGTGGGGCGTCTGGTACGCCGACGACCCGCGGCAGATCCCGTGGTCACGGTTCCTCGACGAGCTGGCCGTGGCCGGTTACCGCTGGCTGGAACTGGGGCCGTACGGCTACCTTCCGACCGACCCGGAAGAACTGGCCGAGGAGTTGGAGGCACGCGGGCTGAGGTGCGCGGCGGGAACCGTCGGCGGGGTCGGCGGGCCGCACCGCAACTTCCGGGAAGTGGTCGCCGAGACCCGGCGCGTCGCCGAACTGACGCGGGCCGCCGGCGGGCAGAACGTCGTGTTCGTCCCGGTCCCGGGCTATCGCGACGACGCGACCGGCGGTTACCTGGAGGCGTCCGAGCTCGGGCCGGAGCAGTGGCGGGCGCTGCTGGACAACACCACCGTGCTCGGCCGGATCCTCGCCGAGGAGTACGGTCTGCGCCTGCGCTTCCACCCGCACGCCGACTACCAGGTGGAATACCAGCCACAGGTGGAGCGGCTGCTCGACGGGACGGACCCGCGGTTCGTGTCGCTGTGCCTGGACACCGGGCACCTGGCCTACCGCCGCGCGGACGTGCTCGGGCTGATCAGAAAGTACCCGGAACGGGTCGGATACGTACACCTCAAGCAGATGGACCCGGTGCTGGCGGCCCGCGCCGAGGCCGAGGATCTGGCGTTCGCGCAGGCCGTCACGCTCGGCGTGAGCGTCGCCCCGCCGGCTGGCGCACCCGACGTGCCGGCCGTCCTGGCGGCCCTCGGCGACCTCGATGCGGACCTGTTCGTCGTGGTGGAGCAGGATATGTACCCGGTCGACTTCGATGTTCCGCTGTCGATCGCCACACGAACGCGCAGATATCTTGAAGAGACTGGAGTTTTCGCATGAGGCCTTTCCTCGCCGCCGCAGCGGTGGCGGTCCTTTCCCTCGCCGCGTGCAGCGACGGAGGCCGGCAGGAATCAAACTCGGACAGCTCCGGTGGCGGGAACGCCGCCGGCAGCTCCGGTTACACGATTGCCTTCGTCACCCACGAGACGCCCGGTGACACGTTCTGGGACAAGGTGCGCGCCGGCGCCGAGCAGGCCGCCAAGGACGAGGGTGTCACCCTGAAGTACTCCAACGACCCGGACGCCGGCAAGCAGGCCCAGCTGATCCAGAGCGCGGTCGACGCCAAGGTCAGCGGCATCGCGACCACGCTGGTCACGCCGGACGCGCTGGCCGGGTCGGTCAAGGCCGCCACCACCGCAGGCATCCCGGTCGTCGGGCTCAACGCCGGCATCGACCAGTACAAGCAGCTCGGCGCGCTGATGTACTTCGGCTCCGACGAGACCGTGGCCGGCACCAGCGTCGGCCAGCGAATCGCCGCCGCGGGCGCCAAGCACCCGCTCTGCGTGATCCACCAGACCGGCTCGGTCTCCCTCGAGGCCCGCTGCGCCGGCGTCCGGAGCGCCGTCCCCGGTACCGAGAACCTGCAGGTCAACGGCGCCGACGACAGTGCCGTGACGACGACCCTGCAGGCCAAGCTGGCGCAGGACAAGACGATCGACTACGTGGTGACGCTCGGCGCCCCGATCGCCCTGGACGCGATCAACGCCAAGCAGCAGGCGACCTCGGCCGCCAAGATCGCCACGTTCGACCTGAACCAGGAGATGGCCAAGAAGATCAAGGACGGCTCGGTCGAGTTCGCGATCGACCAGCAGCCGTACGCGCAGGGCTACATGGCCGTCAGCTCGCTCTACCTCTACCTGAAGAACGGCAACGACCTCGGCGGCGGCAAGCCGGTGCTGACCGGCCCGTCCTTCGTCGACAGCAGCAACATCGACAAGATCCTGCCGTTCACCGAGAAGAACACCCGATGACCGTCGCCACCGCCGAGCCACGGACACGCACCGCGCCGATCCGGCTCGGTGCGCTCCTGGCCCGCCCGGAAGTGGGCGCCCTGGTCGCCGCGCTGGCCATCTTCGTGTTCTTCCTGCTGGTGGCGCCGTCGTTCCGGTCGACGGCGTCGTTCTTCACCGTGCTCTACCAGTCGTCGACGATCGGGATCGTCGCGGTCGGCGTGGGCCTGCTGATGATCGGCGGCGAGTTCGACCTGTCGGCCGGGGTCATGCCGGTCAGCGCGGGTCTGGTCAACTCGATGTTCTGCTGGTACTTCGGGATCAACCTGTGGGTCGGCGCGGTGCTGTCGCTGGCGTTCTGCCTGGCCGTCGGGTTCGTCAACGGCTGGCTGGTGATGCGCACCGGCATCCCCAGCTTCCTGATCACACTGGGCACGTTCTTCGTGCTCCAAGGTGCCAACCTGGGCGTGACCAAGCTGGTCACGGGCTCGGTGTCGAGCCGTGACATCAGCGCGATCGACGGATTCGCCTCGCTCCAGAAGGTCTTCGCGTCCAGTTTCACGCTCGGCTCGGCGACCGTCTGGATCACCGTACTGTGGTGGATCCTGTTCGTTGCCCTGGCGGCGTGGACACTGCAACGCGCCCGGGTCGGCAACTGGATCTACGCCGTCGGCGGGTCGGCCGACAGCGCTCGGGCGGTCGGCGTACCGGTCGTACGCACCAAGATCGGTTTGTTCATGGCGGTGTCGTTCCTGGGCTGGTTCGTGGGCATGCACACGCTCTACCGCTTCAACACGCTGCAGGCCGGCAACGGCGTCGGCAACGAGTTCCTCTACATCATCGCGGCGGTGGTCGGCGGCACGCTGCTGACCGGCGGCTACGGCAACGCGATCGGGGCGGCGATCGGTGCGTTCATCTTCGGGATGACGAGTCTGGGCATCGTGTACGCGGGGTGGGACCCGAACTGGTTCAAGGCGTTCCTGGGCGTGATGCTGCTGCTGGCGGTGCTGGTCAACACGTATGTGAAGCGCCTCGCGACGAAAGGACAGACGTCGTGACGGACGTCATGGGTTTCGCGATGAGCCTCGCGGTGGAAGGGCGGGCGTCGTGACCGACACCCTGGCTGAGCACGCCGACCGGGGGTTGCAGCCCGGCGAGCCGCTCGTCGAGCTGGCCGGCGTGGGCAAGAGTTACGGCCCGATCCGGGCGCTGCGCGGCGTCGACATGCAGGTCCGCGCGGGCGAGGTGACCTGCGTGCTCGGCGACAACGGCGCCGGCAAGTCCACGCTCATCAAGATCATTTCTGGGCTGCATCCGCACAGCGAGGGCCGGCTGACCGTCGACGGCACCGAACGGCGGCTCGGCTCGCCCCGCGAAGCCCTCGACCTCGGCATCGCCACCGTCTACCAGGACCTGGCCGTGGTCCCGCTGATGCCGGTCTGGCGCAACTTCTTCCTCGGTTCCGAACTGGTCGCCGGACGCTTCCCGCTCGCGGGCATGCGGATCCGCGAGATGCGGCGCGTCGCCGACGAGGAACTGCGCAAAATGGGCATCGTCGTGGCCGATATCGATCAGCCCATCGGCACGCTCTCCGGCGGGCAGCGGCAGTGCGTGGCCATCGCGCGGGCCGTCTACTTCGGCGCGCGCGTGCTGATCCTCGACGAGCCGACCGCGGCGCTCGGCGTCAAACAGTCCGGCGTCGTACTCAAATACATCGCCGCCGCCCGTGACGCGGGCCTCGGGGTCGTCTTCATCACCCACAACCCGCAGCACGCCTACCTGGTCGGGGACCACTTCGTGATCCTCAAACGCGGCGCGACCGTCCTCGACGCCGCTCGCGGCAACGTCACCCTCGAGGACCTGACCACACAGATGGCCGGCGGCGACGAACTGGCCGAACTCTCCCGCGAGCTGGAACGCTGATGGCCGGCGGCGACGAACTGGCCGAACTCTCCCGCGAGCTGGAACGCTGATGATGCGGGTCGGGGTGGTCGGCGCCGGCATGATCGGGCGCGATCATGTCCGGCGTCTGACCTCGGTGATCTCCGGGGTGACGGTCACCGCCGTCGCCGACGTGGACACCGGCGCGGCAGCCCGGGTGGCGGCGACCACCGGGGCTGCCGTGCACCCCGACGGGCTCGCGGTCGTCGCCGCCGAGGACGTGGACGCGGTCGTCGTCTGCTCCTGGGGCGACACCCACGAGACGTACGTGCTGGCGGCGGTCACGGCCGGCAAACCCGTCTTCTGCGAGAAGCCGCTGGCCACCAGCCCCGAAGCATGCCTGCGCATCGTCGAGGCCGAAGTCGCGCACGGCCGCCGGCTCGTCCAGGTCGGCTACATGCGGCGTTACGACACGGCCTACCGCGCCCTGAAGAACGTCCTCGACAGCGGCACGATCGGCGCGCCACTCATGATGCACTGCGCGCACCGCAACGCCGGCGTGCCCGCTTTCTATCAGCCGGAGAACACGATCACCGACACCGCGGTGCACGAGATCGACATGGTCCGCTGGATGTTCGGCACCGAGATCACCGCGGTCCGCGTGCTGCGCCCCCGCCCCAGCCGCAACGCCGGCGGCATCACCGACCCGGTGCTGCTCGTGCTCGAACTCGCCAACGAGATGCTGGTCGACGTCGAGATCTCGGTCAACGCCCGCTACGGCTACGACATCCGCGGCGAAATCCTGTGCGAGAACGGCACGGTCGCGCTGGCCGATCAAAACCCGATCACAGTACGCCGTGAAGGCCACCTGACCAGCCCCGTGCCCGCTGACTGGCGGGAACGGTTCAGCGCCGCCTACGACGTGGAACTGCGCGAATGGGCAGCCGCCGCCGTGCCCGACGGCCCGAGCGCGTGGGACGGTTACGCCGCCGCAGTGGTCTCGGACGCGGCGGTGCAGTCCCTGCGCAGCGAGGAGCGCGTGGAAATCACGCTCGCGAACCGGCCCGAACTCTACGATCCCACAAGCGGCGATCTCGATTAGAACTCGCTCGGCGAGAGTGCTCGGTCGACTTCTTCTTCTTCTTCGTGCGGGGAAGAATCGCCTCGCCGACATTCCGGAATCAGAGCCGCGCGAAATGCCGGCATGAAACTGAGAACCCCGGAATACTTCACGCTCTCGCGTGCCGGAGCGGATAGTTTTTGGCGTCGACAACAGCTCGCGGCGTCTTGGCGGGCGGGGTAAATAATCGCCGATTAAGCAACGTCTCCGCCGTCGATTCCCGCATCCCATTTCCGGTGACTCTTCGGTCTGTGATGACTCTTCGGTCTGTGATGACTCTTCGGTCTGTGCCGACTCTCCGATCTGTTCCGGGCGAAGGCCGACTTCGCGAACTCGAGCGCCGCATTCCGAGGCCGGCGCAGCGCCGGAATCCTCGGCCACAACAGGTCGAACCTCGACTGCCTCCGGCTCGGCCACTTCTGCCCCGGTTGCCGCCGGCTCGGTTGCCGCCGCCTCGGTTGTGGTGCGCTCAGTCGCCTCAGGCCCAGGCGCCGCAGGCTCAGTCCTCGTGAGCTTGTCGAATGCGAGTCGCTCTGCCCTGTCCAGAGTCTGCGCAGGCCTTGTTGAGCCCAGCTCGTGAACATCACCCGGGACCGCTGAGCCGGTGCGCTCACGCCAGGCCGCCATCACCTCCGCATCGTCAGGAACATGACCGTAAAGGCGCCGCAGCTTCCCCGCATGCCGTCGCGCCAGCCCCCAGGAACGATGCCACTCATGAGTCCGACGAAATTCCTCCGCCTCCACAGAATAGTTACGACGCTTCGTCCGGTCCCGCAGTGGAGCCAACTGCGCCGGAGAGAACAAAGCAAGCTGTCGCATACATGAATTATCTCGCCGGTCACCCCGTACGGCCAATTTTTGATCTTCCCAGTTTTTCCGTATATGAGAATTCTCGCCTGCTATCTGTGCAGCCGATTCGGGGCATCGCCCGGCCGGCTCCGTAATGTCACCAAACTCACGAGCAATGGTGTAAACCAACGCTCCACACGCCCTTGCACGCAATCCGTGACGTCTACGTTTGCGAGCGCAGCGGCGCCCGCCGCCGATCACCGAGTTGCCGTTGATGGTCGCGAAGTGACGTGACCCCTCCGGGTGCCGTCCGGGCGCGCGACAGCACAGGCCGGGCTGGGCGCCGGAAAGCGCAAGGCGAGCCGGGCGCGCGACAGCACAGGCCGGGCTGGGCGCCGGAAAGCGCAAGGCGAGCCGGGCGCGCGACAGCACAGGCCGGGTCGGGCGCCGGAAAGCGGAAAGCGGGCTGGACGCGCGCGACAGCACAGGCCAGGCCAGGCCAGGCCGGCGACAGCACAGGCCAGGCCAGGCCAGGCCGCGGGAAGGCGGAAGGCGGGCCGGCACGCGAGTGCGGAAAGCGGGCCGGGCGCCGGAGAGCGGGCCGAGAACGAGCCTGCGCGGGAGCGTCACCGCCGACGCCGTTGGCGGCGATGACACCCGGTCCCGGGGCGGATCGTGCCCGCGTGGGGCAAGGTTAACTCATTGTTCTTGTTCAACACCTTGATCATTTTTGGCGTTTATTGTCCGAAGTCCGTCGAAAGCCAGCCGGACCACCGTCGCTGCCAAGGCGTCGGGGCGGCCGCGTTCCGGGCGGTACCACTCGACCAGCGAGTTGACCATGCCGAAGAGCAGGCGGGCGGCGGTGGCCGGGTCCACGTCGGCGCGGATGCCGCCTTCCGACTGTGCTTGTTTGACCAGGTCGGTGACGAGGGTGTCGAATTCGCGGCGACGGGCGAGCGCGTGCTGCTCGACCTGCGTGTTGCCGCGCACGCGGAGCAGGAGGGTGACGAACTCCAGCCGCTCGGCGAGGACCAGGACGCTGCTTCTGACCAGCTCCTGAAGACGTACTGTGGCCGGCCCTTGATGGTCCTGGATGTTGGCGGCCGCCTCGAAGAGACCGTCGACGGCCCGGTCGACGGCCATCGACAGTAGCTGCTCCTTCCCGCTGACGTGGTGGTAGAGCGTCGACTTGGTGATGCCCAGCGCCTCGGCCACGTCGAACATGCTGGTCGCGTCGTAGCCGCGGGTGTTGAAGAGCCGGACCGCGGCGGCCAGCACCGCGTCGAGGTCGTGTCCGGGCCGGCCGCGGCGACGGGGAGTGGTCATGCGCGAAACCATAGGACTTGAATAACCGACCGAAGGGTTGGTAAAACGGAGAGGTGACCTCACCCGCAGACCTGTACGCCACCCACCGTGAGCTTCTCGAGCGCGCCATCGCAGCAGCCGCAGCCCGCGACTACTGGTCCGCGTTCCCCGAATCGCCGAGCAAGTCCGTCTACGGCGAGGACGCCGCGCCCGCCGGTGAGCGCGCCTTCGCCGCCCTGCTCGGCAAGCCGTTCCCGATCGAGGTGCCCGGAGCGTCCGGCTCCGTGTCGACCGAGCATTCGCCGTACGGGATCGAACTTGCCGTTTCCTATCCCAAGGCCGACCCGCTGGCGCTGGTCGCAGCCGCTCGCGCCACGATTCCGGCCTGGCGGGCCGTCGGGCCGCAGGGGCGCGCCGGGATCGCCGCCGAGATCCTGAAGCGGATCAACGCACGGATCTTCGAGATGGCGCACGCCGTGCAGCACACCTCCGGCCAGGCGTTCGTGATGGCCTTCCAGGCCGGCGGCGCGCACGCGCAGGACCGGGCCCTCGAAGCCATCGCGTACGCGCTCGCCGCGACCACCCGCATGCCGGCGCAGACGTCCTGGTCGAAGCCGCAGCGCGGCGGCGACCCGCTGAGCATGACCAAGACCGGCACGGTCGTCGGTCGCGGCGTCGCCCTGGTGATCGGCTGCACCACGTTCCCGACCTGGAACAGCTACCCCGGCTTGTTCGCGAGCCTGGTCACCGGCAACCCGGTGATCGTCAAGCCGCACCCCGGCGCGGTCCTGCCGCTCGCGATCACCGTGCAGATCTGCCGTGAGGTGCTCGCCGAGGCCGGCCTCAACCCCGACGTCGTCACCCTCGCCGCCGAGCAACCGGGTGACGGGATCGCGGCGACGATCGCCACCCATCCCGACGTACGGATCGTGGACTTCACCGGCTCCAGTGAGTTCGGCGACTGGCTGGAGGCGAACGCGCGCCAGGCCGTCGTCTACACCGAGAAGGCCGGGCTCAACACGGTCGTGCTCGACTCCACCGACGACTACAAGGGCCTGTTGCGGAATCTGGCGTTCTCGCTGTCGCTGTACAGCGGGCAGATGTGCACCACCCCGCAGAACTTGCTGATCCCGCGCGACGGCATCACCACCGAGGACGGGGTGCGCACGCCGGAGCAGTTCGGGGCGGATCTGTCCACGGCGCTCGGGAAACTGCTCGGCGACCCGAAGCGGGCGGCCGGCACCCTCGGGGCGATCGTCAACGACGGGGTGCTGGCCCGGCTCACCGAAGCTTCGGGCTGGGCGGGCGTGGTGCGCGGCTCCGAGGTGGTGACCGACGAGCAGTTCCCCGGCGCGACGATCCGGACGCCGGTGGTGGTCGCGGCGGAGACTTCGGACGACAAGACGTACACCAGGGAATGGTTCGGTCCGGTGTCTTTTCTGATCACGACGGACTCGACCGAGCACAGTCTGAGGATCTTCACCGAGACGGTACGGGCGCACGGCGCGTTGACGGCACTGGTGCACTCGACGTCGCCGGAGGTGTTGAGCGCGGCTCGGGAGGCGGCGCTGGACGCGGGCGTGCATCTGTCGGAGAACCTGACCGGTGGGGTGTTCGTGAACCAGACCGCCGCGTTCAGCGACCTGCACGGGACCGGGGCGAACCCGGCGGCGACCGCGTCACTGACCGACGACTACTTCGTGTCGGGCCGCTTCTTCACGCTGCAGAGCCGGCACCATGTCTGAGGCGACGTTCGCGGCGACCATCGCGAAGGATCAGCGGGTCGAGCCGCGGGACTGGATGCCGGACGGGTATCGGCAGACGCTGATCCGGCAGATTGCGCAGCACGCCCACTCCGAGATCATCGGCATGCAGCCCGAGGGGGAGTGGATCACCCGCGCCCCGACGCTGCGGCGCAAGGCGATCCTCCTCGCCAAGGTGCAGGACGAGGCCGGGCACGGGCTCTACCTCTACTCGGCCGCGGAGACGCTCGGCGCCGACCGCGGTGACCTCACGAAACGCCTGATCGAGGGCCGGCAGAAGTACTCGTCGATCTTCAACTATCCGACGCTGACCTTCGCGGACGTCGGTGTGATCGGGTGGCTCGTGGACGGCGCGGCCATCTGCAATCAAGTGCCGCTGTGCCGGAGCTCGTTCGGGCCGTACGCCCGGGCCATGATCCGCATCTGCAAGGAGGAGTCCTTTCACCAGCGGCAGGGCTACGAACTGCTGATGACCATGATGAGCGGCACCGCTGAGCAGCGCGACATGGTCCAGGACGCGGTGAACCGCTGGTGGTGGCCGTCGCTGATGATGTTCGGCCCGCCCGACGGCGACTCGCCGAACTCGGCCCGATCGATGGCCTGGAAGATCAAGCGGCACAGCAACGACGAGTTGCGGCAGCGGTTCGTCGACATGTCGGTGCCGCAGGCCGAGGCCCTGGGCGTGACGCTGCCCGACCCTGAGCTGCGGTGGAACGCGGACCGTTCGCACTACGACTTCGGTCGGCCCGACTGGGACGAACTGAAGAAGGTCATCTCGGGCGACGGGCCGCTCAACCAGCAGCGGATCGCCCGTCGGAAGCAAGCCGACAGCGACGGCGCGTGGGTGCGCGAGGCGGCTGCGGCGCACGCGGTCAAGCACGGGAGTGGACGATGAGCGATGAGATCAAGCACGAGTGGCCGCTGTTCGAGGTGTTCGTGCGGGCCAAGCGGGGCCTGAACCACGTGCACGTCGGGTCGCTGCGCGCGGCCGATCACCGGATGGCGGTGCAGCACGCCCGGGACCTCTACACCCGGCGCAACGAGGGCGTGAGCATCTGGGTGGTGCGCTCCGACGACGTGGTGGCGAACGATCCGGACGACAAGGCGGCATATTTCGAGCCGAGCGCCGACAAGGTGTACCGGCACCCGACGTACTACGCCATTCCCGACTCGGTGCCGCACATCTGATGACCTTCGACGACACTGAGCAGCCGGGACCTCACTTGTCCGTTCCGACCGCGTACGGTTCGCTCACCGACCACGATGACGACGCCCGATGGGCGTACGGGACCGGGTTCACGGACCCGCTTGCCGGGGTGCCGGCCGACCTGCCCGACGGGGTGGACCGGGCCGACCTGATGACCTACTGCCTGATGCTCGGCGACGACGCGCTGATCATGTCGCACCGGCTGCAGCAGTGGGTGACCCGGGCGCCCGAGCTGGAGGACGAGCTGGCCATCGCCAACATCGCACTCGACCTGCTCGGGCAGGCGCGGTTGCTGCTCACCCGGGCCGGGATGGCGGAGGGCGGAGGCCGGGGAGAAGACCATCTGGCGTACGGGCGGGACGCGCACGAGTTTCGTAATGTGCGGCTCGTCGAGCGGGCGGATGGAAACTTCGCGCAGCTCATGGCGCGCCTGTTGGTGTTCACGACATGGCGGCTGGCGGTTTTTGATCGCTTGAGCGGTTCGCGGGATCCGATGCTCGCGGCGATCGCGGCCAAAGGGGTCAAGGAGCTGACCTATCACCGGGACTATGCGGCTCAGTGGGTGGTCCGGCTCGGGGACGGGACTCCGCTGTCGCACTCGCTGATGGCCGCGGCGATGGCGGACATCGCGCCGTTTGCCGGTGAACTGTTCCGGCCTCATGAGGTCGAGCTGCGGCTGGGAGGTGTCGCTGTCGACCCGGGGCTGGTGCGGGAAGAGTTCGACGCCGTACTGACGCAGGTCTTGACCGCCGCGACGCTGGAGGAATCCGATTATGCCGAAGAATCGGCGCAGAGCGGACGCCAGGGCGAGCATTCCGCGGCGCTGACCGAGATCCTCACCGAGATGCAGGAACTCACGCGATCCGTCCCCGGAGGCGCGTGGTGATCGCCGAACAGGTCGTCGGCGCGGTGACCGATCCTGAACTGCCCATGGTCACCCTCGCCGAGCTGGGGATCGTGCGCGAGGTGCACCAGCACGGCGACGGCGTGACGGTGACGATCACGCCGACGTACTCCGGCTGCCCGGCCATGGAGACGATCCGCGAGGACATCGCCGCAGCGCTGCGCTCGGCCGGGTTCGGGGCGATTGAGGTGCGGACCGTCCTGGCGCCCGCGTGGACCACCGACTGGATCACCGAGAGCGGCCGCCGCAAGCTCGCCGAGGCCGGCATCGCGCCACCCGGAGCCGCGCCGCGCCGAGCCTCCGGACCGATTCCGATCACCCTGACGCCGCGGACCGACGCGATCCGCTGTCCGCTGTGCGGGTCGGCGCGGACCGACGCGGTCGCCACGTTCGGCGCCACCGCCTGCCGTGAACTGCGACGCTGCGCGGACTGCCGGGAGCCGTTCGAGCACATGAAGGAGATCTGAGGTGGCGATCGGTTTCCACGCGCTGCGGGTCGCCGCGATCGACCGGCTCTGCCCGGACGCGGTCGCGGTCACCCTGGCCGTGCCGCCCGAACTGGACGGACAGTTCGCGTTCCGGCCCGGGCAGTCGCTGACCGTCCGCCGCGGGGACGAACGCCGGACGTACTCGATCTGCGCCCCGGCCGGCGGCCCGCCCCGGATCGGCGTGCGTGAAGTGCCCGGCGGCGTGATCTCCCGCTGGCTCGTGCACGACCTGCGGCCCGGCGACGAGGTGGAGGTCGCCCCGCCGTCCGGGTCGTTCACCCCGGACCTGACGACCGGCGGGCGGCACGTGCTGATCGCGGCCGGATCCGGGATCACCCCGGTGCTGTCGATCGCGGCCTCGCTGCTGCGCCGGGACGACACCGCGGTGACGCTGCTCTACGGCAATCGGCGTACCGACACCGTGATGTTCGCCGAGGAACTCGCCGACCTGAAGGACCGCCATCCGGCCCGCCTCGAACTCGTGCACGTGCTGTCCCGCGAGCCGCGCGAGGCCGACCTGCTCTCCGGACGGCTCGACGCGCCGCGGCTCCGGGCGTTGTTGCCGCAGCTCATCGACGTGGGCGCGGTCGACCACTGGTGGTTGTGCGGGCCGTACGGGATGGTGACCGACGCCGTCGACGTGCTGAGCGAGGCCGGGGTCGCGCCGGAGCGGATCCACCGCGAACTGTTCTGGGTCGACGAGGCCCCGCCCGAACCGGTGCGCCCGGAGTCGGCGCCGCACGGCCCGAGCAGCGAGGTCACCGTCCACCTGGACGGACGTGCCACCACCGTCACCGTCGAGGAGGGCACGACACTGCTCGACGGGGTACAGCGGTCGCGGCCGGACCTGCCGTTCGCCTGCAAGGGCGGAGTCTGCGGCACCTGCCGCGCGCGGGTGATCGAGGGGGACGTGACGATGCGGCGGAACTTCGCACTGGAGGACGCCGAGCTGGCCGCCGGATTCGTCCTGACCTGCCAGAGCACAGCCGCGTCGCCCAAGGTCGTCGTCGACTTCGACGAGTGAGCCGACTGGGCCGAGACGCCCCGAACGTCTCGGCCCGGGTGATCACTCCGGGATCTGGGCGAGCGCGAAGATCTGGCTCTCCTGAGGGCCGTCAGTGGGGGTGAAGAACACCGTCTCGATGGTGCGAACAGTGAAACCGTGCGCCTCCAGCACCGCCTTGAGATCCGGCTCCAAGTAACCGGAAACGGTCACCGGGACGCCCATGAACTCGATCGGAATGCTGTCCGCGTCGAAGTTGACCATGCCGATCGCGAAGTAGCCACCCGGCTTGAGCCATCCGACGATCTTGTCGAGCGTGCTCTCGATCTGCGCCTTGCTCAGCATCAGCAACGAGAAGAACGCGGTCACCGCCTCGAACTGCCCGAAGTCGGCGGGCAACTCGGCGAAGTTCGCCCGCACGAACTCGGCCCCGGGCACCTGCTCGCGGGCCAGGCGGAGCATCCCCTCGGCAATGTCCACACCCACCACGCGGTGATCGGACTCGGTCAGAATCTTGGCGGTCGGCACGCCTGAGCCGCAGCCCAGGTCGAGCACCGAAGTGCCGGCCGGAAGTGTCGCGCTGATCTGCTCGATCAGCGCGGCCTGGTAAGGATTATGGCTGTGCTCGCCCTGATATTTCGCAGCGAGTTGATCGAAGACCTCCATGACCTCCACAGTAGAAGAAGATCGTCGTCAGAACAGCCGGGTCACCCCCTCGACGATCATCAGTTCCTCGCGCTGTGACCGGTCCAGGTTCGCGCCGAGAACGATCGACGCCCCGGCGGTCAGCGGCGCCAGCAGCCAGATCAGCGGCTCCTCCGACGCATCGGTCTCGATCAGCACCCGATCACCGCGGGCAATCCCGCGCGACTGCGCGACCGCCGCGGCCACCGCGCCATACTCTCCGAAGGTCGTCCCGTCCGGAACCGCCGCCGCCTCATCCGCAACGCGCTCGACCGGCGCCCCGGCCCCCAGATGCGCCCGCGCCGCCGGCAAAAAATCACGATAATCATCGGGTACGCCGTGAGCTGCGGCCCCGAGCACGAACTGATGTCTCGCCCGCGGCACGTCGTCGAGCCAGCTGCCCACCCGGCGAGCCTCCACAAACGTCACCTCCAGCACCGGCCCGCCCCCGGCCGGCCGGTCTTCGGGCTGCCTGCCGTCGGCCGACCCGCCCCCGGTCAGCCCGTCGTCGATCGATCGGCCCTCGGGCTGCTCGTCGTCGGCCCGCCCGGTGTCGCTCAGTCCGGTGTCGCTCAGTCCGGTGTCGCTCAGTCCGGTGTCGCTCAGTCCGGTGTCGCTCAGTCCGGTGTCGCTCAGTCCGGTGTCGCTCAGCCCGGTGTCGCTCAGCCCGGCTGTGCTCCAGCCGCGGAACGACACCTCCAACCCGGCCGCCCACGCACCGAGCAGCACCACCGCGGTCTGCCAGTGCGGCGGCAGCAGCACCCCGGCCCGGCTGCCCGGTCGCAGCCCGCACTCGCCGGTCAGCAGCGCCGCGGTCGCCGCACTCCATCGGCCCAACTCGGGCGCGGTCAGCCCGACGCGCTCCCCGGTGGCGCCGTCGTAGTACGTGATCAGCTCACCGGGGCGACGCTCCATCCCGGTCATCGTCGGCCGACCGGCCCCGGCCGCGCGGACGGTCCTCATCGGACCGCCGCCGACCTGAGTGAACCCGCCGTCTCGGTGGACTCGCCCGTTCCGGCGATCATGCCTTCCTCCCTGACTGATGTCGTGTTCCCCGCAGCCGCTGCCCTGTCGTCCGCGGTTGCTCTCTCCTCTGCTGTCTCCGAGGGGGCTGCCGTGATCCGGTCCAGCCACTGGATCAGCACCCGGCGCTCGGCATCACTCAGCATGCCGAGCGACGGGGTGAGGGCGCGGAGGGCAACAGCCGCCACCACCGACTCGTCGAGCGCCGGCACCGGAGCATCCGTGAGGATGCGCCCGAGGACGGTCTCCATCATCGCGTCGGCGAGCGAGGAGTCGCGTAGCTCGGGTGGGGTTGCCAGCAGGCTCTGAACGGTGCCGACGCCCGCGGCGTGGATGAGGTCGACCGCACGTGGCTCGGGAACCCGCAGCCGCCCGGCCGCCGCCAGCCGGTGGACACGCATCTCCAGGACCTGCCGGCCCCGATGGGTGGCGGTGGAGCCGAGCACCCGCTCCGGATCGCTGAGCATGCGGAACACGGCCGGATTGGCGAGCCCGAACTCGATCTGCCGGTGCCAGCTGTTGCGCAGGTCGTCGACCGGATCCACCTCCGCGGACGCGGCGGCTGCCACCTCGGCGACCTTTTCCGCCACGAACGTGGCCATGACGTGTTCGGCCACCGCCTCCAGCAGGCCGTCCTTGTCCCCGAACAGGCGGTAGATCGTCGGGGCCTGGATGCCGGCCCGCTCGGCAACCCCACGCGTGGTCACCGCGCCGGGCCCACCGGAGCGCAGCAGCCAGGCGGCGGCCTCGACGATCGAAGCTCGCACCTCAGCTCGGGATCTGGCCTCATCACTCACGAACCAACGATAACACCCGCTTGCTATCGCTGATTTTCGCTGTTACGGTCGCCGTGTAACCGCCGATAACAGCAGGAGCGAATCAATGATTATTGTGACCGGGGCAACCGGTGCCCTCAACGGCGCCACCGTCGCTCATCTGCTCGAGCATGTCGCCGCGAGCGAGATCGTGGTCGCCGTGCGGGACCCGGCGAAGGCCGAGTCCTTCGCGCAGCGCGGCATCGAGATCCGCCGGGCCGACTACGCCGAGCCCGGCTCCCTGCCGGCGGCCTTCGCCGGTGCCGACCAACTGCTGCTCGTCTCCTCCAACGGTCCCGCCGCCGAAACAGTGAGCCTGCACCGCACGGCGATCGACGCCGCGGTCGCCGCCGGGGTGGGGCGCATCCTCTACACCAGCCACCAGGCCGCCGCGCCGGACAATCCGTTCTCCCCGGGACGGAACCATTTCGCCACCGAGCAACTGCTGGCCGCCTCCGGGGTCCCGTGGACGTCGCTGCGCAACGGTTTCTACGCGCACAGCATGCAGTGGCTCGCCGGTCCCTGGCGGGAGACGGGCGTGATCGCGGTGCCCGGCGAGGGGCCGGTGTCCTGGACGGCTCGCGAGGATGCCGCCGAGGCAGCCGCCGTGATCCTGGCCTCTGGCGGCGGCTTCGACGGCCCGGTCACCATCACCGCCCCCGCGGCGCCGAATTTCGCGGAGCTTGCCGAGATCGCGTCCGAGCTGTCCGGCCGGACGGTTCGATATCAGCGGATCGAGGAGCAGGAGTGGGTCGCCGCGCAGAACGCGGCCGGCCAGCCGGCGCAGATGACGCAATTCCTGCTGGGTTTCTACCAGGCTGCGGAGGGCGGGTTCTTCGCCGGCGTCGATCCGCTGCTCGGCAAGCTCCTCGACCGTGAGCCGCGGACCGTGCGAGAGGCCCTGCAGGCGACGGCCGGGTGAAGGCCGGCCCGACAACCGGGGCCGGTCGAAGGGCGGCCGAGTCACGTGCGGCCTTGTCTCGTGGCGGCCTTGTCTGGTGGCGGCTTGTCTCGTGGCGGCTTGTGTCGTGGCGGCTTGTGTCGTGGCGGCTTGTCACGTGGTGGCCCGGGCACGCGGCCGCCGAGTCGTGCTACGGCCTGATCACGCGGCCGCCGAGTCACGCTGTCGGCGAGTAGGCGGCGATCGAGTCGACGGTGGCCGTGCCGGCCCCGATCAGGCGGCCTGGCGGAACTCGGTCAGTTCGCGGGCCTCGGCGGCGTAGCGGGCGAGCAGGTGAACCGTCTGCGGGCCGGCCTCACCGTCGGCGGGCAGGCCGAGCCTGATCTGGAACGCGCGGACCGCCTCCACCAGGTCGGCAGAGTCCGGGCCGACCTGGACGCCGAAGCCGGCGAAGAGGGCGCGCAGGCTCGCCGGGTCCGCGGTGGGCGTGGTCTCCGACCAGCCGATCAGGCCACCGACGGCGTTGCCGACCACGGTGAGAACACCTCGTGCGGTCATCGTTACCTCCCCGATTGCTGTGTGATTCCAGCTTGCGGAGATTCGCTGTGCCCGGCATCTGCCAAGGGTCCCGATCTGCTGTGTGACCCTCTTACTTTCGGCCGACCGGGAACGGCCCTAGGGGCACAGGTCGGCCCGGGCCACGGTGCGGAGTTGTTGTGCTTGGGAGGGGGTCACGCCGTACGCGGAAAGGGTGTCCTGATCTTTGGCGCGCATCGACGCGCAGGCCTCGGAACCCAGGTCGGCGATCTCCTCGTCGCGACGGTCCAGGGCCAGTTCGGGCAGCTCGCGCCGGACTGCCGCGACGAAGCGGTCCGGGTCGGCCGCGCCGGCCGGCTGTGACGGCGACATGGCGGGCGACGGTTCGCCGGGCGACGCCGCGGACGACGTGTCACCGGGCCGCGCTACGGGGGAGGTGTCGCCGGCGGGTGCCGTTGAGCCGGGTGAGGCTGACGGCAGCACCCGACCCTCCACCCAGATGGCGTCGGAATCCGACGAGCAGGCCGTCACCGAACCGAGCAACAGCACGACAGAGCCCACGATACGGGCGATACAACCGAATTTCACCGGAAAAACGTAGAGGAGGCCGGCGAGGTGGCGGGGATGCCGCACCGACCCGTACGAGGGACCCGGGGCACACAGCGAAGTCACAGAGCGCTCATCGGGACGGGACAATCTCGGGGTCCACCGTTGGTGGCATGACCGAGCTGCTGAACCGCAACGCCGACGAGCACCGCACCTCCCACATCGCGGCGTATCGCGCGCCGGCACACCTGTTCCCGATCCCGCCGGTGATGGTGCGGCCGCCGCGTGACCCGCGGTGGAAGCGGCGGATCGCCGGGGGCGCCGCGGTGCTCGTGCTGATCGGTGGCGGCAGCAGCGCCGGTGCGTTCCTCACCGAGGAGTACCTGAACGGCGGCTCGGCGTCGGCTGCGACGAGCGCCTCCGGCACGACCGTGGCCTCCACGACCGTCACCGAGGGGGACGAGCTCGCGCCGGTCGTCGCCAAGGTTCAGCCGAGCATCGTGACCGTGCTCGTCGACAGCACCCGAGAGTCGTCGCTCGGCTCCGGCGTGGTCCTCGGCGAGGACGGGCTGATCCTCACCAACAACCACGTGATCTCCTCGAACGGTACGGTCAGTGTCCGGCTCTCCGACGGTCGCACGGTCCCGGCCGAGGTCGTGGCCACCGACACGACGCACGACCTGGCGCTGGTCCAGGCGAGCGGGCTCACCGGGCTGACCCCGGTCACGTTCGGCACCGACGACAGTGTTGCCGTCGGTGACACCGTGCTGGCGTTCGGCGCCCCGCTCGGCCTCGAAGGCACGGTGACCTCGGGCATCGTCTCCGCCAAGGGCCGCAGCCTGGACACCGGCGACGAGAAACTGTCCGGCCTGCTGCAGACCGACGCCGCGATCAACCAGGGCAACTCGGGCGGCGCGCTGGTCGACACGTCCGGCCAGGTCGTCGGGGTCAACGTCGCCATCGCCACCTCGGGGGACAGCACCGGCAGCGTGGGACTGGGGTTCGCGATCCCGGCCGACACCGTGACCAGCGTCGTCAAGCAACTCGAGTCCCAGATCGACAGCTAGCTGCGGCGTCGGGCGGCAGCCCGCGACGCGGCCCGCGCACGCGACGCCCGCGACGCGGCCCGCGCACGCGACGCCCGCGACGCGGCCCGCGCACGCGACGCCCGCGACGCGGCCCGCGCACGCGACGCCCGCGACGCCGAGCAGGATCACGCGCCCCCGGCGGTAGCTGTCGGCGATCCGCGTGTTGCCGCCTTCGAGCCGTCGCAGCGTGTGCGGTTCCGGCCCGGTCGGTGGCAGCAGCGGCACCTCGACGCCGAGCACGTAGGCCAGCGCTTCCCGGACTTCGGCGAGCGTCACCGGTTCCGCGCCGGCCGGTCGGGCGGTCGTCGAGGCGGTGATCAGATTCCGGCCGTCGGGGAACGGCGCCCAAGCGATCATGCCACGTTCGGTGCGCTGGTGCCGGAACGGCGGGATCAGCCCGTAACCGGGAACCCGCAGTCCGCCGGTCGCCGGATCGCGAAGACCGCCGGGGACGTCCACGGCGGCTGTCCGGGAAACGGACGTTCCGCGTCGGCGCCGGCGCGCAGGATTTCCGCGCGCACGGCCGGCTCGGCGACCATCAGCCGGATGCCGGCGACCCCGTCGTCCGGATCCGGTTGTGGGTGGGCGGTGACTTTCGGCCCTGGCGCGAACTGGGCCCGCACCGCCCCGTCGCCGTCACGCGGCGGCGCAGGTCACGGTCGGCCGCGGACACCGGCCGCGCGGCCCGGTCAGGACTCAGCCGGCCAGGTGACCCCAGCGGTCCTCGAGCTCCGGCCACGTCCCCTGATCCTCGGCCTTGCCGCCGATCAGCACGACCACCCGGTCCGCCTGTGCCAGCGCCGCCCGTTTCGACGTCGAACCGACCACGGTCACCCCGTGCGACCGCAACGCCCGCCACAACTCCAGCTCGGTCGTCACGTCCAGCGCCGACGACACGTCGTCGGCGATCAGCAGCTCGGTCCGCGGCGCGAGGGCCCGGGCCAGGGCCAGCCGTTGCAGCTGACCACCGGAGAGGCGCGTGCCCTTGTGCCCGATCAGCAGCTGCAACCCGCCACCGGCGGCGGTCAGGTCGTGGTCCAGCTGGGCCACCGAGACCGCGTCGGCCGCATCCACCTCGTGTCCGAGCTGGATGTTGTCGGCCACCGTCCCGGAGAGCACGCGGGGCAGCTGCGCCACGTACCCCACCTGGTTCGGCCGCAGGAACAGCTCCGGGTCCTCCACCGGTTCGCCGTTCCAGCGCAGGTCACCGGTGTGGTGCACGATCCCGGCGAGGGCGCGCAGCAGCGACGACTTGCCCGACCCGACCGGACCGACCACCAGCACCAGCTCACCGCGGTCGATGGTGAGGTCCACATCCCGTACGCCCTGGGCGCCGTTCTCGTGGACGGCGCTGAAGCCGCGCAGCTCGAGTGACCGCAGCGGATTCCGCGCCGGTACCGGCGGAGCCGGTGCCGTGCCGGTCGAGATGTCCACGCCGGGCACGTCCGAGGAGTACTCCCCGGCGCCCGCCATGGCAACCGTCCGTTTCGTCCACACCCGGGCCGACGGGAAGTGCGAGACCAGCGACGCCGTGGTCCACGCGAACCAGCGGGCCGACCCGAGGGTCGCCACCGCGATCAGCGTGGCCGCCGCGCTGAGCCGCCCGTTCAGGTAGAGCGCCCACACCCCGATCGGCAGCAGCCCGCTCGCGATCGACGGCGTGGACCGCGCCCACACCTGGATCGCGATCTCCCGCCACTGCAGCTCGCTGCGCTTGGCGTCGAGCCGGGCCAGGTGGCCCAGGACCGGCTCGGTCGCGCCGGCCAGTTTGACCGTGCGCGCCGCCGACAGCGACGACACCAGCGACGTCGCGAACGCCGCGCGGGCCGCCACGGTCCGCCGGGCGGCCTCCTCCAGCCGCGGCCCGAACAGGGTCGCGGCCAGGCCGGAGACCAGCATCGTGCCGAGGAAGAACAGGGCCGGCACCGGCGACTGCGAGGTCACCGTCATGGCGATCACGGTGAGCAGCGCGACGCCATTGTCGATCAGGTTGTCGGCGAGCATCACCACCCGCTCGGTGTCACCGCCCTGAGCGACGACCTCGGCCGGGGTGTGCTTGCTGACCCGGCGCGGGCCGATCTGCCCGTTGACCAGGCGCAGGCTGATCCGCAGCATCTGCCGCACCCACCACTCCGGGAACCAGGCCCCGGTGAAGTAGAGCGTCGGGATCAGCGCGAGCAGCGCCACGGCGATCCCGGTCGCCGGCAGCAGCGGGTTGCCGGCGCCGTCGACCACGTCGGCCCAGAGCAGCGGCAGCACCGCCCCGTCCAGCCCGAACAGGACCATCAGGAAGAACAGTGCGACCGCGCCGAGACCGTACCGCGCGTCGTTGGTGGCCAGCCGCGCGATCTCCCGCATGGTCCGGGTCGGCGGCGGTTCCGGCAGCGGCGGCGGCTCGACCGTCGGCAGCGGGTTGCCCAGCGCGTCCGGCCCGAGCTCGACCTGCACGGCGGTGTCCCAGTCGCGGTCCTCGACCAGCACGCCGCCGTTCTGTGGCTGCGCCGGGGCGGGGACGGTCAGGTTGCTGCTCGCCATCAGCTCCGCGAACCGTCTCGACTCGCGCAGCGGACCGGACTCCAGCACCTGGCCGTCGGCCAGCACCACCACCTCGTCGCAGCGTTGCACGGACGACAGCCGGTGCGCGACGATCACGCCGATCCGGCCCTGCAGCAGCCGGTCGGTGGCGCGTTGCACCCACGACTCGGTGACCGGGTCCATCCGGGCGGTCGCCTCGTCGAGGATCACCACCTGCGGGTCGCGGACCAGGATCCGCGCGAACGCCACCAGCTGCTCCTGCCCGGCCGAGAGCTTGTAGCCGCCCTCGCCGAGCTTGGTGTCGATGCCGTCCGGCAGCCCGGCGACCCAGGCCGACAGGCCCAGCTCGTCGACCGCGTCACCGGCCCGGGGCTGCAGCGTCTCGTCGAAGAGCGCGATGTTCTCGGCGAGCGTGCCGGCTAGGATCTCGGTGCGCTGCGGGACGATCGCGGTGTACCGCCGCAGACCCTCGACGTCGAGGTCGTTGATGTCGACGCCGCCGAGGAACACCGTCCCGGGCGGCACGTCGACGGCCCGGGTCAGCACCTTGGCCAGGGTCGACTTGCCCGACCCGGTGCGACCGATCAGCGCGTACGACCGTCCGCGCGCGAACGTCAGGCTCACGTCTCGCAGAGCGGCCGGTCGTCCACTGTCCGCCTCGCCGTAGCGGAACGTCAGGTCCCGCACGATCAGGTCACCGTCGACCGGCGGCACGCCCTCGGTCGGTTCCTGCGGGGTCGCGGCGAGCATCTGCACGCGGCCCCACGCGCCGAGCGCGTTCTGCAGCTCGGGCACCATCCGGGTGACCTGCTCCAGGGTGCCGCCGAAGCCGAGCGCCAACAGCCAGACCGCGGTCAGCCGGGCGCCGTCGATGTGCCCGGTGGCCAGGGCCCACGCGCCCACCACGACGAGAGAGGCGATGAGCGTACGGGTGATCGCCCCGGCCCACATGGTCACCCGCGCCGAGGAGCGCCAGACGCGGCGCCCGCGGGCCAGCACCTCCCGGGCCCGATCGGCGAAGAGGCGCTGCACGTACGGCGCGGCCAGGCTCGTCCGCACGTCGTCCTGCCCGTGGATCGCCTCCTCCATGACGGCGGCCAGGTCGGACCAGGCCTCCTCCTCGGAGATGCGGACCGGCCCGATGCGCTGGATGGGCTTGTTCATGGTCAGGAAGATCAGGACCACGACGGCCAGCATGGCGAGGGCGGCCGGCCACCAGACGAAGAACGCGGTGACGATCGAGAGCGTGGCGACCGCGATCGACTGCAGGATGCGCACGCCGCTGCCGCGCAGTTCGGAGCCGACCTGGTAGACGTCCGAGTCGATCCGGTCGAGCAGCTCGCCGACCGGCGTGTTCTCCAGCGTCGGGACGTCCTGCCCGAACGCGACGCGGTTGAGTCCACGACGGACGCGGGCGGCCCAGTCGGCGGTCAGGCGGGCCGCGATCAGGCCGACGAAGACGTCGCTGAGCACGGCCGCGCCGAGCGCCCCGGCCAGCACGGTGAAGAGTGAGAAGGAGCGGTTGACCAGCACCGACCCGGCCAGCGCCAGCGCAATCGACGACCCGGCCGCGCCGAGCACGATCAAGAACGCGGCGAGCGCTGTGCGACTTCGGGAGGTAACCCACAGGTCGCGAAGCAGACGCATACGAAGTCCTCTGGGACGATGGGAGAGGCGGTACCCCATCCTGTGCGGTCCCGCCGACCACGCTCAACCGGTTTATTCCCGGCAATTCGCCCGGCCAGGAACTACCCGGCCGCAACGTGATCACGGTCTCCGCCGCCGCGCGCCGCCCGGTTCGGGGACGACAGCGGGCCGCGCCGCCCGGTTCGGGGACGACAGTGGGCCGCGCCGCCCGGTTCGGGGACGACAGCGGGCCGCGCCGCCCGGTTCGGGGACGACAGCGGGCCGCGCCGCCCGGCTCGGGGACGACAGCGGCCCGCGCCGCCCGGCTCGGGGACGACAGCGGCCCGCGCCGCCCGGCTGGGCGACACGGGCCGGACGCGCCCGATCAGCGCGTTACTGCTCCGCGTGCAGGGTCAGCAGCGTGATCTCGCTCGGCGCGAAGATCCGGAACGGCGGCCCCCAGAAACCCGTCCCGCGGCTGGTGTAGAGCTGGGTCCGCTCGGAGTGCCGGGTCAGCCCCTGCAGCACCGGCTGGTCGATGCGCACCAGGTAGTGGAACGGCCACATCTGCCCGCCGTGCGTGTGCCCGGAGAGCTGCAGGTCGATGCCGTGCGCGACCGCGCCGGTGATCTGCTGCGGCTGGTGCGCCAGGAGCAGGACCGGCAGGTCGGGATCGGTGCCGGCCAGCGCCGCCTCATGATCCATGTGGTGGCCGGGGACGCCGGAGCTCGCCGCCGTCCGGTCGTCGACGCCGGCGACGACCAGCGAGTCGCCGCCGCGGGAGACGATCAGGTGCCGGTTGTGCAGCGCCTCCCAGCCCAGCGACGACATGTATTCGACCCAGCCCTGGGCGCCGCTCATGTACTCGTGGTTGCCGGTCACGTAGACCCGGGCCATCGACGCGCGCACGTCACCGAGCGGCGACGCCTGCGAGATCCGCTCCGGCACCTCGCCGTCGGCGATGTCACCGGTATGCGCCACGACATCCGGCTCCAGCGAGTTGATCACGTCGACGACGCCGCGCGACCAGCGCGAACGGTCGATCGGCCCGTAGTGCGTGTCGGTGATCAGCACGACCCGCAGCCCGTCCAGCCCGCGCCCGAGCCGGGGAATGGTCACGTCGATCCTCCGCACCCGGGAGACACGCATGGCCTCGCGGTGACCCCAGAGCAGCAGGACCGCCGAGACGACAAGGACCAGCGCGGAGACGACGCGGGAGCGGACCGGGTCGCCGACGCCGGCCAGCGCGAGGACCAGCCCGACCGCCTGACCGAGGACCGACCAGACGAACAGCTGCCAGACCACGCCGAGCGTGGTGTCGGCGATGCGCGAACTGCGGTCGTCGTGCCGGCCGTGCCCGCGGAGCATGAGGACCGGGAATGCCGCCGCGACCAGCACGAACAGCACCGTGCCGACGACGAACACGGGGGTCGGCCAGGCGTTGCCCGACCAGACGAGCGTGGCCCACGGCACGCCGAACAGCAACGCGAGCACCGCGACCAGAATGACACCGAACCGGGCGCCGGCCCCTCGCCGTCGCGGCTGCGCTTGCGGAGCCTCGACCGCCTCTTCCACTGACATGCGAGCAAGCATGCCACCGGCTTACGACAAAAACTCGCTTCCGGGATCAGCTCCCAGCGAACTGAGCAGTGCCGACGGGACGACCAGATCCGCGCGCCCGCGCGTGGTGGCGATCAGCGCGGCGTTGCGCTCGTCGGTCCCGGTCGCCCAGGCCGCGGCCGCGGCCGGTTCCTTGCCGAACCGGACGTGTCGCGCGATCAGCCGCCGCAGCCGTTCCTGCTGGTCGAGGCCGGCGTACCAGACCTCGCTGAACACGTCCCGCAGGCCGGCCCAGCGACCCTCGCCGAGCAGCAGATAGTTCCCCTCCGTGATCACCAGGCGGACCGATCGCGGCACCGGGATCGCCCCCGCGATCGGCTGCTCCAGGACGCGCTCGAAGCCCGGCGCGTACACGATCTCGTCCGCACCGGCCAGGAACCGCCGCAGCAGCGACGCGTAGCCCCAGGCGTCGAACGTCTCCGGCGCGCCCTTGCGATCGCGCAGGCCGAGCCGGTCGAGCTCGGCGTCGGCCAGGTGGAAGCCGTCCATCGGCACGTGCGCCACCCACGACTCCGGGAGTGCGGCCACCAGCGCCTCGGCCAGGGTGGTCTTGCCCGCGCCGGGTGGCCCGGCGATGCCCAGCACCGCGCGCCGCCCGTCCGCGGCCAGCGCCCCGGCCCGATCCACCAGTTCCGCCAGCGTGCTCCCCATCGGATGACCGTAGCGCGGTCGGATCTACGACTCGGCGGCTCACCGCCCGTGTCCGGCAGTGGAACCTTTCGGAGTCCATTGTGGCTACCGAGAGGAAGCAGATGATCACCCTGGGTCCGACGATCGGCGGCGTGCTGCTCGCCGGTCTTCTGGTCAATCCGGTGCCGTCGTCACAGGTGGTGGCGACCGGCCTGGACAACCCCCGTGGCCTGGCCTCCGGCGCGGACGGCACGCTCTACGTCGCCGAGGCCGGGCGCGGCGGGCCGTGCGTCCCGGAGCGGCGCGGCGGTCACATCTGCGCCGGCCCCACCGGCGCGATAACTGCGATCAGGAACGGTCAGGTGCGGCGGATCGTCACCGGTCTCCCGTCCCAGGCGTCCCCGGCCGGTGCGGAGGCGGTCGGGCCCTCGGACGTGAGCGTCGACGACGGCGGCACGCCGCAGTACACGACCGGTCCGGGCGCGCTGGTCGCCGACGGGCGCAGCCGCATCGTCGTCAGCCCCGGCGGCGGTGCGCTGCAGCGCCTCGGCATCCGCGGCCGGGCCGGCACGATCGCGTCCTTCGCCGACCACGGCACGACGTCGGTCACCCGCGGCCCGGACGGCGCGCTCTACACCGGCGGCGGGACGGGCGTCCGGCGCCTGCCGCCGCACGGGAACCCGGAGCCCTACGCCGCCGGTCCGCCGGTGACGGATCTGGCCTGGTCCTCGGACGGCCACCTCTACGTCCTGGAGTCCAGTGCTCTGATCAGGGTCGGCCCCCGGCGCACCCGCCAGGTGATCATCGCCGGCCTGCGCTTCCCCGGCGGCCTGACGATCCAGGGCCACGCCGCCTATGTCACCACTTGCAGCATCTGCCGCGCGACCGGCTCCGTCCTGCGGATCAAGATCCCCTGACGGTACGACGGGTGGCCGCCCGTCCGCAGGCCCGGGCCGGGCCGTGTCGCCTGCGGACGGGCGGATCATCGGCGTACGGGAGAAGGGTCTAACCGAGACCGAGTCGCAGGCCTGCCACGCCGGCCGGGGAGAGGGGGCGCGCTGTCGCCCGGGAGAGGTCGGCGCGGACGCCGTCGGGCAGTTCCTCGCCGAGGGCGCAGAGTGCGGGGTAGAGGTCGAGGACCTGGCGGTGGCTGAGCGCCCCCGCGCCGATCAGCAGGCCGTTGAGGGCGGTCGGGGTCTGCCCGAGTTCGCCGCAGAGTTCGCGGCGCCAGGCCGGGTCGTGGAGGTGGTCGGCGAATTCGCGGGCGATGCGGTTGCCGGCCGGGGAGCGCAGGCCGCCGAGCGTGTTCTGCCGGTGGCGGGCGATCGGCGGGGCGAGGCGGCAGGCGATGCCGAGGCGGCGGGCGAGCTGCGGGACGGTGAGCACGTCCATGCCGCTGGCGCAGGCCTCGCAGAGCCGCTGGAAGGTCTTGGCGTGGATGACCGACGCGGGTCGCTGGCAGGCGCCGTCGAGGCCGCAGGACGGGTCGAGGATCACTTCGGTGAGGGTGCCCTCGTGGTCGAAGCGGCCGACGGCGAAGTAGGTGGCCGGCTGGGTGCGGTAACGGGCCAGGGCGGCGCGGGCGCTGACGTATCCGTCGGGGTCGACGCCGATGCGTGGCACACCGGCTTCGGTGTGCAGCTGGATGAGCCGGAACATGGTGCACGCTCCCGGGGTGAAGCGAATTCGGTGTCGTTTCCCGGTACGCGCGCCGTCGCGAAAAAGTTCAGTCACTACGGTGCGTCACTGAATAGTGACCACATTCGCGCTGGCAGGCGTGCCGGGAGCATGCCGAGATTACGCGGTGTAATGAGAATTGGCTAGACGGCGGGGGTATTCTCGCGGGTGATGACGACTGACAGCGGCTCCTGTGTGTGCGGTCATCCGGCCGCGGCGCACCGGCATTACCGGCCCGGCAGTGAGTGTGTGACCTGCGCCCCGGGGGAGTGCTCCCGGTTCCGTCGTTCGCGATGGTGGCGCCGGCGGTCGCCGGACGGGCGTGCGAAAGCCTAGTATCCCTGTAGGCTTACCTCACTTTCCCGTGAGGAGGTTCCATGGCGCTTCCCGACTTTCTGATAGCCGGCGTGCCCAAGGCCGGCACCACTGCCCTGCACGCGGCGCTCGTGGGTCATCCCGAGCTCTACCTGTCGCCGGTCAAGGAGCCGAAGTTCTTCCTCTCCGACGGGCCGCCACCGGATCACGGCGGCCCCGGCGACGTGCAGACCTATCAGGAGCACATCTGGCGGCGCAAGGACTACGAGGCGCTGTTCGCGAAGGCGCCGGCCGGTGCGCTGCTCGGTGAGGCGACCCCGTTCTACCTGCACGACCCCGGGGCCCACGACCGGATCCGCAAGCTCACCCCGGACGCGCGGATCATCCTGCTGCTGCGCGACCCGGTCGACCGCGCCCACTCCAACTGGACCCATCTGTGGAACGCCGGCCTGGAGCCGGAGGCCGACTTCCTGGCCGCCTGCCGGGCCGAGCCGGACCGGATCGCGGCCGGCTGGGCGCAGTTCTGGCACTACCTGGGGCTGGGCCGCTACGGGCAGCAGCTGGAGCATCTCTACGAGCGGTTCCCGCGCGAGCAGGTGCTCCTGCTGCGCTACAAGGAACTCAAGGACTCCCCGGCCGCCACGCTCGACCGGGTCTGCTCGTTCCTCGGGGTGCGGACCGGCGTGCTCACCGCGATCCCGAAGGAGAACGTCAACCGGCACGTCGTCGAGGACAACGCGGTCAACGCCGTGCTGCGCGGCCTGCTGCGTGCCGGGGGCAACGTCGGTCACCGGTTCCCGGTGCCGTTGCGGCTGGCCGCCCGGGGTCCGCTGCTGACGCTGCTGCACCGCAAGAAGGGGACACGCCCGGTCACGACACCGGCCGAGCGGGCCGAGTTGCTGCCACACTTCAGCGCGGACATCGCGCTGCTCCAGGAGCTGACGGGCGAACGGTTCGACGACTGGCTGAGCGTCGACCGGCACGCCCGGGCCCACATCGATCCTCAGGAGGTCCGGTGACCGTCGGAACCACCACCCTGCCACTGCCGAGCGGGGAAGACGCCACGGTGGTGGTGGAGCCGCCGGGCACCGAGCCGGGCGCGTGGTCCGGCGCGCCCAGCTCGATCGTGGCCGACGGCCACGTCTGGCTCGCCTACCGGCTGCGGCTGCCGATCGGGGCCGGCCGGGGCATCGCCAACGTGATCGCCCGCTCGGCCGACGGCGTGAGCTTCACGGTGGTGGCCGAGGTCTCCAAGGACCAGTTCGGGGCGGAGTCGCTGGAACGGCCGGCCCTGGTGCGCACGCCGGAGGGGCGGTGGCGGCTCTACGTCAGCGCGGCCACCCCGGGCACCAAGCACTGGCGGGTGGAGCTGCTGGAGGCGGCCACCCCGGAGGCCCTGGCCACGGCGGAGCCGGTGACGGTGCTGGCCGGGGACGAGACGGCCGGCTGGAAGGATCCGGTGCTGCACCATGACGAGCACGGCTGGCACCTGTGGGCGTCGGTGCACCCGCTGGAGTCCTGGGACGACGCGGACCGGATGACCACGGAGTACGCGACCAGCCCGGACGGCGTGCACTGGACCCGGCGGCGGACGGCGCTCGCCCCGCGGCCCGGCCGGTGGGACGCGCGCGGCGTGCGGGTGTCCTCCGTCCAGGTGAACGGGGACGAGATCACGGTCGCCTACGACGGGCGGGCCACGGCCGGGGAGAACTGGGAGGAGCGCACCGGGGTGGCCCGGGGCACGCGACTGCCCGACGGGACGTTCTCCGAGTTGGTGGCCGAGGAGCACGAGCCGGTCGGCAGCCCGCACGAGCCGTACGGGCTGCGGTACCTGAGCCTGGTCGACCTGCCGGGCGGCGGGCGGCGGATCTACTACGAGGCGACCCGGGCGGACGGGGCGCACGATCTTCGTACCGAGAGGGTCTGATCGCGTTCTGTGACGCTTGTTGTCACCTTAACTCCTGCTCAGGCCGGGTTCATGCTGTAAGGGTCGTCACTCTCGGTGGGGGCCTGTGGGGGAACCGAACGTCCGTGCCTTAGCGTTGATCAGGCGTCAGGGCTTGCGTACAGCAGCAGACGTATTACATGGCGGAACCGGACCCACAAGGTTTGGTTCCGCCATTTTCGTGCGTTTGTGCCCCAGAGGGCACGGGTATCGAGGCCCCGACGGTGAGGGGAGCTCTGTGCGGACGCTGGGTGGGCGCTATCAGCTGGTGCACCGGATCGGCCTGGGCGGGATGTCCGAGGTCTGGCGCGCGCACGACCAGGTCCTCGACCGGCCGGTCGCCGTCAAGATCATGGCTCCGGCCGTCGAGGGCACGCTCGGCGAGGCCGGGGTGGAACTGATCCGCTCCGAGGCCCGTTCGGCGGCGCGCCTCGCGCACCCCAACGTGGCCGGGGTGCACGACTTCGGAACGTCCCCGGCACCCGGGCGCAGCGACGTGCCGTACATCGTGATGGAGCTCGTCGAGGGGCAGACGCTGAGCCGGCATCTGGCCGATGGCCGGCTCGACTGGCGGATCGCGGTGCGGATCTGCGCCGAGGTGGCGGCCGCGCTCGCCGCCGCGCACGCCGAGCAGGTGGTGCACCGCGACATCAAGCCGGCCAACGTGATGCTCACCCCGAGCGGCGCGAAGGTGCTGGACTTCGGCATCGCCGCGGCCGTCGGGGCACCCGAGCCGGACCCGGACGGCCCGGTCATGGGCACCCCCGCGTACGTCGCCCCGGAGCGCTTCGAGGGGCGCCCGGCCACCCCCGCCAGTGACATGTTCGGTCTCGGCTCGCTGCTCTACCACTGCCTGGCCGGGCGGCATCCGTGGACCACGAGGTCGCCCACGGAGCTGATCCACGCCCAGCGTTACTGGGACCCGGAGCCGTTGCCGGCCGTGGACGGGTTGCCGCCCGAGGTGCTCGACCTGTGTTACCGCTGCCTGCGGCGCGAGCCCGAGGACCGGCCGACCGCGCTGGTCGCGGCGCTGCTGCTGGGCGAGGCGGTGGACGCCCGGGTCTACGTGCCGATGGTCGACCTGAACCCGCCGCCGCCCGCCTGGGATCAGCGGGCGGCGGAGGAGCCCACCTTCGTGGGGAACAACTCAGGCGCGCGGCACCACGATGAGCGGACGGCCGGCCCGTCGCAGAAGCCGGCCCGACACGCCGCCGAGTAACACGCGGCGTGCCGGCCCGTAGCCACGGGACCCGCAGAACAGCACGTCCACCTCGTCCAGGGCGGCCAGTTCCTCGACCACGTCACCGGCGCGGAGCTCGCACGTCACCGGCACGTCCGGGACGGTCGCGGCGGCTTTGCGCAGGGCTTCCTCGTACGTCTCCCGGGCGGTGTCCAGGAACGCCCGCTCGGCGTCGTCGCCGATCATGAACGGCAGTGCCGCGTCCCCACCGGCCACTACCGTGACCAGCAACAACGGGCTTCCGGTACGCCGTGCCAGCCCCGCCGCGGCGTTCAACGCCGCCCGCCCGTCGGGCGTGTCCACGTAGGCGACGCCGATCCGCCCGGCCGACCCGGGTGCGGCGCCACCGGCCGGGGCGATCGCGACCGGGCAGACGCTGCCGGCCAGCAGTCGTTCGGCGGTGCTGCCGGCGAAGATCCGCGCGGCCGGTGCGGCGGCCCCGGAGCCGACCACCAGCATCGCGGCGCCCGACTGCTCGGCCAGGTCGTGCAGGCCGTGCGCGGCCGAGGTGGACGCGACGACCCGGTAGTCGACGCCGGGCGGGTCGGCCAGGGCGGACCGGGCCTCGTCGAGGATGCGCCGCGCGGCCTGATGGCGGTCGGCGACCCATTCGGCGTCGACCCGGCCGGAGCCGATCGCGGACGGTGCGGGGTGCACGACCGCGACGATCAGCGGGGCGTCCTGCGCGGTGGCCAGCCAGCGGCCGAGCGTCAGGGCGCCGGCGCTGCCGGGACTGTGATCGGCGCCGACGATGACGGGCGCGGTCATGACCGGTCCTCGTCACGCCGGTCCGGTCCGGGCTCCTCGAGCGCGGCCGGCTCGGCGGCGACGGCCGCGGCTCGTTGCCGTACGCGGGAATGCCGGTAGCCGTAAGCGGCGTAGATGATCAGACCGACGGCCAGCCAGACGACGAACCGGATCCAGGTGTCCAGGGGCAGGTCCGACATCAGGTAGACGGCGAACGCCACCCCGAGGATCGGCAGCACCGGCGACCACGGCACCCGGTAGGGCCGCGGCATGTCCGGCTTGGTCCGCCGCAGGATGATCACCCCGATGTTGACCAGGACGAACGCGAACAGCGTGCCGATGTTGACCAGCTCCACGATGGTGCCGAGCGGGACCAGCGCGGCCAGGATCGCGATCAGCACCCCGAGCGTGACCGTCAGGCGGGCGGGTGTGCCGAAGCGCTGGTTGACCTTGGCCATCCGGCGCGGCAGCAGCCCGTCCCGGCACATCGCGAAGAAGATCCGCGTCTGGCCGTAGAAGATCACCAGCACCACGCTGGTGATCGCGACGACCGCGCCGAGCGCCAGGATCCCGGCCGCCCAGCTCATCCCGGCGCCCTGGTCCAGCGCGGCGGCGAGCGGCGCGTCGCTGTCCTTCATCTGGTCGGGGCTGGCGATGCCGAGCGCGCCGACCGCGGTGAGCACGTAGAACACCGTGCAGATGGCGAGCGAGCCGATGATCGCCCAGGGCAGGTCGCGGGCCGGGTTGCGGGCCTCCTCGCTGCCGGTGGAGACCGCGTCGAACCCGATGTACGCGAAGAAGATGATTGCCGCGGCCGCCGTGACGCCGTCCATCCCGGCCGGCGCGAACGGGTGGAAGTTGCCGGTGCTGAAGTTCGCGAACGCCACCACCAGGAAGAAGATCAGCACGGTCAGCTTGACCACGACCATCACCAGGTTCACCCGGGCGCTCTCGGTCACGCCGCGGATCAGCAGGAGGGTGATGGCCAGGACGATGAAGACGGCCGGCAGGTTGACGACCCCGCCGTCCTCGGGGGACTTGCTGATCGCGTCGGGCAGGCTGAACCCGAACGCGGCGTCCAGGAACGCGTTGAGGTTGCCGCCCCAGCCGATCGCGATGCCGGCGACCGACACGCCGTACTCGAGGATGAGGTCCCAGCCGATGATCCAGGCGACGATCTCGCCCAGGGTGGCGTAGGTGTAGGTGTACGCGCTGCCGGAGACCGGGATCGACGACGCCAGCTCCGCATATGACAGCGCCGAGAACACGCAGGCCACCGCGGCCAGCGCGAACGAGAGGATGACGGCCGGCCCGGCGATGCCGGAGCCCTTGCCGATCACCACGAAGATACCGGTGCCGATGATCGCGCCGACCCCCATCGCGGTCAGCTGGGTGACGCCGACCGCCTTCTTGAGCTCGGTGCCCTCCTCGGACGTCTCGTGGATCAGCGATCCGACGTCCCGGATCGCGAACAGTCCCGGCCTGGCCATACCGTTCCCCCTTCGACGCGTCAGATCACCGTCATCCCGCGTTGACCGGGGCGCAACCCGCTCACCGAGGTGATCGGCGCGATGTGTGAACTTCCCTCTTTCAAGTTGCAAAACCCGCTTGGCGTACGGGTTGTCCGGCGCTTACGGCAAACCGCGCGGCAGCCTGCGAGGGTTGCATCGGGACGGGTACGGTGTTCAGATCGGGCAAATCGCCCGACTCGGATGATCGGTGGGCGAGGTCCAATGGGCGAGGCCGTGATCACGACACGGCGGCAGGCCGACGGCACCACGGTCGTCGAGGTGCGCGGCAGTCTGGACTCGGCCACCGTCGAGTCGTTGCGCGAGACCCTGCTGGACACGCTGCAGCGGGACCGCCCGGCCGTGATGATCGTCGACCTGACCTACGTCACGTTCATGGACTCGGTCGGCATCGGCGCCCTCGTCGCCGGTCAGCGGGCCGCGCGGGACATCGGCTGCGGCTTCCAGCTGCGCAACCCGAGTGAGTTCGTGCACCGTCAGCTACGGGTCACCGGCCTGACCGAGCTGCTGGGACTCACCGGCACCCGGCATTTCGGCATCTGAGGGGCCGCCGGCGGCTCCCCGGCCGGAAACAACGGTCAGCACCGCGAGTTGATCACGAGCTGTCCTGCCCCGGCGTCCCGTCCCGTTTGGTGACGACAGCCGAACGGCTGGTGGAGCGGGTGTCGCCGGCCATGCTCGTCCCGTGCCCTGGGCGTCGGGAACGGCGGCTACCGCGCCTTCAGGGACCGGGGGACTCCGGTCGACGCGCCGCGGCGGCCGGGCACCGGTGGTGCCCCGGGCCGACTGCTTACCGTTGTTCCGGCCGGAAAACGACGGCGGCTCCGAGGCGGCATCGACACCCGACTTTCCTGTTGCTTTCCTGTGCTAGCTTTCGGCTCGCCGCAGCGAGCGGAGCCGGCGGTCGGCTTCGCGCGACGAGCGGCCACCACGGGGAAGGTGTTTCGGTTGTCACGCTCAGCTCGTCGTACCGTGCTGAAGTTCTTCGCTCTGGGCACCGGAGCGGTGGCCACCGGCCTGTCCGTGCCCGCCGAGGCGAGCAGCGTGCCCCGCTCGAACTTCCTGGAGCGCCCGCGGGCGACCCCGCGCACGGCCCCGGCCGCGGTCGACGTCATGCGCCTGCCGCTCAACGTCACCGACAAGATCCGCGAGATCCAGGGGTACGCGTCGGCCACCTCGGTGAACGCCGGTGGCACCATCGGCTTCCACGTGACCGTCGCCCGTCCGCAGCCGTTCACCGTCACCGTCTTCCGGATCGGTGCGGGCCGGAGCCGCCAGGTCGGCGCCAGCGGTGAGCTGGCCGGGCAGCCGCGCGCGGTGCCGAAACCGGACCCGGTGACCGGTCTGGTCGACTGCGACTGGCCGGTCTCGTGGACGCTGAGCGTCCCGGCGTACTGGACCTCCGGGATCTACATGGCGGTCTTCGAGACCGCCGACGGGCATCGGGCCGTCACCCCGTTCGTGGTCCGGGAGGACCAGCGGAAGTCGGACTTCGTGATGGTGCTGCCGTTCAACACGTACTCGGCGTACAACATGTGGCCGATGGACGGGCGTACCGGCCGCAACCTCTACCGGGGGTACGCCGCGCCCGGCAAGGTCGGCGACATCAAGAACCGGGCGTACCGGGTGTCGTTCAACCGCCCGTTCGCCAACGGCGGCCGCCCCAAGCTGTTCGCCATGGACGTCGCCGCCGCGCAGTGGCTGGAGCGCAACGGCTACGACGTCACCTACGCCACCAACGTCGACCTGCACGAGGGTCGCGTCGACCCGGGACGGCACAAGGGCCTGGTCTTCTCCGGGCACGACGAGTACTGGTCCGGCGCGATGCGCGAGGTGGTCGAGGCGGCGTTCCGCGGCGGCACGCACTGTGCGTTCCTGGGGGCCAACAACGCCTACTGGAACGTGCGGCTGGAGGCGGCCGGCCGGGTGGTGACCTGCTACAAGGACGCGGTGGACCCGTCACCCGGCCGGTTCGGCCCGACCAAGCTGTGGCGTGATCTCGGCTCCGGCCACGCCCACGCCGAGGGGCGGCTGCTCGGCGTGCAGTACAACGGCATCCCCGACAAGCCGGTCCCGCTCGTGGTCCGCGAGGCCGGGCACTGGCTCTGGGCCGGGACCGGCCTGCGCGACGGCGACACCATCCCGAAACTGGTCGGCGGGGAGGCCGACGGCGTCTTCCCGGGCATCCCGATGGGGTTCGGCGCGCAGCGGACCGTGCTGTCGGCCAGCCCGTTCACCGACGCCAAACGCGGCGCCCTGGTGCAGAACACGAGCCTGAGCGTCAGCCCGCGCGGCACGATCATGTTCGACGCGGGAACGTTCCACTGGCCGCTGGCGCTGGTGAAGTCGCCGTACACGGACGCCCGCATCCAGCGTGCCACCCGCAACCTCTTCGATCGGATGCGCGCGGCCCCTCGCTCCGGCTCGCCTTCCCGAGGCCGCTGAAAAAGCCGTCGGGCGCCCTCTAAGCGGTCAGCACGGCGGGCCGGCCGGTCGCCACCGGCAACGTGAGCGGCCCGCGGATGATGCTCGCGTCGCGCCGGGTCAGGGCCCCGGCCCGCCGCAGCCCGGGCATCCGCTCGGCCAGCATCCGCAGCGCGATCCCGGCCTCCAGCCGCGCCAGCGGAGCACCCACGCAGTAGTGGATGCCGCTGGAGAACGCCAGGTGGTCCGCTTCCGGCACGCGGTGCAGGTCGAACCGGTCGGCGTCGGTGTAGACCTCCGGGTCCCGGTTGGCCCCGCCGAGCAGGCAGACCAGGAACTGGCCGCGGCGGACCGTGTGCCCGGCCACCTCGACGTCCTCCCGCGCGCAGCGGGCGGTCCGCTGCACCGGCGAGTCGAACCGCAGCGTCTCCTCGACGGCGGCGTCGGCGAGCCCGGCCGGGTCGGCCCGCAGCGTCTCCCACTGCTCCGGGTGGTCGAGCAGCGCGTTGACCGCGTTGCCGATCAGGTTGACCGTGGTCTCGAAGCCGGCCACCAGCAGCAGCCGGCACAGCGGCAGCAGCTCGTGTGACTGGATCTGATCACCTTCGGCGGCCAGGATGCGGCTCACCGCGTCGTCGGCCGGTTCCCGGCGGCGCAGCGCGAACAGCCGGACGAAGACCTCGTCCATCGCGTTGCTGGCGGCCATGAGGGCGGCCGCGTGCCGCAGTGACCGGACACCGTCGAGGGCGCTGCCGACGACCGCACCGTGTTCGGCGAACGCGTCCGCGTCCGCGTCCGGGATGCCGAGCAGGTCGGAGATCACCGCGATCGGCAGCGGCGCCGCGAAGTCGTGCACGATGTCGAACGTGCCCCGGGCCGCGGCCGCGTCGAGCAGGTCGCCGACCAGCCGCTCGACCCGCGGCCGGTACCCGGCGATCTGCTTCGGGCTGAACGCCGGCTGGGCCAGGCGCCGTAGCCGGGTGTGCTCCGGCGGGTCCTTGTCCAGCATCGACATGTCGATCTCGTCGCCGGGCGCGCCGGGCCCGTTCATCTCCACCGCCCGCGGGCCGAACCGCCGGTCCCGCAGCACGCTGTTGCAGACCGCGTGGGTCGCGGACGTGTAGTTGCCGAGCCGGGTGGGTGCGACCGGGCCGATCGCCCGGACCTCGTCGTAGACGGCGTACGGGTTGACCCGTCCCTCGGCCAGGTGCAGGCGGGACAGTGGGTCCCGCCGTACCCGGCCCCAGTAGTGGATGGCGAGCTGGCGCCGGTAGAGAGCGGCGGCGAAGCGCAGTGCCTGCATGTTTCGCACGTTACGCCACGAATCGCCGCCGCTACCGCAGGTGAACTAGCGGATTTCTGCCACGTAACCGCTGACCCGGGCCAGCGCCGCGTTCCAGTTGATCGCCTCTTCGTTCGTCGACCAGGACTGGATGTCGTCGATGTAGCAGAACTGGGCGACGCAGCCCTTCAGCTTCTCCTGGGCGAGCGGATCCTGGATCGACGAGTTCGCGCCACCCGACAGGGTGCCGGCCGGCGGATGCGGCAGAGCCGGGTCGAGCTCGTGGGCGTACCAGCGGCTGTGCTCGTTCTGCGAGCTGACCTCGCCGTACCCGGTGACGTAGGACTGGTTCAGCGCGTTGCGGCCGAACAGGTAGTCCAGGCCGGTCAGCACGCCGTCGCGGAACTCACTCCGGTGGGTGATCTGGTGCGCGGCCGAGACGACCACCAGGTTGTTCAGGATGATGCTGTTGGAGCCCCAGTCCCAGGAGTTGCCGGCCGGGGCGTAGGCCACGCCGTAGGCCTGCGACCGCTGGATCGCCAGGTACTTCTGCGCGGCCCGGACGACGGAGAGCCGGACCTTGTCGCGCCCGGGCAGGCGGTTCGGGACCAACGCGAGGTCGAGCCGCCCGGCGGCGGCGGTCGAGGCCCAGTCGAAGGCGCCCGCCCCGAACACGTCGGCGGTGTGCTCGGGGGAGGAGATCACATCATTCGCGTACGCCTTCTCCCCGGTCGTGATGAACAGCTCCGCGGCCGCCCAGTAGAACTCGTCGGAGACCTTCGCGTCGTTGTACGCCCCGCCGCCGACCCCGTCGGACTCCGGTGCGAGCGCGATCGGGTTCGTCTTCGCGGCGGTGTAGGCCTTCTTCGCCGCGGCCAGGGCCCGCTTCGCGAACGCCGGGTCGTACTTGGCGTAGATCCGCGCGGCCTGGGCCGCGGTCGCCGCCAGGTTCAGGGTCGCCGCGGTCGAGACCGGGTGCAGCTCGCGCGGCTGCGGGTCCTGCGAGGGCAGCAGCGGGAGCCCGGTCCAGGCCTGGTCGTGGATCTTGTGGTGGACCATGCCGTTCGGGGCCTGCATCCTGAGCATGAAGTCCAGCTCCCAGCGGACCTCGTCGAGGATGTCCGGGGTGCGGTTGCCGCTTTCCGGGATGGTCAGGTTCACCGAGCGTACGGCGTGGGACTGCTCGTACTCGCTGAGGAGCTCCCACACCGAGATGCCGCCGTTGACGACGTACTTGCCGTGGTCACCGGCGTCGTACCAGCCGCCGCGCACGTCGAGCGTGTAGTCGCAGACGCCCGCCTGGCAGGGCACGTTGCCGTCACCCTGGTTCGGGGCGACGTCGACGTGACCGGCGGCGCGGCCGTAACCGGGGCGCAGGTCGTCGCGGATCTCGATGCCCGAGCGCTGGGTGTAGTAGAACTTCAGCGCGTCGGTGCGCAGTGCTTTGTACGCCGACTTGTCGATGTCGAACGGACGCGACGTCTCACCGTCCGCCGTGATCGTGAAGCCCGTGCCGCTTCGCGTGTACCGGCTGAAGTCGATCGTCTGGACGTTCTGCCCCGAGCTGGCGTCCACGCCGTACGGGGAGGTCTTGCCCTTGGCGACGATCTTTCCGTTCTTGTCGGACAGAACCCACGGCAACGGTGTCGTCGACTCGGTCACGACCGTGGCCGCCTTCGGCCCGTCGGGCAGGTAGGCGACCTGGTTGACCCGCACCCGCGGCCCGGTGTCGGGCACGTAGACCTCGGGCGGCACGCCGCCGAGCAGGGAGACGTTGTCGACGCAGAACCGCCACGGGTCGGCGCTGCCGCCCACCTGGAACGCGACCTGCGCCTGGTTCGTGCTGGTCGAGGCGGTGAACGTGTACTCGTAGTGCTGCGTGTCGCCCAGCACGGGGGACTGCTCGAAGTAGGTGTCGTAGGGGCTGACCGCGAGCCCGGTGATCGCCCGGGCCACGTGTCCGGCGTCCCCGCTCGCGTCGAAACTGAACCGGTACGTCTCGCCGGCGACCAGGTCGATGTCGTTCTGCCCGATCGCGGCGTCCCAGCGGTTGGTGGTCCCGCCGGGCACGTCCACGCAGGCCCGGCCGTCGCTGAGCGCGATCGGCATGCCCGCGGTGGACCAGAAGGGGTCGGCCGTGCCGTCGAATCCGCCGTTGACGACCTGTTCTGTCGCATTCTGGCCCGGTTCATCGGCATGCGCCGGAGCGGCGGCTCCGACCAGGAGGAGTGCCGCAAAAGCGGCGATTGCGCGGGAGCGCTCCCATGGATGCATGGGAACATATTGATGACCACTGTGTTACCGCGTCAACGCCCCTGGTCCCGAATCCAGGCATCGATGAGCCCGTGGAAGTGCGCGAGGAACTTCTCGTGCTCGTGCACCGGGAACATCGCCCGCACGGTCTCCCGCAGCATGCACCGGAACTCCTCCGAGCTCACCCAGTCGTAGACGATGTCGTCCACGTTGCTCAGGTGCTTCGCGCAGAACTCCCGGTAGCGATCGATCTCGAAATAGCGGTCGGCAAGATCCCGATAACCCACGAGCTTTTCCCGGTACGACCGATCCGGATCATCGGCCACGGCGAAATAGTCCCCCATGTCGGTGTCGAGTCGCATCCTCCGCCCGGTGACCACGCAGAAGACCGTCCACCGCAGCAGCGCCGTCATCGCCCACGGGAAGTAGTAGTGCAGTGAGGTCAGCGCCACGTCCGGGCAGGCGTTCGCATAGTCGATCGGGAACACGTCGTCGCCGCGCACCAGCGACTCGCACGAGTTGAACTCCCACCGGAAGAACGCGTTGACCAGACGTGAGATCGTCACCACCTCGTCGCCGGCCGCGTCCGACAGGAAGTTGTGGTCGACCTCGTAGCGCGCGTGCATCGGCTGATCCGGCCGGAACCGCATCACCATGGTCTCCGGGCCGATCGTCAGCGAACGCGCGAACACGTCGTAACCCTCGACGGACGCCTGCAGATGCATCAGGCGCTCGCCCGACGCGTCGTACGCCGCATGAAGCTCTTCCGAGTTCTTGATCTTGGAAACGCCGACCCAGGCACCGCCGTCATACGGCTTCATGTAGAGCGGGTAGCCGACCTGCGCGGCAGTCGCCTCCAGATCGAACGGCCGGTTGTAGCGCGCCGCGGTGTACGCCCAGCGCGAGTTGTCGAGCGGATTCTTGAACGGGACCAGGACCGTCTCGGGCACCTTCAGCCCGAGCCGCATCATCGCGCAGTACGCCGCGTGCTTCTCCATCGACTGGAACGTGAACGGGCTGTTCAACAGGTACACGCCGTCCATCAGCGCGATCTTCTTCAGCCACTCGCGGGGGTGGTAGTACCAGTAGGCCAGCCGGTCGATCACCAGGTCGTGCTGCGGCCGGTAGCGCAAGTTGAACGGCTCGATCGTGACCCGCACCGGCCGCGTCCGATGCGAACGCCCGTCCGGCCCGGAGACCGTGCCGAGCCGCCGCAACAGCGACTCGAAGGCCCGTGGCCAGTCGTCCTCGGTGCCCAGCAGCAACCCGATGGTGTGCTCGACGTCGGCCACGGTCGCCTCCACGTTCTACTCGGGCCAGGCTTCACTCAGCAGGGCGGTCAGGTGTGGATCCAGGGCGTTACGCCACGTCGGCCAGTCGTGCCCGCCCGGTCCGACGGCGAGGGTCACCGCATACCCCTGAATTCGCAAGGCATCCGCCATATCGCGGTTGTTCGCCAGGTTCTCCTCGGTGTCACCGCAGGTCAGCGTCGCCGGCACGGCCGGTCCGCGACTCGCCGCGAGCACCCGGCGCACGTACCGGATGATCCGCGGCCAATGCCGGAACCCGGACTCCTGCCGATCGTGACGCGGCTGGAAGAAACTTCCCGACTGCAGGAACAGCCCGGCGAAATTCGCCGGATGGGTGCGCTGCGCGTGCAACATCGCCAGCGCGCCGAGACTCGCGCCGGCACCGACCGCACTGCGCGTCCCCAGGCGCGAGCGGAGACGGGGCAGAATCTCCAGACCCAGGGATTGCGCGTACGCCGGGCAGGCCGAATACCAGTCATCGCGGTCCCGGGCCGGGAGCAGGGCCAGGTGATAGCGGTTCGCCAGCGCGGCGTGCTCGGCCAGACCCTGGTAGTCGGGCCCGTCGTGGGCGACCAGCAGGCGGTCGGAGTCGCTCGGCGGCGACCAGACGTGCGCGGTGATCGTCGACTGCAGGGCAGGCAGGGGTAGGCGCACCCGTCGCCAGCGGCCCGCTCCCATGAACGTACGTTAACCCCGCGCGCCCGTTCCCGCCGCCCTGTTCCCCACCTCGGCCCGCTCCGCCCCGGCGCGCCGCGGACGGTACTCACCGCCGTCATGCCCCCGGGCGGTGGTTGCCGCCGGTGAGCCTCAGGCGGTGCTCACCGTCGCGGCGGTCCTGGCGGTGCTTGCCGCCGGGGTGCTGCTGCCGGTGGTGCTCGCCGCCGGGGGTGAGCCGCCCAGCTCCGTGATCCGTGTCGTCACGTCCCGGACCAGCGCCGGGTCCCCGGTAGCCCCCGCGGCCGCGAGCAGCACGACCAGTGCCGAAGCGCTCCGCTCGGCCGGGCAGTCCGCCAGCAGCCCCGGAAGCCGCGCGGTCATCAACTCCACCGCACTGCGCGGCCGGCCCCGGCGCCGATGCAGGAACTTGCCGCGCATGGTCACCGCCTCCAGCGCGTTCTCCGGCGCCACCGCATGATGCGTGGCCAGCTCCGCCGCGTGCCGCGTCAGCCGATCCATCCGCTCGGCCGCACCCTGGATCTCGGCGAGGTCCACCCGATTCAGCACCGACCGCAAGTAGTCGTCCACCGCCTCCGGCAGCACACTCCGGAAAAGCCGCTCCGCCGCCGCGAAGCACCGCTCGGCCTCGGCCAGATGCACCGCCGCCCGTCCGGCCCGGTCCTCGTCCGCAGTCCCATCCGACCCGATTCGTTCCCCGGGCGCGGGCCGGCGGGTGGCCTCGCGGGCCAACTCGACCTCGACCACGCCGAGATTGTCGAACGTGATCGCCCGCCCGGCCGGATCCCCGACCAGCGGCCCGACCGCCAGCGACCGCACCAGACACCGCCGCGCCCGCGGAAGATCCCCCTGCTGATACGCGGTCAGCGCCAGATTGTTGAGAATCGCCGAATGCGTCCCCGGATCCGGCTCCCGAACCGCCCCGAGCGCCTCCAGCGCCCGCTCGAAGTGCCCGGCCGCCTCCCCGGGCCGTCCTGCCCGGCGCAACATCTCCCCACGCTCGTTCGCCGCGGCGGCGACGCTCCCCGCGGCGTTCACGCTCCGGTAGACCTCCGCCACCCGACCTCCACCGCCAGCCACCGTAAAGATCAAGTATAAAACCCCCAAAACCGAAAAACCTCCCATCACCGCCACCGCCACACCGCCACCCGAACCCGAACCCGCACCCCACGAGCCGAGCCCCTCCAGTCGCCACCGCAGCGCACTACGAGCCCCCCGCGAACCGCCCCTGAGGACCGGCCGCCGGAGTCCGGCCGGCGCTGAACGATGTCTCCGGGCTCGTGAAGCAGCCCCGGGCGCCGGCGGGGAGGGGTCGGGTCGGGGGCGAGCGGAACCACCCACGGAGAATGAAGCGGGCGGCGATCGTGGTGGACGCGTAGCGGCCAGATCGCCGGCCCGGCCCCACGGGAACGGCGGAGAGGGGCCACGGACCGGATGGGACATGAAAGGTCTTCAATGGATTGGTTGTCGGAGCGTGCGCAGGCCGCTGAGCGGGAGGTCGGCACGCCGTTCGACCTGACGGCCTGTGTGCGGGAGCCGATCCATCGGCTGGGCGGGGTGCAGTCGCACGGGGCGCTGGTGGCGGCGCGCGCCGGACGGATCGTCATGACCAGCGAGAATGCGGCCGGGATGCTCGGGCCGTGCGAGGATCTCGAGTCGCGGGGGGGGGGGGGGGGGGGGGGGGGGGGGGGGGGGGGGGGGGGGGGGGGGGCGGGGCCGGGGCCGCGCCCGCCCGGGGGGGGGGGGGGGCGGGCGCGGGGGGCGGGGGGGGGGGGGGCCGCCGTCGGTATCGGCCGGCGCTGCGTGTTGGGGGGGGGGGGGGGGGGGGGGGCGGGGGCGGGCGCGGCGGGCCCCCCCCCCCCCCCGCGGGGGCTGTTGGAGACGCTGGCGGATGCGGACACCGGGCAGACGGCGATGATGCCGGTGACGCTGCCCGGAGATGACCAGCGATTCGACGTGACCGTGCACCGGGCCGAGGGGCTGCTGGTGCTGGAGTTCGAGCCGGCCGCCGCGGAGGCGATGGGTGCGCTGCTGGTACGGCAGGCGCTGATGCGATTGCAGCGGGCGACCACGGTCGCCGAGGCGGCCCGGGCCGCGGTGCGGGAGATCAGGGACATCACCGGGTACGACCGGGTCGTCGCCTACCGGTTCGAGGCCGTCGACGGCCCGGGTGAGGTGATCGCCGAGGACGTGGTCGACGACTGGGAGCCGTGGCTGGGGTTGTGGTTCCCGGCCACCGACATTCCGCCGCAGGCCCGTGCGCTGTACGAACGTAACTGGATCCGGGTGATCGCCGACGTCGGGGACGCCACCGCGCGGCTGGTGCCGGAGGTGTTGCCGGAGACCGGGGAGCCGCTCGACCTGTCGCAGTCGGTGCTGCGTACGGTGTCGCCGTTCCACCTGGAGTACCTGCGGAACATCGAGGTCACGTCGTCGATGTCGGTGTCGCTGCTCTCCGACGGGCGGCTCTGGGGCCTGATCGCGTGTCACGGGCGCAAGCCGAAGGCGCTGAGTCCGACGGTCCGGGCGGCGTGCGAGTTCTTCGGGGTGGCGCTGTCACTGCATCTGGCCGGGCTGCGGGCGCGGGACGAGGCGGCTGTCCGGGAACGATCGCGGATCGCCATCGCCCGGCTGTTGGAGCGGATCTCGGTCGACCTGGCGAGCGGGTTGTCCCCGGCCGGGTTGGCGCAGGTCGTCGATTGTGACGCGGTGGCGGTTCGGTTCGGCGGCATCGTGACGTCCACCGGGAACATCTCGAAAGAACGGGCGGAAGAGGTCGTCGCGAAACTGCCGACGAACGCGTTCTGGCACAGCGACCGGCTCGGCGACCAGAACGATGGCCGGCTCGGCGGGGAGGATCTCGCCGGCGCCCTGGTCCTGCCCATCGGCGCCGACGGCGACTGCGTCGTCTGGCTGCGCCGCGAGCGCACCGTCGCCCGCCGCTGGGCCGCCGACCCCCGTACCCCCGTGGTCCTCGGACCGAACGGCAAACGCCTCACCCCGCGGGGCTCCACCGCGGTCTTCCTCGCCACGGTCCGCGGCCGCAGCACCCCCTGGAGCCCCACCGACCTGGCGACGGCCGCCGAGCTGGGCCGTTCGCTGACCGGGATCGCCCTGACCCACGCCCACCGTCTGGCCGCCCTCAACACCGAGCTGAGCCGCAGCAACGTGGACCTGAACTCGTTCGCACACGCCGCCGCCCACGACCTGAAGGAGCCGTTGCGCGGGATCGCGAACTACGCGACGTTCATCGCCGAGGACACCGCGGGCCGGCTCGACGAGGTGACGGAGCGTCGGCTGGCGGCGATCCAGCGCCTGGCCGGCCGGATGGACGAGCTGCTCAACTCGCTGCTGTACTACTCCCGGCTGGGCCGCACCGAGCTGCACCGGGAGCCGATCACCCCGCGCGAGGCGCTGGCCCGGGCCATGGACGTGGCCGGCCCGCGGCTGGAGGCGGCCGCCGTCGAGGTCACGCTGGCCGGTGATCCGGAGCCGATCGTCGCCGACCCGGTGCTGCTCGACGAGGTGCTGGTCAACCTGCTGGTGAACGCGGCCAAGTATGCCCGCGAGGACGGCCCCCGCACGGTGACCGTCGGCGTGGAGAACGACGCGCTCTACGTCCGCGACAACGGTATCGGCATGCCCGCGCACCTGCGGGAGGAGGCGTTCGAGCTGTTCCGGCGCCTGCACCCGAGCGCCGAGGGTTCCGGTGCCGGGCTGGCGATCGTGCGCCGGATCGTCGAGCGGCACGGCGGTCAGGTCTGGGCCGAGGAGTCCCCGGGTGGTGGCACGACGATGTGGGCGACGTTCCCCCAGTAGTCCAGCGTCTGCCGCAGCACGGTCTGGAACAGGGCGAAGTTGACCGGCTTGTAGATGTAGCTGTCCGCGCCTGCCGCGTAGCAGGCGTCCGCCTCGGCCTGGTCCTCCGACGAGGTGAACACGATGATCCGGATGCCGTCCAGCGTGGCGTCGGCGCGGACCTGCCGGATCACCGCGAGGCCGCCCTCGCCCGGCATGTTCAGGTCGAGCAGCATGATCGTGGGCAGGGCGGCGCCGGGCGCGGTCAGCCGCGTCAGCACCTCGGTGCCGGAGCGCAGGAACTCCAGCCGCAACTGCGGGTGCGAGCGGCTGATCGCCCGCTCGATCGCCTCCACGTCCGCCGGCGAGTCCTCGACGACCAGAACCAGTTCCGTCACAGTGCAACCCCGATCGCTAGGACGGCGATGTCATCGGCGCCGCTCACCCCGAACCCGGCCGCGGCAGCACTCAACTCCCGGACCAGCGTCTCCGGTGGAACGTCTCGTAACCTTTCGAGGGCCTGCGGCAGCGCCTCGTCCTCGAACATCCGGCCCTGCGCGTCGCGGCTCTCGGTCAGCCCGTCGGTGTACATGACCAGCGTGTCCCCGGCCCCGAGCCGGATCCGGGACCGGCCGATGCGCAGCCGGGGGATCACTCCGATCGGCGTGCCGCCGCCGCGCCCGGCCTCCGCGGGCGCGCCCCGGCGCAGGATCAGCGGCGCCGGATGCCCGCACGACATCCACTGCACGGTGAACCCGTCGCCGTCCGGCCGGAACAGCCCGATCCCGGCGGTCAGGAACCGCCACGACCCTTCCCGCCGCAGCGAGTCGTTCAGCCGGCTCAGCGCGCGCGCCGGGGACAGCCCCTCGTGCAGCAGCGCACCGAGTGTGTGCCGGGACATGCCGGTCAGCGCGGCCGCGTCCACGCCACGGCCGCAGACGTCACCGATCAGGGCGGCGACCACGCCGTCGGCCCGCACCACCACGTCGTAGAAGTCGCCGCCGACCTCCATCACCCGGTCACCGACGGTGTACGAGGCGGCGAACTCCAGCCCGTCGACGCTCGGGAGCCGCCGGGGGAGCAGGTGCTGCTGCATCGCCACGACCTCACGGCGGCGCTGTTCGTAGAGCTCGCCGTTGTCCAGCGCCAGCGCGGCCCGGTGGGCCAGGTCGCGCAGGAAACGGGCCGGCGGCACGTCGTTGCGGTTGCGGTCGAACATGAAGATCAGGACCCCGGACGTACGCCCCCGGGCGCGCAACACCTGCACGTCGACGATCCCGGCGCCGGGGACGGCCCGCACGCCCGGCCGTCCACCCACGGCGTCCCGGGCGAGCGCCTGCAGGCGGGCCGCGATCCGCTCACCGGCGAGCAGCGCGTTCAGCCGCCGCATGTCGATGTGCACCGCGCTGCGCAGTTCCGGCCCGGTGTCCTCGCAGAGGTAGACCAGACAGCCCTCGGCGATCGCCGGCACGGCCATCCGGGCGACCCGGCGCATCGTCTGGGCCCGGTCGAGCACCGCGTCCATCTGCAACGACGCCTCGGCGAGCAGCGCGTCGCGGGTCTGCTGCGCCTGCTCGGCCCGGTGCGCGGCGAGCCGCCGGATCGCCTCCCGGGTGACGTCCGCGACCTGGCCCAGCCGGACCGCGGCGAGTTCCGGGTCACCGGTCTCGTCGAGGAGCACCATCATCGTGCCGCCGACGTCGCCGCCGACGTCGAAGCGGGTGACCGCGACGTGCCGTACGCCGTGCTCCGCCAACCAGTCGTGTTTGCTTTCCCCGCCGGCGAGCGCGAGCGCGGCCGACCGTGCCGCCCCGGCCAGCGGCAGCCCGGCCCAGCGGTAGACGTCGATCGCCGCCCCGGTCGTGTGCCGCAGCCCCCACGCGCCGACCGCGCCCGGCATGCCGAGCAGCGGCGGCAGCACCAGGTCGGAGAGTTCCTCGCGGGAGGTGATCGTCGACACGGAGGCCCACAGGCGGTGGATCGTGTCCGCCCAGTCAGGTTGCTCCGTAGTCACGGCTGGCGACTGTACAGCCTCTATCGTGGCGGGATGCGGATCCGGATCGAGGGGCGGGAGTTGCCGCAGTCGCCGGAGCTGCGACTGGGCAACGTGCACGTCGGCATGCAGCGCCGCAAGGAGGTCGTCGGGCGCGTCCCGGTGACCGAGCCGGAGGCGGTGTGGGAGCTGGAGGTCACCGTCCGCGAGGTCGGTGAGCTGCTCGACGTCGGCGGCCCGTGGGTGCACGGCCCGCCCGGCGCCCGTTTCCTCTACCTGAGCTGGGGTGCGGTCGACGGCGACGAGTTCGCCGTGTTCCGCCGGGCCAAGCTGCTGTTCGGCGACATCCCCGGCCTGCCGCTGCGCGCCGCCGCCGACGATCAGGGCGTGCTGGTCGGGCGCCTGAGCCTGACCGACGAGGAGGGCGGCCCGCGGTGCGCCCGGGTCCGCCCGCCCACGATCACCTGGTCACTGGAATGAGGCCGGCGGCCTTGCCGCTGATGCGGTTCGCTTCGATGTCGCGGTGGGCGTCGGCGTGCACCCGCGTGGCCCGCAGCGTGTCCGGCACCGATCCGATCACGTCCCACGGCAGGTTCGACGTGAACGGGATCACCTGGGTGCTCGGCACCACGACGTACTCCGCGTAGCCGCCGTCGAACGCGCGACCCATGCCGGCCCGGCCCAACTGGATTCCCAGGAATCTTATTCCAGGGAAGCGAAACCGGTGCGTCGAACGGGAATGTCAGACGGCAGGGCTAGGGTCGGGCCCGTGCAGATTCCGATCACAGACGATTCCGGCGTACGGATGAGCACCGTCCTGCCCACCGGAGAGTCCGGCGTCCGGGTCCTGCACGGGTTCGTCAGCCGGGACGGCAGCCTCGACCTGTGGGCCGAGGACAGCGTGCCCGCCCCGGTCCCGACCGGCGCCCGGGGAGTGCCCTGGCACCCGTTCGCGGTCCCCGCCGCCGAGCTGCCGAGCGGGGAGCGGCGCGAGCCCGCCCTGCTCACGCTCCCGTCGACCGGGGCCGGCCCGCTGCCCTCGCCGCAGGTCGGTCTCCCGCCACGCCGCGGCGTCCGGCGCGCCCGCGTCTGGCGGGTCCCGTCCGTCGGCGTCCCGTTCCTCGACGCCGACCTCGCCGCCGAGTTCGACGGGCGCGTCGCCCCGTCGGTCCGCTGGCTGATCGAGCTCTGCGGGTTCGCCGCGAGCCTGGTCGCGCGCGGCCGGGTGCTGCCCGGCGTCCGGCTCGACGGCGCCCGCCCGGCGGCCTGGTGGCGACCGGTTCTGATCGGCGCCGACGCGGCCCGGCACGCCACCCTGCTCGACCGGATGCCCCCGGCCTGCCGCGCCGAGACCGCGCTCGGCGCCGAGACCCGTCCCGCGCGCCCGGGCGACACCGCGCCCGACGTGGCCGGCGCGGCCGAGCTGCTCACCGCCGCACTGGAACGGCTGGTCGACGGTCTCGTCCGCACCCGCCTCGCCGAGACCGGGATGACTCTGGCCGACGGCGGCTGGCTCGCGGCCCTGACCGGCGAGCCCGGGTTCGCCGCGCCGCACGACGAGCTGGACGAGCTGATCCGCACGCTCGACGCCTGGTTCGCGCAGGCCGCCCGAGGCTCCGAGGTGCGCGTCTGTTTCCGGCTCAGCGACCCGCGCGAGCACGAGCCGGTGATGCCCGCCGAGGTGCAACTGCCCAACGACGCCTGGCGGCTGGAGTTCCTGCTGCAGGCCGCCGACGAGCCGAGCGTGCTGGTGCCGGCGGCCGACATCTGGCGCGACGACTTCGCGCCGCTGCGCCGCTGGACCTCCCACCCGCAGGAGCGGTTGCTGGCCGGGCTGGCCCGGGCCGCGCGCCTGTGGCCGGCGCTCGGCGACGCGCTGCGCGGCGCCCGTCCGACCGAGATGATCCTGGACACCGAGGGTGCGCACGGGTTCCTCAGTCACGCCGCGGTGCTGGCGGAAGCCGGCTGCGGCGTGCTGCTGCCGGCCTGGTGGCGGCGCAGCTCCGGGCTCGGGCTGTCGCTGCAGGTCCGCACGCCGGCCCCGATCCCGAACGTGATGAAGGACCGCACGACCGGGCTGCGCGACCTGGTCGACTACGAGTGGGGGCTGGCGCTCGGCGGCCGCACCCTGACCGAGGATGATCTGGCCGACCTGGCCAGGGCGAAAGTGCCGCTGGTCAAGCTGCGCGGGCGGTGGGTGTTCATGGACGCCGACCGGCTCGCGGCCGGGCTCGCGTTCCTGGCCCGCGGCGGCGGGCGGATGACGGCCGGTGAGGCGCTGCGCGTCACCCGGCTGCTGCCGCCCGAGGAGCTGCCACTGCCGGTGACCGACGCGCGCGGCGAGGGATGGCTGGCCGACCTGCTCAGCGGGGAGCTGGACGAGCGGCTGGAGCTCGTCGACCCACCGGCTGGGCTCACGGGCGTGCTCAAGCCGTACCAGATCCGGGGTTTCTCGTGGTTGGTCTTCATGGACTCCCTGGGGCTGGGCGCGTGCCTGGCGGATGACATGGGGCTCGGCAAGACCGTGCAGCTCCTGACGCTGCTGCTGCATCGGCGCGACGGGCCGGCGCTGCTGATCTGCCCGCTGTCCGTGCTGGGGAACTGGCAGCGCGAGGCCGCCCGGTTCGCCCCGTCCCTGCGGGTCAAGGTGCTGCACGGTTCGGATCGTTCCCATTCCTTCTCGGATGTCGATCTTGTGCTGACCACCTACGCGACCGCGGTGCTCGACGCCGATGTCCTGGCTTCTTGCACCTGGGATCGTGTGGTGCTGGACGAGGCGCAGCACATCAAGAACAGTGCCGGCGCGGCCTCCCGGGCCGTCCGGCGTTTCCCCGCGCGCAACCGGATCGCGCTGACCGGAACCCCGGTGGAGAACCGGCTGGCCGAGCTCTGGTCCATCCTGGACTTCGTCAATCCCGGGCTGCTCGCGTCCGCGCACACGTTCCGCGCGCGGTTCGCCGTGCCGATCGAGCGCTACCAGGACGAGGAAGCGGCCGCGCGGCTGCGGCAGGCGACCCGGCCGTTCCTGCTGCGGCGCACCAAGGCCGACCCCGGCATCGCCGGTGACCTGCCGGCCAAACGCAACGTGCGGCATCTGTGCGGGATGACGACCGAGCAGGTCAGCCTCTACCGGGCGGTCCTCGACGACTTGGTGGAACGACTGTCGGACTGGAACCAGGAACGCCACAAGGGTGTCGTCCTGGCCGCGATGACCAAGCTGAAACAGGTGTGCGTGCACCCGGCGCTGCTGCTCAAGGACGCGTCGCCGCTGCCCGGCCGCTCCGGCAAGGTCGACCGGCTGGAGGAGATCGTCGACCGGGCGCTCGGGGCGGGGGAGAGCGCGCTGGTCTTCACCCAGTTCGCGCGCTTCGGCGGGATGCTCGCGCCGCACCTGGCCGCCCGGTTCGGGGTGACGGTTCCCTTCCTGCACGGCGGGACACCACGGGGCGCCCGGGACGCGATGGTCTCCTCGTTCCAGGAGGCCGATCAGCCGGGAGTGTTCGTGCTGTCGCTGAAGGCCGGCGGCACCGGGTTGAACCTGACCGCGGCCAACCACGTCGTGCACGTCGACCGCTGGTGGAACCCGGCAACCGAGACACAGGCGTCGGATCGGGCGTTCCGGCTCGGTCAGCGCAAGGACGTGCACGTCCACACGCTGGTCTGCCTCGGCACGCTGGAGGAACGTATCGATCAGTTGCTGGTCGACAAGGGCGTGCTCGCCGAGCGGGTCGTCGGGTCGGGGGAGGGCTGGTTGACCGCGTTGTCGACTTCCGAGTTGCGCGACCTGTTCGCCCTGGCCCCGGAGGCAGTCGTTGAGTGACTTCGCGCCGGCGTTTCTCGGGATGTTCGAGTCGCTGCGGATGGGGCCGACGTTCGCGCGCGGGCGGCGGGACGAACGGGCCGGGCACGTGCGCAGCCTGACCGTCTCCAGCAGCCTGGCCGTCGCGCTGGTCCGCGGGCCGGAGGACCCGGTCGCGTTCCGATCGCGCATCGCGGTCCGGGCGTTCGGCGCCGCCGAGTGGGCCCGGGTCGAGTCTGCCCTGGTCACGGAGGCCCGGTTCGTCGCCGGGCTCCTCGACGGGCGGATGCCGCCGGGCATCGAGGCGGTTTTCGGCGACGCCGGGCTGACCCTGCTGCCGTTGTCTCTGGGCGAGGTGGCGATGGACTGCACCTGCGAACGCTGGCCGGTGCCGTGCATCCACCTCGCGGCGACGATCTACGCGCTGGCCCGGGCGTTCGAGTCGGATCCGTTCGAGGTGTTCACCTGGCGCGGCCGGCACCGGGACGAGCTGCTGATGCGGTTGCGCCGTCTCCGCGAGGAGGCCGCGGTAAACGACTCCGAGGTCGCCGATGATGCGAAAACGGTCACCCGGGCGGAAACCTCCGCCGAGCCGGAGCCGCCGCTGATCGACGCCGGCGACCCCGACGCGTTCTGGGGCCGGTCCCTGGATCTTGGTGAATCACCTGTTCAGGACGTTGCCGGTGGCCGTTCCGACGCGCTGCTCGATCAGTTGGACCCGCCGCGGCTCGCCCATCGTGGACGGCCGCTGAACGAGGTTCTCCGCCCGGCTTATCGGGCACTTTCGGACACGTCGGGGGTCGGTCGAACGGACTAGATCGCCGGAAACGCCGGAACCCGCCGGACGAGCGTGATGCGCTGACTACGCAATAACGTTATGTCCGGAAAAGGTGTGACATGAAAAAGGCACAGCGTTTCCTCGCGCTCACCGGCATGAGCCTCGCGGCCGGCGCGATGATCGGCATGGGCCCGGCGCAGGCCGCCCCGGCGGCCGGCCAGTCGTCCACCGGCGGCAGCACCGCCGGCCGGGCCTTCGGCGAGCACGTGGTCGGGTACTACCGCACCGAATGGGCGTGTGAACGGGCCGGATTCACCGGCAAACGGTTCCACGCCTGGTGGGACTACGACTGCGATCCGATCAACTACGGATGGCGGGGCTGGGTGTTCCAGCTGGTCGTGGACGACGACGACTGGCAGTGGAACGACTGGCGTGGCACGTGGCCGGGCGGATGGCCGTACCGGCCGGACTTCGCCGGTCAGACGTTCCACGTCCGCGGGCCGCACGGGCGGCCGGGCTTCCCGAACCGGGGACCGTTCGACGACCGTAACGGTTCGCGGGGTGACGACGACCGCAACGGCCCGTGGGACGACCGCGGCGGGCCGCGCGGTGACGACGATCGTAACGGGCCTCGGGGCAACGACGACCGTAACGGCCCACGCGGTGACGACGACCGCAACGGCCCGCGCGGTAACGACGACCGCAACGGCCCACGCGGTAACGACGACCGCAACGGCCCACGCGGTGACGACGACCGCAACGGCCCACGCGGTAACGACGACCGCAACGGCCCACGCGGTAACGACGACCGCAACGGGCCGCCGCGGGACAACGATCACCCGCCCACCTGGCCGAAGCCGTAACTCCGTTCGGAACGGGCCGCACCCCCTGGTCAGGGGTGCGGCCCGCGGCACTACCAGGCGACCGGCGCGTAATCCTTCAGGAAGCAGCCGTAGACGTCCTCGCCCTGCTCACCGCGCACGATCGGGTCGTAGACGCGGGCCGCGCCGTCCACCAGGTCCAGCGGTGCGTGGAACCCCTCCTCGTGCAGCCGCATCTTCGTCGGATGCGGGCGCTCGTCGGTGATCCAGCCGGTGTCCACACTGGTCATCAGGATGCCGTCGGCGAACATGTCCACGGCGCTGGTGCGGGTCAGCATGTTCAACGCGGCCTTCGCCATGTTCGTGTGCGGGTGACCCGCCCCCTTGTAACCGCGGGCGAAGATGCCCTCCATGGCGGAGACGTTCACCACGTACCGCCGGGGGAACGGTGATCGGGTCATCACCGGTCGCAGCTTGCTGATCAGGATGAACGGCGCGGTCACGTTGCAGAGTTGCACCTCGAGCAGTTCCAAGGGGTCGACCTCGTGCACGCGGTCGCTCCAGCTGTTGGTCGCCGTGGTGTCCGGCACCAGACCGCCCGCGTCGATCGCCACCGAGCGCGCCGTCAGCGCCAGCTCGGTGATCTGCTGCGCGGTCAGCGTCGACGAACCCGCGGTCAGCACGGCCGCGGGGGAGACGCCGGCACTCCCGAAGTACTCCAACTCGGGCAGTTTGCCGGACGGCAGAGGCTCGGCCTCGGCCGCCGCGATCGCCGAGTACGACCCCGGGGTGCGCCGCACCGTCTGCGCCGCGTTGTTGACGATGATGTCCAGCGGGCCGCGCGCCGCCACCGAGTCGGCCAGACCCACCACCTGCGCCGGGTCCCGCAGATCGATGCCGACCACGTGCAGCCGGTCGATCCAGTCGGCGCTGTCGGGCATGGCGGTGAACCGCCGCACCGCGTCGTGCGGGAAACGCGTCGTGATCGTCAGATCCGCCCCGTCGCGCAGCAGCCGCAACGCGATGTACATGCCGATCTTCGCCCGCCCGCCGGTCAGCAGCGCCCGCCGCCCGGTCAGATCAGTCCGCGCGTCCCGCCGCTCGTGGTTCAGCTTCGCGCAATCCGGGCAGAGCTGGTGATAGAACGCGTCGACGACCGTGTACCGCTGCTTGCACACGTAACACCCGCGCGCCTGCTTCAGCACCCCTGCGGTCGCCCCGGCGGTCGAACTCGTCAACGGAATCCCGGCGGTCTCGTCGTCGATCCGCCCCGGCGCGCCGGTCGCGGTCGCCTCGGTCACCGCCCGATCGTTGTCGAGCACGGCCTGCCGCCGCTCCTTGCGCCGCTGCATCTTGGCGGTCTTGAACAGCCCGGCCGTGGCCCGCCGCAACGCCACCGCGTCCGGATGCTCCACCGGCAGATTCTCCGCCTCGGCCAGGACGGCGAGGCAGATCGCCAGGCGATCCGGATCCACGCCCAGGGTCGGGTCACTGCCGGTCATGCGCCACTTCTCCTCATCAGCTGTAGTGCCGCTGGCACTTTATTACCTGCGCCCCTATCGACCACAAAACCGGTTTGCTTTTGCTAGCTCCTGCGGCTTTTCTCACGCTCTCCCGATTTATGTCGGGGGTACGGCGGTGAGCCGCACCCCGTGGGAAAGCGGAAGCCCGCCACGGTGGGTGGCGGGCTTCCCTGCGGTGAAGCGGTCCCGGCGTCAGGGGGCGATCGGGTCCTGGTCGCTCAGCCCGTCCTTCACGCCCGGCCCGCCACTCGCCGTCCGGTCGCCGTTGCCGACCCGGTCGGTGCTCGCTGTCCGTTCCGCGTTGCCCGTCCGTTCCGCGTTGCCCGTCCGTTCCGCGTTGCCCGTCCGTTCCGCGTTGCCCGTCCGTTCCGCGTTGCCCGTCCGGTCGCCGGTGCCGGTGCGGTCGGTGGTTTCCGGGCGGTCGTGGTGTGCGGGGCCGCCGTTGGAGCGGCGAGCGTGCTTCGTGGTGGGGGAGTGGTCGGCGAGCGTGGCCGGGCGCCGTTCACCCGCCGGAGGCTTCCCGCCGGCGGGCAGGTCGCCGAGGCTCTGCGGACGGTTCTCGCCGGCCCCGGCGTTCGCGCCGGAACCCTGGAACGACGACCTGGCCGAGCCCACTCGCCGATCGTTCCGGCCGGACAGGTCCCCGAGGCTCTGCGGGCGCGGACCGGCCGAACTGACCGGGCGGTTGTCCGCGGCCAGCCAGTCGTCGAGGCTGGTCGGGCGAGGCTGTCCCGGGCTGCCGTGCAGCCATTCGTCCAGCGTCTGCGGGCGGCGGGCGGCGACCGGACTCACCGGCCGCACACGCTCCACGGCGCCGCTCGTGGTCCCTGCGGCTTCCATCGCGTTGCCTGTGGTCCCTGCGGCTTCCATCGCGTTGCCTGTGGTCCCTGCGGCTTCCATCGCGTTGCCTGTGGTCCCTGCGGCTTCCACCGCGTTGCCGGGGGCCTCTACGGCTTCCACTGCGTCGCTCGTGGCCTCTGCGGCTTCCGGCGCGTCGACCGTTGCGGCCGGGGCTTCCGCATCTTCCGCCGCCTCGCCCTCGGCTCCCGCGGCCTCCACCTCGGCGGTGTCCGGTGCCTCGGCTTGTACCGCGGCGACCTCGGTCGTCGGCCTGCGCGTCCGTGCGTCGCCGGCCCGGCCACCCAGCCAGTCGTCCAGCGTCTGCGGACGACGAACGGTCGGCCCGGTCGGTTCCGCAGCCGCCGACTCGACTGCTTCCGGAGCCGCAACGGCAGAATCGTCCGGCTCGGGGGCGGCTCGCTCCGCGTCCGCCGGCTCGGCCGGGGCGCTGTGCTCCGGGTTTTCCGGCGCGGCCGGGACGGTCTGCCCCGCCTCTTCCGGCTCGGCCGAGATGGTGGGCAGCGAAGCCGTAGCGGCGAGCCAGGTGAAATCCGAAGCCGTGGTCGGGCCGGCGTCCTCCCCGCCGCCGACGATCCCGGCGATCCGGGGATCGGACATCCAGGTGAAGGCATCCGCGACCTCGGCCGGGATCGCGCTGGCCGGCGCCGCCTCGACCACCTCGTTCTCGTTCAGCCCCGCGGCTTCGGGCGCCGTTGCCTCCGGCTTCTGCTCCTCGTCCGCGCTGTCTTGGTCCAGGTCCTGGGCTTTCCCGTCCTGCTCCGGCTCCGAGGTATCCGGTTCCCGGGCTTCCCGGTCCCGGGCTTCCCGGTCCCGGGTTTCGGGAGCCGGGGACTGCTCCGTGACGTCGGCGTCCTCGGTCCCAGGAGCCTCGGCCTCAGGCTCGGCTCCGGACTCACCGGTGGCTTCCGCCTCGGACTCGGTCCGGGTCTCGGATGCGGTTTCGGTCACCACTTCGTCCGAGGGCTCCGGGGTCTCCTCAGCCGGGGCCGGGGAGTCCTCCGAGATGTAGTGCTGAGGCTGGGGTTCGGCGGCGGCCACCGCTTCGGCGCCGGCCGTCAGGGTCGCCTCCACCTGGGCCCAGATGGCTTCGCTGTCCGTTATCTCGGGCGTTGCCTTCTCGGGCGCGGAGTCCACGTCGGCGGCTGCTTCGGTTTCCTTCGCGGGCCCGGACTCCGCTTCCTTCACGGGCGCAGGCTCCGCCTCGGCCGTGGGTTCAGGCTCCGGCTCGGCGGTGGGTTCAGGCTTCGGCTCGGGCGTGGGTTCGGTGGGCTGATCGGCTTCGGCCGACGGCTGAGGTGCCTCTTCGGCGGGCTTTGCGGAAGGAGCGTCGGCCGAGTCGACCGAGCCGACACTGTCGGAAGGTGCGTCGACCGAGTCGACGCTGTCGGAAGGCGAGTCGACCGAGTCGGAAGGCGAGTCGACCGAGTCGGAAGAACTGGTGACAACGGGAAGGAGTTGCGTCTCGGCGGCGGCATCCTGACCGGAAACGATCGCCTTCTCGCCTGAATCCGAGGAGGCCGCCCCGTCCGCCTCATCCTCACCGTCCGGATCCCAAACGATGATCGACGTCTCGTCCGGCGCCGTGACCAGCGACTCCTCGTCCGCCGTGACCACCGGCAGCACGGTCGTCGCGGCGTCGCCCCCCGAATACGGCTTCTCCGCCGGATGCGCGGCGATCCCGTCGTACTGAATGATCTCGGTTGCCGGGTCTTCGGGTTCCCCGGCGTGTTCGGCGAGCCCGGCCCGTTCCTGGAGTCGCCGCAGCGGGCCCGGCGCCCACCAGGCCGCGTCTCCGAGCAGCGCGAGCACCGCCGGGACCAGCAGCATGCGCACGACGGTGGCGTCCAGCACCAGCGCGATGATCATGCCGACGCCGACGAACCGCATGGTGGTGATCGTGGAGAGCGCGAACGCCCCGGTGACGACGATGAGCAGCAGGGCGGCGGCGCTGATGACCCGGCCGGTGCGGCTGAGGCCGGTGGTGACGGCTTCGGCGGTGGTGGCGCCCTTGCTGCGGGCTTCGACCATCCGGGACAGCAGGAACACTTCGTAGTCGGTGGAGAGGCCGAAAACGACCGCGGCCATCAGGACGACGATCCCGGCTTCGAGGGGCGCGGGGGTGACGTTGAGCAGCCCGGCGCCGTGGCCCTGCTGGAACAGCCAGACGAGCAGGCCGAACGTGGCGCTGAGGCTGAGCCCGCTCATGATCACCGCTTTGATCGGCAGCAGGATCGAGCCGAACGCGAGGAACATCAGCAGCAGCGTGGCCCCGGCCAGGAGTCCGATCATCAGCGGGAGCTGGTCGCCGATGGCGTCGAGGCTGTCGACGTTGCGGGCGGTGACGCCGCCGACGAGGACCTGCGTGCCGACCGGGGCGGGGAGGGCGCGGATCGCGTCGACGACCTGGCGGGCTGACGTGCTGAACGAGTCGGTGCTGGTCAGGGCGGCGTTGTAGACCAGCACGTCGGTGCCCGCCCCGGCCGGGTTGACCGCGGCCACGCCCGGGATCTTGGCGAGTTCGGCGGCGAACTTGGAGGAGGCGGCGAATTTCGACGAGGCGGCCGGCGGGCCCTGGATGACGACCTGCACGCCGTCGCTGCTGAACTGCGGGTACGACGCCTTGAGGGTTTCCACCGCGACCCGGGACGGGTCCCCGGCGGGCAGTACCCGCTCGTCGTTCTCGCCGAACCGGACGTCGCGGATCGGCAACGCGAGCACGATCAGGCCGATCAGGATGGGGATCGCGACGACGACCGGGCGGCGCAGGACGAACCCGGCGAGCCGTTGCCAGCCGGTGCCGCCGTCGGCCTTGCCGCGGCCGGGGAGCCGGACGGGCAGCCGGTCGACGCGCGGCCCGAGGATGGCGAGGATGGCCGGGAGCAGCGTCAACGAGAGCAGCATGGCGAGGAAGACCGCGGCCAGTCCGCCGTACGCCAATGACTTGAGAAATCCCTGTGGGAAGAGCAGCAGACCCGCGAGCGCGGTCATCAGCAGCGTCGCGGAGAACAGCACGGTACGCCCGGCGGTGCCCACGGTGCGGCGGACGGCCTCGACCGGGTCGTGCCCCGCGGCCTGCTCCTCGCGGAACCGGCCGACCATGAACAGGCCGTAGTCGATGGCCATGCCGAGCCCGAGCAGGCTCGCCACGTTCACCGCGAACGAGTTCACGTCGTGTCCGAGACTGATCGCATGGAGCACGCCGAGCGAGCCGAGCACCGCGCAGCCGCCGACGATCACCGGCAGCGACGCGGCGATCAGTGATCCGAAGATGAACAGCAGCAGGATCAGCACGATCGGCATCGAGATCAGCTCGGCCGATCCGAGGTCGTCGGTGGACCGCTCGTTGCTGGTGTGCGCGAGCGGGATGCCGCCGGCCAGCTGCACGGTGGCGCCGTCGACGGTGAACTGGTTCGCGACCGTCCCGTAGGCGTCGAGCTTGTCCGCGTCGTCCTCGCCGGCGAGCGTGATCACCGCGACCGCGCTGGACCGGTCCTTCGCCGCGTAGGCGGGGTCCTTGGCGTCCCAGTACGAGACGGTCGCCGTCACCGCCGACTCGGGTAGCGCCCCGAGCCGGTCCTTGACCCGCTCGGTCAGCGCGGCGTCGTCGATCGTGGTTCCCCGCGCCGGGGTCCAGATGGCGATCACGTCGCCGCCCTGACCGCCGGTGGCCTGCGCGACGACGTCGGCGGCGCGCGCCGACTCGCTATGGGGATCGGCGTATCCGCCCTCGGTGAGCTGCCCGAAAACGCCCAGGCCCCAGACTCCGGCGCCGATGATCGTCACGAGCGTGACGATCAGCACCGGCCATCGGAGGCGGGCGACCCGCGATCCCCAGCCCGCGAACACCCTGTTCCCCTTTCCCGGTGGGTGGCGAGGCACGCGCACCGGTCCCGTACGGAATGAAGTTTGAAAAAATGTCCTAGGAGAGACTCGCCGCTTCGAGTGCGACACCACCGCAGCCGGAGCCGGAGGTCTTCTCGGTGATCCACTCGATGGAGATCTTGCCAGGACGGGTCGCGCGATAGCTGATGGAGTACCGCGCGGTCGTCAGCGAGCTGCCGGCGCCGACGAGCCGACTGGTCACGGTTTCTCCGCCGGTGATCAGGCCACCGGTGGTGAGTTTGAGCTTGAGCAGGCCCTGCCCGCCGGAAACCCCGAGGTAGAGCCGCAGTTTGCTCGGTTCGGTGGTGGCCGGCGCGGTGAGGGTGAAACCGTTGCCGGCGCCGCAGGTGCGCACGCCGCTGGTCGTGCCCTCGTTGCCGGCCGCCGGGGTGCCGCCGGTCCAGGTGAACCGTTGCGGGCTCAGGGTGTGCCGCTGCCGGGGCGCCGACGGCGTGCCCTCCAGGATGGCGAACCCGCCCTTGGCGTCGCGTTCCAGCGAGTAGATGCCGTCCTCGCCCCAGTGCACCCAGTCGATCGTGCCCTCGTTGCTGAGATCGACCGTATCGGGCACCGCGCCCTGCTCGATGGTGATCGCGTTGATCGGGGCGGGACTCGTCGAGATCGACGGGCTGGGCAGCGGGATCGGCACCTGCTCGGCGGTCGGGTCGTTCACCGCACCGACCACCGGGCCGGCGTCCGCGTGACCGCTGGACCGGCTGACCATCGCCGCGACGCCGACCAGGACGACGACGAGCACACCGACCAGGATCACCACGGCCGGGCCGAGGTGTTCCCGCCACCGGGGGCGGCCCGGTTTGAGCAGCACATCCGGCACCTCGATGCGACGACGGCGCAGCAACGCTTCTCCCAGACTCCGGTGATTCGGCCCAAAGATCGGACGGCGGCGGGTGAAACGATCTCATCTTCCGTGCGGGGCGTGAAGGGCGGGATCGGGTACGGCCCATACGGTTGATCATCCGCATCGGCGATTCGGGGGAGTTACCTGCGGCTTTCCGGATGACTCCGAGTACGGTGTCCGGAGTTTCCCGATCTGACCTACGTCTTGAGGAGTTCGTGGATGAGTGACCGGACTGCCGCGGCCGGCAAACGCCGCAGCCAAGCGATCCTGGGCGGGGTGGCCGGCGCGCTCGTCTTCGTGGCGCTGATCGTCGTGTTCGCCGTGGTCCGTTCCGGCGGTGACGAGCCGCGCCCGGCGGCCGCGCAGACCTCGGCCGACCCGCTCGCCACCGAGCCCGAGGTGCCGGCCGGGACCGGCGGGCCGCTCACCCAGCTGGTCGTGACGCCGCTGGTCAAGGGCACCGGGCCGGTCGTCCGGTCCGGGCAGACGGTGACGTTCAACTACAAGCTGATCCCGTACAAGGGTGGCGCCGTGATCGACTCCTCCTGGAGCCGGAAGGAGCCGTTCACCTCGCAGATCGGCGCGGGCAAGCTCATCGCCGGCTGGGACCAGGGCATCCCCGGCCAGACCGTCGGCAGCCGGATCCAGATGGACGTGCCGGCCGCGCTCGCCTACAAGGACCAGGACCTGCGCTTCGTCGTCGACATCCTCGCCGCGCAGTAAGGCTTCCCGGCGCGGCTACAGCTCGGCCACCACGATGTCGAGCTGGCGCGGCCTGCCCTCCGCGGCGGGCCGCTCCTCGACCGTGAACTTCAGGTCCCGCATCGCCGTGACCAGCTCGTCCACGTTCTCCGGCTGTGTGCCCTCGACCGCGAGGGCGCGCACCAGCCGGCCCTTGGTCGCCTTGTTGAAGTGGCTCACCACGGACCGTTTCGTCACGCCGCCGACCGTGCGTTCGTGCAGGACGCGCAGCGCCGCGCTCCCCGCGGGGGCCGCCCACATCGCCGCATAGGCGCCCGAGCGCAGATCCAGCACCGGGCCGTCCGGATCAAAACCCGCCAGACCCTTCTTCCAGTACGCCGTGAGCCCCCCGACCGGCGCCGGAAGCGTCACCCCGACCGAGCACCGGTACGCCGGGATCCGGTCCCCGAGCCGCACCACGCCCCACAGGCCGGAGAACACCACCGCGCTCTCGAACAGCCACGCCCGCGCGGCGTCGCCGAGCGTCCCCGCGTCCAGCGCCTCGTAGAGCACCCCGGTGTACACCTCGACCGCCGGGGCCGCCGGCGCCTCGAGAAGTTCCGCGTTCCGCGCGATCTCCCCGCGCTGCCCGTCGCTGAGCCCCAGCACCTTCAGCGAGTCGGCGACCGACCGCGCGCTGCTCCGCTTGCACATCGCGACGAGCTTGGACAGCACCCGGTTGCGCGCCGCGCTCAGCTCGGGCCGCCACAGTCGGTCCAGGTCGACCGGGTCACCCTGGGCGGCGGGCGTCTTCCCCTCGGAGGGCGGCAGCAGAATCAGCACGCCGCGAGACTAGCCGCCGTCCCGTGCCCACCCCGGAAACCCCCGCCGTTTCGTCTCCCGCGTCACCGAGGTGGGTAGGCTGCCCGGGTGATCGAGGTGGTGACCGTCATCGACGCCCCCGCGGCCACCGTCTTCGACCTGGAGCTCGACGTCGACGTGCACGCTCAGTCGCTGGCCGGGAGCGGGGAGACGGCGACGACCAGCACCGGGCACCGGCGGCTCGGCCTCGGCGACGAGGTGACGTTCCAGGCCCGGCATCTCGGCCGGTCCTGGCGGATGACGAGCCGGATCACGGCGTATCGCCGGCCGTTCCGCTTCGTCGACGAGCAGACCCGCGGGCCGTTCCGGGTCATGCGTCACGAGCACTGTTTCGACGACCTCGGGAACGGAACGACCCGGATGACGGACCGCATGACGATCCGGGCACCGCTCGGGCCGCTGGGTGCGGTGGTCACCCGGTTGGTGCTCGCTCCCTATCTGAAGCGACTCCTGGTGGAACGCGCGACCCACATCAAACGGCGGGCCGAACTCGCTCGGTGACCGAGGTGGGAACCGGCAGACCTGACTCAGGCGGCTGCCCGGGCTGAGGTGCGCTGGATCCGGGTGAGGGCGTACAGCGCCAGCGCGGACGCCGCGACCAGCGGCGCGCCGTCGCGGATCAGGCCGTCGGCGCCCAGCAGCAGGTAGCACAGGGGCAGGTCGAAGGCGAGGACCGCCAGCGTCACCGACGTCAGGGCGGTGCGGGCGCGGTGGCTGCCCCGGCGCAGGAAGACGGCGGCGAGCAGGGCGGCGTAGCTGACGGCGATGCCGGCCAGGATCCAGAAGATCACGGCCAGGGCCCACTCCGGGCGGTGACGCAGTGTGCCGATCGCGGTCACCGCCGGGACCAGCATCAACGGGCTGTAGGCGAACGACGCGAGCCGCGCGGTCAGCACCCACGGGTCGCCCGGCGGGGCCGCACGGAAGCTCAGCCCGTCGCGGGTCAGGACCGGCCGGCGCGGCTGGCGGCTCAGGTGCGCGTCGACGGCCGGGTGCCGGTGGAGCAGGGTCACGACGGTCAGGCACAGCACGGTGAGCACGCCGAAGCTGATCAGCCCGGGCAGCGGTGGCCGGCCGGTCGGCGGGACGATCAGGCGCCCGACCGCGAACAGCGTGGTGATGGTCAGGATCAGACTCAGCGGTTTGGCGGTGGCCCGTGCTTTGCGGACCTGCGAGATCAAGATCAACCATCCGAGGGTACGGGCGAGAGCCCACCCCGTCCGCACGGCGAACCCGACCCCGTGGTCCGGGGCGTACCAGAAGTTGAGTGCCTCGACCACCACGGTGGCGACGGCCGTGGCGGCGAGCAGCGTCGTGAGGACGCGCACCGGGCGGGGGGTCATGGCCACGTTTTACCCGCGCCCGGCGCTCGCCACGCGGGGGCGGGTCACGGGCGTACGGGGAAATTGATGTCAAAGATGTTTGACTTCGGTCTCCGGGCGCGCCTATCGTCGGCATGTCAAACATTTTTGACTCAGGAGGCGTGATGGAGATGGCCGACGAGGAGCCGCTGCACACCACGAGGGAGGAGCGCCAGGTCTGGACCGGCCTGGTGACGATGGTCCTGTCGTCGGTGCTGTACTACGCCTACATGGTGCCCGAGCTGTTCCGGACCCCGGTCGCGGAGATCACCTGGGTGCCGCCGCTCTTCTTCTCGATGCTGGTCGGCCTGGTCGCGACGATCATCTTCGCGATCGTCGTGGAGGTCGTGGTCGTGGTCCGCCGCGGCGACGAGTCGCAGAGCAACGTCGTCGCCGACGTGCGGGACAAGGAGATCAGCCGGCGCGGCGGCCGGCTCGCCACCCCGATCCTCGGCACCGGGATCGGCGGCGTCACGATCCTCGCCTCGCTCGGCGCGGACTACTTCTGGATCGGAAACCTGGCGTTCCTCACCGGTCTCGTGGCCGCGGTCGCCGAGGGCGTCATCAAGATCCGGCTCTACCGTCGAGGGTTCTGACCAGCATGGCGCCGAAACCCACCAAGGTCACCAACCGGATCCGCGCGCTGCGCGCGGAGGCCGGCGGCATGACCCAGGCCGACCTCGCCGCCAAGCTCGGCGTGACGCGGCAGACCGTGATCGCGATCGAGCAGGGCCGTTACTCGCCGTCGCTGGAGCTGGCCTTCCAGATCGCCCGCATCTTCGGACAACCACTCGACGAGGTGTTTCAGTATGAGGACTGAGCGCGCCACCGGCCTGGCCTATCTCGGACTCGCCCTCTGCGGCCTGCTCGGCCACCTGATCATCCAGAATCGGCTGTACGTCGACGGTGACGCGGCCGCGACCACGGCCAACCTGGCCGCCCATCCGACCCTGGCCGGGCTCGGCATCGCCGCTGACCTGGGCGTCGTCGTCACTCAGGCCCTGGCCGCGCTGCTCTTCTTCCGCCTGTTCCGCCCGGTCGACGACGTCCAGGCCGGCGCGCTCGCCGCGTTCGGCCTGATCAACTCGGTGATCGTTCTCGTCGGCACGATGTTCACCGCCGTGGCCCTCGCGTCGGTCCGGGCCGGCGGCACGGCGCCGGTCCTTCTTCTGTACGACGTGAACACCGCGGCCTGGGGCCTGGGTGGTGTCTTCTTCGGACTCTGGCTGATCCCGATGGGCCGGCTCGCGTCACGGTCGGGTGTGCTGCCCGGCCCGCTCGGCCGGCTCCTGATCGTCGGCGGGGTGGGGTATGTGATCAGCGCGTTCGTCACCTATCTGGCGGCGGACACCACCGTGGTCACGGGCGTGCTGGCGGCTCCCGCGTCGATCGGCGAGTTCGCGATGATCGGTTTCCTGCTGTTCAGGCGCCGCTGGGCAGCACCGAACTGACCATGCGGTGCAGCGTCTCCTCGGCCGGCGGCGTGCCCGTGCGGTCGGCGTAGAGCAGGTGACCGGTTCCGATCAGCATCGCGGCCAGACCGTCCACCTCGGTGCCGGCCGGGAGACGGCCCAGGTCGCGCTCGGCGGCCAGGTAGGCCGCGATCATCTCGGCCGCCTCGGTGAGCACCGGCACGCCGGCCGGCCAGACGTTGCGCAGCCGGGCCCGCAGCCCGTCCCGGAACGTGATCAGCGCGACGATCGCCACCGCCACCGAGCCGAAGACCGCGGCCAGGGCGCTGGTCACGTTGCCGGCGACGGTTCCGGTCCCGGCCCGGGACTCGAGGGCGGCAGCCTCCGGGGCGAGCTGCTCGACCCGGTCCAGCACGAAGTCGGCGAGGAACGCGTCGAAGTCCTCGAAGTGTTTGTGCAGCACGCCCTTGGCGCAGCCGGCCTCGGTGGTCACGGCCCGGCTGGTCAGGCCGCTCGGCCCGGCCCGCAGCAGGATCCGGTCGGCGGCGGCGAACAACTGACGGCGTACGTCGCGGAGGGCGACCCCTGTCGGCACCGGCGATCCCTTCTGCTCCTGACCAGCGTCCTCACCGTACCGCCTGCCCGAGTGGGCGCATGCCCACTAGGGTGGGCGCATGCCCACTCCACATCACCTGCGAGAAGCCGCCGAGTCGTTCGGCGTGGACGCCGCGCGCTACGACCGGACCCGGCCGCCCTACCCCGTCGAGCTGCTGCAACGCATCCTCGACGCCACCGGAGGCCGCACCGTGCTCGACGCCGGCTGCGGCACCGGCATCGAGGCGCGCCAGCTGCGCGACCTCGGGTGCACCGTGCTCGGCGTCGAACCCGACCCGCGGATGGCCGATTTCGCCCGCTCCACCGGCATCGAGGTGGAGGTCGCCACGATCGAGGCCTGGGACCCACGCGGCCGCACGTTCGACCTGGTCACCGCCGGGACGGCGTGGCACTGGGTGGACCCGGTGGCCGGCGCCGCGGCGGCCGCCCGGGTGCTGCCCGCCGGTGGACGGCTCGCGCCGTTCTGGCACACGTTCAAACTCCCCGACGAACTGGTCAGCGGGTTCGGGGAGGCGTTCCGGCGACTCGTCCCCCACTCACCGTTCGACCTGGCGCGGCAGCCGCCCGGGACGGCGATCGAGGGCTACCAGCCGATCCTCACCGCGGCCGCCGACGGGATCCGGGCCGCCGGCGGCTTCGGGGAACCCGAGCAGTGGCAGGTGAACTGGGAGAGGACGTACACGCGGGACGAGTGGCTGGACCAGATGCCGACCTCCGGCGCGCTGACCCGGCTGCCGGCCGAGCAGATCGCCCAGCTCCAGGATGCGGCCGGCGCGGTGATCGACCGGATGGGCGGGAGCTTCACGATGCCGTACACGACGGCGGCGGTCACCGCGGTGAAGCTCGGACCACAGTAGATTCTCCGGTGTGCTGCTGAGGATCTTCACCGAGCCGCAAGAAGGCGCGTCCTACGACGACCAGCTGGCGGTGGCCCGGCGGGCGGAGGAGTGCGGGTTCGACGCGTTCTTCCGCAGCGACCACTACCTGGCCCAGACCGACTGGAGTGACGGGCTTCCCGGGCCGACCGACTCCTGGATCACCCTCGCCGGGCTCGCCCGGGAGACCCGGCGCATCCGCCTGGGCACGCTCGTGAGCTCGGCGACCTTCCGCAACCCGGCCGTGCTGGCGCTGACCGTGGCCCAGGTCGACCAGATGAGCGGCGGGCGCGTCGAACTCGGGCTCGGAGCCGGATGGTTCGAGCCCGAGCACCGGGCGTTCGGGCTGGACTTCCCGGACCGGGCCACCCGCTTCGAGCGCCTGTCCGAGCAGCTGGCGGTGATCACGGGGCTGTGGGAGACGTCCGGCATGTTCGGTTTCGCCGGGCGGCACTACCGGGTCGAGGGCTCGCCCGGCTGGCCGAAACCGGCACAGACCCCGCACCCGCCGGTGATCATCGGCGGCAAGGGGAAGACGCAGACCCCGGCCCTGGCCGCTCGGTATGCGACCGAGTTCAACGCGCCGTTCACCACCGCGGCGGAAAGCGTGGTGCTCTTCGAGCGGGTGCGTGGCGCGTGCGAGGCGATCGGGCGGGACCCGGCAACCCTGACAGTGTCGGTGGCCCATGCGACGATCGTCGGGCGTGACGAGGCGGAGGTGAGGCGGCGGCTCACGGCGTACGGGAAAGACGGTCCGTTCTTGAAAGAGCACGGGCTGGTCGGCACGCCGGCGCAGGTGGTGGACCGGCTCGGGCGTTATCCGGTGGACCACGCCTACTTGCAGATCATCGACCAGAAAGACCTCGACCACCTGGATCTGATCGCCGCGGAGGTCCTGCCCCAGCTCACCTGACCTCCGAAGACCGCTTTCCCGGTACGGGCACGGCCTGCCCACCGTGGGTTCCGGGGCTCGCGTTCCCGGCTGGTCGTAGGGTTTCCCCATGATCTCGCGTGACCGTGCCCTGGACACCATGAACGAGCGATTTCCGCTGGTCGCGGAGCGGGTCCGGCAGATCTGGGGAATGCGGCTGCCGCGCCACGTCGCGGTGTTCGCCGCCCTGGCCGCCAGCGACGGCCGCGCCCTCGGTGAGAACGACATCTCGCCCTGGGGCGTCACCGACTACTTCGCCGACGGTGGCCTCGACCTCGTCGGCCGGGACGGGCTCGACCCGCGGCTGCACGCCCGGTTCCGCTGCGACCCGGCCGAGTTCGTCACGGTCATGGGCGGCGGCTCCGACGGACTGCATTTCGGACTGTGGTTCGACGATCCGGCCGAACTGCCGGCGCTCATCGTCCACAACTACGCCCGGGACTCGGCCGAGACCTGGGAGTCCGCCCGGCCGAGCCTGCTCACCGTGGTGCGTGAACTGGTGGACCGGCAGCTCGCCGACTACGGCGACGACCCGCAGACGGTCGGCAGCATCACCCCGCTGATCGAAGCCGTCGAGTGGTACACCGCCGCCGACGAAGCGGCGCTGCGCGCGGACGGGCTGCCACGGCCGGTGGCGACACCGCGGTCGTACCTGGCGATGTCACTGTTGCCCCAGTTGCCGCCGGGCAGCGGTGACCCGCAGGCCGACGAGTCCGGCATCCGCCTCGACATCTTCCGGAACGACCCGGCCCGGACCGCCCGGTGGATCGCCGAGGCGGGCCGGGAGCTCGCCGCGGGCCGACCGGCCCTCGCCCTCGCCGTCGGCAGCGAACTGCACTGGCTCGACCGGCCCGAGCACCGGCAAGCCGGTCTCGACCTGCTCGTCGGCGCGTACCGGGCGCTGGGCCGTGACGCTCTCGCCGAGATCGCCGCAGTCCACGCCGCGCATCGCGACCTCGCGTCCGTCCAGGTGCTCGTTCGCCGGTGAGCGAAACGGCCGGAGCGTATGCTCCGGCCGGCGACGCTGGTCGGGTGGATCAGCCCTGGCGGCCGTTCCACCGCGGGTTCTTGGTGTTGATCACTACCTGGCGGCCACGGCGGCGGGTGACGACGCTGCCCGGCTTGCTCTTCAGGGAGCGCAGGGAGTTGCGGACCTTCATGACGCTGACCTCTTTCCGCGCGGGCGTTGGTCTCCGTCGCGCGCGAAGGTCTGAACGCTGCCGCCGGTGCCGGTATTTCCTGGCGTGCGCTGGTGCCTGAGAGCCGATCAGGGGCCGGTTCCGCGGCGGCTCGGTCGGTGTCGGCGAACCTTCTCGCGTCTGCGGCGTGCGGCATCGGCCGAGGCTGCTCGGCGGGCGGGGTGGGTCACGTCGGCCGATCCGGAGGGGACCGAGTCCGAGGTGGTGTCCGCGCGGTGACCTGGTCAGTCGGCGGCCGGGGGAACCTTGATCGTGGTTTTGACCGTGGCCCGGTTGAGGTCGTCGACGCGGATGGTGAAGGCGATCTCGTAGGTGCCCGGTAGCGGGAACGACACCGAGCCGAGGGCGTGGTGGGGCGGGTCGAGGCCGAGCAACGGGTCCTTGACCGCCTCCAGGTCCTGGTCGAGCAGTTTGGTGCTGATCTCCCACTCGGCGGGGGGCAGGGGCTTGCCCTCCGGGGTGTAGAGGAACGCGTGGACCGTGTTGTATTCGCCCAGTTCAACCGGGTAGATGTTGAACTGCAGCGTGTACAACGGGCAGGTCAGCGTCTCCGACACGCCGTTGCCGGTGACCGCGCCGGCCGTCGCGCCCGCGGTGCGACCCGGGTTGACCTGGACCAGGACGGCGCTCAGGCCGAGGATGACGACCGTCGCCAGGACTTCGATGCCCACGGTGCGGCGCAGGCCGGTTCCGGGGCGGGACCGCCGGACGAATCGGCGCGCGACCGCGGCTACGGCCAGGACCAGGACCAGGACGCCGAGTTTGGTGAGGAGCAGGCGGCCGTAGCCCGTGTTGACCAGTGCGTCGACGGAGCCGACCTCGACGACGGCCTGCACCGAGCCGGCGATGGCCAGCCACAGGACGGAGAGGGCGGCCCAGCGGGACCAGACCGGCAGGAGCACGCCGAGGACACGGCGGTCGGTGCCGCGCAGCAGGAACGCCAGCAGGGTGACCAGGCCGCCCAGCCACAGGGCCATGGTGGCCAGGTGCACCACGTCGACGGCGACGGTGACGGCCGGGAGCGGGGTGGCGATCGAGTGCCCGGTCAGCGGCCACGTGGCCAGGCCGGCGGCGCCGAGCAGCAGGACCAGGGTGCCCCGGAGCCGGCCATAGCGGAGTTGCGGAACCAGGAAGAACAGGACTGCCAGTACGCCCAGCCGCGCCACCAGCGTCACCCCGAACCGGCTGGTCAGCACGTCGCCCAGTTCACCGGGGGAGACCTGCCACAGCGCGGCGCCGCTGCCCTGTTGTGCCTGGGTGCCGATCGCGCCCGCGGTGGCCACGGCGGTGAGCACGAACCCGGCCTTGACCAGGCGCGTCGCGCCGAGGCGGGAGCGGCGCCGCGGCCAGAGGAACGCCAGGAACATCGCCGGGCCGATGATCACGGTCAGACCGGCGTACCCGAGAAATCTCAGGGTGGGGACAGCGGCCCGGACCGACCAGTGGGTGCCGGTGGTCTCGGCGGCTTCGGGGCGGGCCGACGGCGCGCCGACCGAGAACGTGACGGCGCCGCCGACCGGGTGGCTGTCCGCGGAGATGACGCGGTAACTGATCAGGTACGTCCCGAGCGGGTGCTTGGCCGTCCGGACCGGGATGTGCAGGACCGCGCCGCGGGCCGTGGCCAGGCCGGAGATGCGCTCGCCGTCCGGCGCGATCACCTGGATCCGGCCCGCCACCGGGGTGATCGACTCACTGAACGTGACGGTGACCTCGGTGGGGGAGCTGCCGACCACGCTGCCGGGCGCGGGGGTCGAGCCGACCGTCGCGGCGTGCGCGGAAGCGGCCTGCGGGGTGGCGAGGGGCACTCCCAGCGCGAGTAAGAGCAGGACGAACAAGCGCGGAAGTTTCCCGGTCACGAAGGATAGTTCGGATGGGGGTGCGGAAAGGTTCAAGGTGACTCTTCCTGGATACGATCCGGGAACATCCTTCAGGAGGCGAAGATGACCGTCCACTCCCGTGCCGGGCAGCCGGCCGAGCCGTCCGATCTGATCGACGTGCCGAAGGTCGTCTCGCGGTACTACACCGAGCACCCTGACCCGTCGCAGGTGTCCCAGCGGGTCGCGTTCGGGACGTCCGGGCACCGCGGGTCGAGTCTGCGGACCGCGTTCAACGAGGATCACATCGCCGCGACCAGCCAGGCGATCGTCGAGTACCGGCGGGAGCAGGGCACCACCGGGCCGCTCTTCCTCGGGCGGGACACGCACGCGCTGAGCGAGCCGGCGCAGGTGACGGCGCTGGAGGTGTTCGCCGCCAACGACGTGACCGTGCTGATCGACAGCCGCGACGGTTATACCCCGACTCCGGCCGTGTCGCGGGCCATTCTCGCCTATAACGCGGAAAATCGGGCGCAGCAGGCCGACGGCGTGGTGGTCACTCCGTCGCACAACCCGCCCGACGACGGTGGCTTCAAGTACAACCCGCCGAACGGCGGCCCGGCCGACACCGACGCCACGAAGTGGATCCAGGACCGGGCCAATGCCCTGATCGCCGGTGGCTTGAAAGACGTCCGCCGCAGCGCCGTAAAGGCAGAGAAATACGACTTCCTCGGTACGTACGTGGATGACCTGCCGAACGTCGTCGACCTCGACGCGATCCGCGAGGCCGGGGTGCGCATCGGTGCGGACCCGCTCGGTGGGGCGAGCGTCGCCTACTGGGGCGAGATCGCCGAACGGCACCGGCTCGACCTGACCGTCGTGAACCCGGTCGTGGACCCGCGCTTCGGCTTCATGACGCTCGACTGGGACGGAAAGATCCGGATGGACTGCTCGTCGCCGTACGCGATGGCGTCCTTGATCGCCCAGAAGGACCGGTTCCAGATCTCCACCGGCAATGACGCCGACGCCGACCGGCACGGCATCGTCACGCCCGACGGCGGGCTGATGAACCCCAACCACTACCTCGCGGTCGCCATCGGCTACCTGTACCGGCACCGCACCGGCTGGTCCGGCAGCGCCGGCATCGGCAAGACGCTCGTCTCCTCCTCGATGATCGACCGGGTCGCCGCCGACCTCGGTCGCACGCTCGTCGAGGTGCCGGTCGGCTTCAAGTGGTTCGTGCCCGGCCTGATCGACGGCTCGATCGGCTTCGGTGGTGAGGAGAGCGCCGGCGCGTCGTTCCTGCGCCGCGACGGCTCGGTGTGGAGCACCGACAAGGACGGGATCATCCTCGACCTGCTCGCCTCGGAGATCCTCGCGGTCACCGGCAGGACGCCGAGCCGGCACTACGCGGAGCTGACCGAGCGGTTCGGCGCGCCCGCCTACGCGCGGATCGACGCCCCGGCCACCCGGGAGGAGAAGGCGATCCTCGGCAAGCTGTCGCCGGAGCAGGTGACCGCGAAGGAACTCGCCGGCGAGCCGATCACGGCCGTGCTGACCAGCGCGCCCGGCAACGACGCGCCGATCGGCGGCCTCAAGGTGGTGACCGGTTCCGGCTGGTTCGCGGCCCGCCCGTCCGGCACCGAGGACGTCTACAAGATCTACGCCGAGTCCTTCCACGGCGCCGACCACCTGTCCCGCATCCAGCAGGAGGCCCGCGCGGTCGTCTCGGCCGCTCTGCAGGGGTGAGGCTGCCGCGCTGATCGGACCGGCGCACGTCGCAGCCCGGAGCTTTCGCTCAGAAACCGGCGATCCGGGCCGACTGGTAAGCCATCATGAGCGCACGTGACAACGCCGGTGACCGGCCACGACCCGGCGGGCTGAGGCCCGCCGTGGTCGCGCTGGCCGCCACCACGTGGGTGCTGCTCTGGCTGCTGATCGGCACCCCGGGCGGCCTGTACCTCGGGTTCGCCGGCGCGCCGGTCGCGATGGGCGCGGCGGTCCTCGCCTGCCGGCAGATCGTCGCGGTCGAACGGCCGGGCCCGATCCGGTCGTTCTGGCGGCAGCTGACGTGGGCCGGCGGCTTCCTCTTCGTCGCCTCGGTCGTGTCGCTGCTGCGCGCCAACAACAACACCGGGCTGTCGCCGTACGTCGGTGGCCCGATGCTCTTCGGCATCACGATCTTGATCGTCGCACTGGTGCGTCTGCCGTTCGGCGAGCGCACCGCGCTGGGCTGGACCAGGGCGCTGCTCGACGGCGCCACGGTGGCCATCGCCAGCACGCTCATCTTCTGGTACGTCGTCCTGGACCTCGCCCCGGAGGGCACGTCCCTGGTCTCCCGGGTCGCCGCGGCGGTCGTCGGGGTCAGCGGCGTCCTGCTGCTCGTGGTGATCGGCAAGGCGGCCGCCGCCGCGGACAGCGCCGTGCATCCCGCCTCGCTGCGGGTGCTGACCGTCGCACCGCTGGTCGACGTGGCCGGCAGCACGCTGCTGATCGCCGGCGCCGACTGGGGACGGCTCGCGCTCTCCGTGCTGGCGTTGCCGCTGGTCGGCGTCTCCATGGCGGGCGCCGCGTACCTGCAGCGACGCGCGTCCGAGGCCGAGCCGGTCCCGGTGCCCGCCTCAGCCGGCCGTTCGCTGTTCAACCTGCTCCCGTTCGTCGCGGTCACCGCCACCGCGATCCTCGTGATCAGCGTCAGCGCCCAGGACATGAGTTCGCGGCAGCGCACCGTGATCATCGGCGCGGTGCTGATCGCCGGGTTCGTCGTCGCCCGCCAGCTGCTCAGCCTGCGGGAGAACACGCTCGCCCTGCGCGGCATCCGCAAGCAGCAGGTCGAGCTGGAGCGGCTGGCGCTGAGCGACACGCTGACCGGCATGCCGAACCGCACCCGGTTCGCGGTCGCGCTCGGCGAGCGCATCGTCGGCCGGCAGCCGGCCACCGCGCTGCTGATCGACGTCGACGACTTCAAGATGATCAACGACACGCTCGGCCCAGCCGCCGGTGACCAGCTGCTCTACCAGGTGTCGCAGCGGCTGCGCGAGCACTGCCGGCCCGGCGAGCTGCCGGCCCGGCTCGGCGGCGACGAGTTCGCCGTGCTGCTGCCGGTCGACGAGCCGGCGCAGGCCGAGGCGGCCGCGGCCCGGCTGCTGGCCGGGATCGGTGAACCGTTCCACGTCGCCGACCAGCAGCTGCTGCTGCACGCCAGCGTCGGCATCGCCGTCGCGGCGCCCGGCGAGACCGCCGACGAGGTGCAGCGCAACGCGGACATCGCGATGTACGCGGCGAAGGAGGCCGGCAAGGCGTCCTGGGTCCGCTTCGAGCCGCAGATGCGCCAGGACCTGGCGCACCACGCGCGGCTCGCCGGCGAACTGCACAACGCGATCGTCCGCGGTCAGCTGCGCCTGGTCTACCAGCCCGTCTACGACCTGCACACCGGTCTGCCGTCCGGCGCCGAGGCGCTGGTGCGCTGGCAGCACCCGGAGCGTGGGTTCGTCTCCCCGGCCGACTTCATCCCGGTCGCCGAACGCTCCGGCCTGATCGTGCCGCTCGGCGCGTGGGTCCTGCGCGAGGCCTGCTCGCAGCTGTCCCGCTGGCACGCCGAGTTCGGCGACACCGCCATCGAGGCGATCAACGTCAACGTCGCGGTCCGCCAGCTGCGCGAGGCCGGCTTCGTCGACGAGGTCGCCGCGGTGCTCAGCGACACCGGCCTGACCAGCCAGAACCTCATCATCGAGGTGACCGAGTCGTCGGTCGTCGACGGCTGGCAGGTGCGCGAGACGCTGCAGGCGCTGCACGAGATGGGCGTCAAGCTCGCCCTCGACGACTTCGGCACCGGGCAGTCGTCGCTCAGCCTGCTCCGCGCGTTCCCGGTCGACGTCCTCAAACTGGACAAGTCGTTCGTCGACGGCATCGCCGAGGGCGCCGACCGCGGGCGGCTCGCGGTGGCCGCCGCGGTCGCCCAACTCGCCGAGTACCTGCAGCTCAAGGTCGTTGCCGAGGGCATCGAGAACGAGGAGCAGCGGGACCGGCTGCGGGACATGGGCTACCGCTACGGCCAGGGTTACCTGATGGCGAAACCCCTCCCACCCGAGGAATGCGGCAAACTCATGGCCGCTGCCACGACAGAACCCGATGCGGGCGTACGTCGTGAGCCGCCCGTCCCGTCGATCGCCGGCTGATCCGCATCAGTCGCTGACCGTCAACGCGGACAGACCGGCCACCGCGAGCAGGTCGATCCCGGCCGTCCCGGACCAGTCACCGCTGGTGAACGAGCGGCCCGGGGCGATCCCCTTGTGCGTGGTGCCGTCGAGGGTCACCTGGCCGGCGCCGGACTGCACCCGCACGCGCACCGGCGTCGTCCCGGCCAGCGTCACCCGGAACTGGTCGACGCCACCGGTCATCCGGACCGGGAGCAGTCCCTGCGGCGACGGCAGGGCCAGATCGATGCGGCCGGCACCGCCGTTGAGGTCCAGCGCGGCCAGGTCGGCGCCGGTCAGGTCGAGGCGGGACCGGGCGGTGCCGCCGTCGAGCCGGAGCGTCCAGCGGACCGCCGAACTCAACTGGATCGTCACCGCCGCCGAACCGCCTCGGCCGTCCGACCGCAGACGCAGCTTCACCGTGCCGCCGGACTGCTCGGCGGACGGGGTCAGACCGCTCCCCGCCGGGGTGCTGACCCGGTACAGGTCGTCGCCGAGGTCGGCCGCGCTCAGCTGCACGACGGTGGCACTGTCGAGAATGTCGAAAGCGGCCGCGTCCAGGCCGCCGCGCGCCGCGGTCACCACGCCCCCGGCGCCCGGCTCGCCGTTGTCCCCGCCCCCGCCGTTGTCGCCGGCCGGGGCCTGCCGTGCGGCTTCGGCCGGTGCGGCGCCGGTCGGGGTCGGCTCCCCGCGCGGGACCAGCAGGAACGCGGCGATCAGGCCGGCCAGCCCGACGACCGCGGCGACGGCGGGCAGAACCGGCCGGCGAGCCCGTGCGGCGGCGGGAGCGGGTTCGGTCCCGGGCGGGGCGGTCCAGCCGGGCAGCGGGTACGCCGAGGTGAACCCGGGATCGTCGAACGGGTCGGTCGCCGGGGGATAGGGCGCCCCGGAAACTGGCGCGAACCCACGCGGGTCGGTGTCCTCCTCGGCGAACTCGGCCGGGTCCGGCGCCGGCCACTCGCTCGTCGCGTCGAGCTTCGCCGGTTCGTCCTCCGGCCCCACGGCCAACCGCATCCCGACCCGTGAGTCGAGCGCTCGTCGCGCGCGGGCCACCGCCTCCGCGGACAGGCCGCCGGTCGCGCGCTCCCCGGCCACCAGCGGCAGGGTCGGGCGCGGCCCGGCCGCGGAAGGGGGCGCCGGATGGTCGGCGGCGAACGGCGCGGGGACCGGGTGCGCGCCCCGGAGAAAGGTGACCGGCTGATCAGATTCGGTCGGGGTGCCGGCCTGGATTTCGCTCATGGTGCCTCCTGGCCCGTTGTCCTCGACGATGACTACGGACGGCGGCCCCGCGCGGATCGGTCCGGCCGGGAGTGGTTTGCCGGCGGGCCGCTCACGACGTACCGAACAGGGGTCCTGACATGAGGGATGCCCCGGCCGCAGCGACCGGGGCATCTCGGAGGAGCGGGGATCAGGCGGAGACCTCGTTGCGGTCTTCCGTGGCCCAGAGGGTGTGGAAGGAGCCGTCGCGGTCGACGCGGTGGTACGTGTGGGCGCCGAAGAAGTCGCGCTGGCCCTGGATCAGCGCGGCCGGCAGGCGCTTGGCCCGCAGGCCGTCGTAGTAGGCGAGGGCGGACGCGAAGCCGGGCGCGGGGATGCCCTGCTGAGCGGCGGTGACGACGACGCGGCGCCACGCGTCCTGGGCCCCGCTGACCGCGTCCAGGAAGTAGTCGTCGACCAGCAGCGTGGTCAGCGACGGGTTCTTGTCGTAGGCCTGCTTGATGAAGTCGAGGAACTTGGCCCGGATGATGCAGCCCGCGCGCCAGATCTTGGCCATCGCGCCCGGGTCGATCTCCCAGTCGTACTCGGCGCTGGCGGCCTGGATCTGCTGGAAGCCCTGCGCGTAAGCGACGATCTTGGAGGCGAACAGCGCCTGCTCGACGTCGGCCCGCAGGTCGCCACCGACGTGCTGAGCGCCCGCGGACGGGCCGGGAAGACCGGCGTCGGCGGCCGCCTTGCGCACGTCCGCACCGCCGGAGAGGGCACGGGCGAAAACGGACTCGGCGATGCCGCTGACCGGCACGCCCAGATCGAGGGCGGCCTGCACGGTCCAGCGGCCGGTGCCCTTCTGCTCGGCCTGGTCCAGCACGATGTCGACGAACGGCTTACCGGTCGCGGCGTCGTTCTGCTTGAGCACCTCGGCGGTGATCTCGATCAGGTACGACCCGAGGCGGCCCTCGTTCCACTCGCCGAACGTGGTGGCGATCTCCGCGGGGGAGAGGCCACCGACCTGGCGCAGCAGGTCGTACGCCTCGGCGATGAGCTGCATGTCCGCGTACTCGATGCCGTTGTGCACCATCTTGACGAAGTGGCCGGCGCCGTCCGGGCCGACGTGCGTGCAGCACGGCTCGCCGTCGACCTTGGCCGAGATGTCCTCGAGCAGCGGGCCGAGTGCGACGTACGACTCCTTCGGGCCACCCGGCATGATGCTCGGGCCGTGCAGCGCGCCCTCCTCGCCGCCGGACACGCCCATGCCCACGAAGTGCAGGCCCTTGGCCTTGAGCGCGGCCTCACGCCGACGCGTGTCCGCGTAGTGCGCGTTGCCGGCGTCGATCAGCATGTCCCCCTCCTCCAGGAGCGGGGCGAACTCGTCGATCACGGCGTCGGTGGCCGGACCGGCCTTCACCATGATCACCACACGGCGCGGGCGCTCCAGGGCGGCCACGAACTCCTCGGCGGTCTCGGCCGGGATGAAGGTGCCCTCGTTGCCGAACTCCTCGACCAGCTCCTTGGTCCGGCCGTAGGAACGGTTGTGCACCGCCACGGTGTGCCCGTGCCGGGCGAAGTTACGGGCCAGGTTCCGGCCCATCACCGCCAGGCCGGTGACCCCGATCTGCGCCTTCTGCGACATCCTGCGTCCTTCCTCGTTACCGGCCCGTGACGGGCCCCGCGGTCATTTCTACGCGATCGGAGCGCCCGAAGTTCGATCACGTCCACGGAATGAACACGCGGGGCGGGCCGGACGCAGCGGAGATCCGCGCACCGGTACGCTTCGTGCCATGTCGTTCCGGGCCGTGCCGTTCTCCGGTCTCTGCTGATATGCGACGGGTCGAGGGCTGACATGCGCCGGGGCGAGATCTGGACCATCGGCGACCGCTCCGACCTGCGTTACCGGGTGCTCGTGCTCTCCGCCGACAGTTACAACGAGCGGGACAACGCCTCACCCTACTGCGCGCCGATCGTCCGGCAGCGCGGGGTGACCGAACTGCCGCCGTTCGCGGTCGCGCTGACCGAGCAGGATCCGATCACCGGGGTGGTCGTGGTCAACCGGATGCGCCGGCTGCCGGCCACCACCGGCGCGGAGCGGATCGGGATGGTCACCGGCGCCAGCATGGCCCGGTTGACCGAGGCCGTCAGGGACCTCTTCGAGCTCTAGGCGCCGTTCTTCCGGCCGCCCGGGGCTGCGGCGTGGCCCCGGGCGGCGTCCGCGGCAAGGCCACCTACGACACCGGTGGGCGACGTTCCCACGACCGACGTCGGCCACCACCTGGACCTCGCCTCGCACTCGGGCGGTCGGAGGGACAGCTCCCCCGATCCATCCAGTCCGATATCCGAACGCCTTACGCCCGACCGGGTGACCTGGGTGAGGAACGGTGCAGTCGGGGGATGTGGTGTCCACGCGCTCTGGCGTAAACCGGTACCCGTAGGCCGGACGGGGAGGCGTTGTCAGTGGGTGGTCAGGCGTTTGCGGAGGCGCTCAGCGATCGACGGGCCAGGATGGACGTGGTCATCGAGCGGGCGGTCGGGCTGCTCGCCGGCCGGGCCCGGTGCCGGATCGCCGACGCGTACCGGCACCTGTTCCGGATGGCCGCCGAGCAGAGCCGCGAGCCGGTCGAGGTGGCGGGCCGGGTGATCCGGTTGCTGGACGCCGCGGACGGACCGCCGTCGCCGTTCGCGGGGCGGGAGCTGATCGCCGACCGGCTCGCCGCCGTGGAGGAGCTGGCCAACCTCGGCTGGGGTGAGTGGGACCTGGTCACCGGCGAGATCTACTGGTCGCCGCAGCTGTACCGGATCTACCAGCGGGACCCGGCGCTGGGCCCGCTGACCGGGGGTGAGCTGAGTCGGGCCGCGCTCGAGGCGGCGCAGGGCCGGGACCGGGTGGAGCTGGTCGCCCGGGTCCGGATCGGCGAGCGGTTCCGCCGGTTGCGGGCGGTCGCGGACACGCTGCGGGACGCCGAGGGCCGCCCGGTCCGGATGTTCGGCATCGTGCAGGACGTCACCGAGCAGCCGGTGAGCGCACAACGGCTGGCCGAGGTCGAGCAGAAGCTGGACGAGCAGCGGCGGGCCGCGGCGGCCGAGCACAATCTGACGCTGCGCCTGCAGGAGATCATCCTGCCGATCCCGGACGAGCCGATCGAGCTGCCGGGGCTGAAGGCGGCGGTCCGGTACCTGCCGGCCGGCCAGGAGACCATGGTCGGCGGGGACTGGTTCCACGCGGCCGCGCTGCGTGACGGGTCGGTGCTGCTCGCGGTCGGTGACGTGGCCGGCCACGGCACCCAGGCGGCCAGCAACATGGCCCAGCTGCGGCACGCCCTGCGCGCGCTGACCGTCGTCGACAGCGACCCGGCGATCCTGCTCGGCCATCTGAACCGGCTCACCTGCGAGCTGGAACGGGAGACGCCGGAGCTGGCCGCGACCGCGGTGATCGCCCGGTTCGACCCGCGGCGGCGGGAACTGGTCTGGGCGCAGGCCGGGCATCCGCCCCCGCTGCTGTGCCGGGGTGGGCGGACGGCGCCGCTGGCCCGCCCGTCCGGCCCGATGCTGGGAGTGGTGGAGGACGCCACCTATCAGGCGGCGGTCACCGATTTCCGGCCCGCGGACGTGCTGCTGCTCTACACCGACGGGCTGGTCGAGCACCGGACGCACGGCCTGGACACCGGGCTGGACGCGGTGATGGCCGCGGTCGACGACGCCGTCCGGGCGGCGCCGCTGCAGCCGCTGGCCGAGCTGGTCGGGCGGCTGCGGCGGGCCAATCCGGACGACGACACGTGCATCCTGGCGGTACGCCCGTCCACCGGCGGCACTCGTGACCTGCGGCGATACCTCCAACAGCAAGCATAATCACGTTACGTATTGCTCCCGCGCCGTACCGTCGTCGGCAGTCGCCCAGCGAACCTCGGGAGTGGACGGTGCCACGACTAGCCACGCCGGATCTCTATCGCGTCGTCGCCGCCGCGCTCGTCGCGCTCGGTCTCGCCCTCGGCGGGACGGCGCTGGCCACGGTGCACCACCGGGCCGCGCTGACCCGGGACATCACCGCGGTGAGCGGGCCGCTCAGCGTCGGCGCCCAGGATCTGTACCGATCGTTGTCGGACGCGGACGCCACCGCCGCGACCGCGTTCCTGACCAACGGCGCCGAGCCGGCCCAGCTGCGGCAGCGCTACCTCGACGACATCGCGCGGGCCGGTGCGGCACTGACCGCCGCGGCCCGGGACGCCGACGACGCGGACGCGGCCCGGCTTGCGGTCCTCGCCGACCGGTTGCCGGTCTACACCGGGCTGGTGGAGACGGCCCGGTCGTACAACCGGCTCGGGGTTCCGCTCGGTGGCGCCTACCTGCGCGAGGCCTCGGCCCTCATGCGCGAGACGCTGTTGCCGCAGGCCGAGGGCCTGTTCGTGTCCGCTCAGGGCCGGCTGCGCGACGCCCAGCGGGACGCGTCCGGCTCGACCTGGCCGGTCGTCCTGCTCGGCGTTCTCACCCTCGCCGCCCTCCTCGCCACGCAGCTGCTGATCGCCCGCCGGACCAAGCGCGACTTCAACGTCGGCCTGGTCGCGGCCAGCCTTGTCGCGCTGATCCTGCTGGTCTGGTCGTCGGCCGCGCTGGGCGCCGCGGCGGGCCGGGTCGAGGTGGGCCGGACCGCCGGGTCCTCGCTGGTCGACCTGCTCGCGGACGCCCGCCGGCTGGCCCTGCAGGCGCGGGCCGACGAGTCGCTGACGCTGGTCGCGCGCGGTGGTGGCGCCGCCTTCGAGACGGACTACCGCGGCGTGATGGACCGCCTGACCGCCATGCTGGAACGGGCCGCCGACGAGGCGCCGGGTTCCGACCAGGCGGTCATCCGGGCCGCCCGCGAGCACGCGGAACGGTTCGATCAGCTGCACGGCGGAGTGCGCGCGCTCGACGACCAGGGCGACTACCTGGGCGCGGTGGCGAAGGCGACCGGCACCGGGCCGGGGGACCCGCCGGCCGTCTTCGCCGACCTGGACAGCGCGATGAACACCGCCCTTGCCGCCGCCAACGGGCGGGTCGGCGACCAGGCCGGGCGTGGCCGCAGCGCCCTGACCGGGCTGGAGATCGCACTGTTGCTGCTCACCGCCGGTCTGGTGGCCGCGGTCGTCCTCGGCATCCGCCCCCGGATCGGAGAATATCGATGAAGCGCGTCGCCGCTCTGCTGATCCTGCTGACGCTTCTGGCCGGCTGCGGATCAGCATCAAGATCACAGGATCCGGCGTACGCCGGAAAAGGCTCCGTGCCTCTGCCGGAGAACGTTCAGGACCCGGCCGAGGTCCCCAGCGCGGCACCGGCGCCGACCTGCACGCCGCGGGCCAGCCTCCGTCCGCCCGCCTCGATGCCGGCCCCCGGGAAGATGCCGTCCGGCAGCACCATGGCGAAGATCGCCGCTCGTGGCCGGCTGATCGTCGGAGTCGACCAGAACGCGTACCTGTTCGGCTTCCGCGACCCGGCCACGGGTGACCTGGCCGGCTTCGAGATCGAGATGGCCCGCGCGGTGGCGAAGGCGATCTTCGGCGACCCGGAGAAGGTGCAGTTCCTGGCGATCACCACGGCCGACCGGATCCCGGTGATCCAGGACGGCCGGGCCGACCTGGTGATCCGGACGATGACGATGAACTGTGAGCGCTGGCAGCAGATCTCGTTCTCCACCGAGTACCTCGCCTCGCGGCAGCGCCTGCTGGTCCGCCGCGGCTCCGGGATCAAGGAGTTCGCCGACCTGGCCGACCGCAAGGTCTGCGCGACGCGGGGGAGCACCAGCATCCGGACCATCGCCGCGCAGCCCGCCAAGCCGGTCCCGGTGGCCACCGACAGCACCCTGGACTGCCTGGTCATGCTCCAGCAGGGCCAGGTCGACGCGGTGTCCACCATCGACGTGCTGCTCGCCGGGCTGGCCGCGCAGGACCCGACGACCGAGGTGGTCGGCACGCCCGTCTCCGACGAGCCCTCCGGCATCGGGATCAACAAGGACTCGGCCGATCTGGTCCGCTTCGTCAACGGCGTGCTGGAACAGATCCGGGCCGACGGAACCTGGGCCGCGAGTTACCGGCGGTGGCTCTCCTCCGCGCTGGGGCCGGTGCCCGCCCCGCCCCAGCCGGTCTACCGGGACTGACCCGCCCTCACCGAGGTCGATCTCAGCGACCGCGGAGGCCGCCGACACGACATGTCCCGAACCCTCCGCCCGGGCGCCGGCCGCCCCGCCGCGGTACACCGGCGTGGCCCGGACCCGGGCGATGTCCGGCCGGCCGATCCGCAGCTCTCGGGTAGGGAGCGGCCCGCGTGCCGGTTCCGTGCCGGTCGGCCGTTCCCGCCGCCCGGCCAGGCGCCGCGCGGTTGCGCGTCAGCGCCGGCCTTGATGGAGGGTGGTGCATGTCAGCTCTGCGCGGACATTTCCGGCGCCCTTGTCGCGACCGTCGGAGCCGGCGTGCGCAGCCGGGTGGTCAGCGCCGCCGCCACGAGCATGAGCAGGGCGGAGACCGCGAAGACGGCGTCCACACCCGCGGTGATCGTGTCCATCGTGTTCAGCAGGGAGCCGAACGCGGCCGCCCCGATCGCCCCGCCCAGTGACTGGAAGAACCGGATCCCGGTGGTCGCGGCGCCGAGCTGGTGGCGCGGCGCGGCCTGCTGGACGGCGACGATCAACTTGCCCAGCAGCTGACCGAAGCCGACGCCGAGCAGCGCCAACTCGGCGCGGATCAGCCAGAACGACGTGTCGTCGCGGGTCAGCGCGAGCCCGCCGAGCGCCGCGGCGGCGCAGAGCGTGCCGATCAGCATGGACGTACGCACCGGCCGGCGGAACCGGTTGAACGCGAGCCCGGAGACGGCCAGCCCGGCCGCCAGGAAGGCCGGGAACGTGCCCGCCCGGCCGGCGCTGATCCCCCGGCCGGCCTGCAGGTACACCATCAGGAAGACGATGCCGCCGATCAGTGCCGCGCCGACCACGGTCTGGATGACGAAGCTGTTGCGGACGGCCGGGACGCGGAACAGGCCGGGCGGCAGGATCGGGTCGGGGCTGCGCCGCTGCCACCACAGGAACACCCCGAGCAGCACGAGCGTGGTCGCCCCGAGGCCGAGGATCGTGGGTGAGGACCAGGGGTAACGGTCACCGCCCCAGTCGCACAGCAGGAGCAGGGCCGCGGACGCGCCGCCGATCATCGCGGCACCGGGCAGGTCCAGGTGGGTGCCGCCGCCGTGCCGGGGGATCCGCAGCACCAGCAGGCCACCGGCCAGGACCAGCACCCCGAGCGGCACGTTCACGTAGAAGATCCAGCGCCACTGACCGTGCTCGGCGAAGAGACCGCCGACCAGCGGGCCGATCGCCATGCCGAGGCCACCGACCAGCCCGGCGAGGCCGCCGCGACCCTTGCTGCCGTCGTCGTCGGGGTCACGCAGATGGGCCATCACCACCATGGTGACGCTCATCAGGCCGCCCGCACCCATGCCCTGGACCGCGCGGAACGCGATCAGCTGGCCCATCGACTGCGCGGCCCCGCACAGCACCGAGCCGATCAGGAACGTCAGCACCGTGCCGAGGAAGACCTGCTTCGGGCCCCACGCGTCGCACAACCGCCCCCAGAGCGGCAGCACCACCGTCGCGGCCAGCGAGAACGCGGCGACCAGCCAGGCGACGTGGTCGACGCCGTGGGCCGGGTCGAGATCGCGGACGATCGGGACGATCGCTGCGGAGACGATGTTCTGGTCGAGGATCGCCAGCACGATCGTGAACAGGCAGACGAACACGCCGATGCGGCGCTCCGTCGTGGTCATCGGGGTCATGCTCACGACCGTACGGAAAATTTTTGGTCTGGGTCAATAGTTTGTCCAGGACAAAAAATGACTCTGGTAAAGTGCGGGCGTGGGGGCCGGGCTGCGAGAGCGCAAGAAGCAGGAGACCCGTCGGTTGCTGTGGGAGACGGCGATCGGCCTGTTCATCGAGCGTGGTTTCGACAACGTGGCGATGGCCGAGGTCGCGGCGGCGGCCAATGTGTCCAAAACAACCGTTTTCAACTACTTCGGTAGTAAGGAAGACCTGGTCCTGTCCGCCGGTGAGGACCACGTCGACGAGCCGGCCCGGGTCGTGCGCACCCGGGCGCCCGGCGAGACGCCGCTCGCCGCGCTGCGCCGGCACTTCCTCACCGCGCTCGCCGAGCGGGACCCGGCGACCGGCCTGAGCGACCATCCCACCGTGCTGCGGGTGCACCGGCTGATCAACGCGACGCCGTCGCTGGCGCCGCGGCTGTTCGTCGTCGCCGCCCGCTCCCAGGAACTGCTCGCCGCCGAGCTCGCCACCGTCACCGACCCGCGGACCGCCCGGCTCGCCGCGGCCCAGATCGCCGCCACCCGCATGGTCCTGATCAGCGAGAATCGCGACCGCATGCTGGCCGGCGACCCGGCCGATCTCGTTCATCCGTCAGCGGTCCTCCATGCCGAGGAGGCCTTCGCCCTCCTCGAACACGGCCTGTCCGCCGCCCTCAACCCCTGACCCCCTCGTCGGCTCAGCTCACGAGTCGCGACTCCGCGAGCCGCGCCCGGGGAGACCTCGCAGCGCGGCGCGAGCTCCCGGCCGGTTCTCCGGGTTGTTGTCCGAGCCGGATGACACCCCGGCGAACCAGCCGATCAGCGTTCCTTCATGAGGTGGATCAGGGTGAGGCCGGGGCGGATCTGCTCGCGGTGCGTCTCCTCGTAGCCGTGACGTTCGTAGAGGCGGATGTTCGTGCTGCTCAGGTGGCCGGTGAACAGGGCCAGCCACTCGGCCTCACCGGCTGCGGCCTCGATGGCGGTGAGCAGGCGGGTGCCGATGCCACGGCGCTGCTGGTCGGGGGCGACGACGAGGCGGCCGATGCGCAGGACCGTGCCGTCGGGGCGGCCGCGGACGGCGCCGACGATACGGTGCCCGAGGGTGGCTTTCAGGGCCAGGCTGTCGGCGAGTTCGGCGGCCAGGTCGTCGAGGGGTTGCGTCAGGGCGGGCAGGTGCGGATCGTCGTACAGCTGGGCCTCGGCGACGTAGGCCGCGAGCTGCAGGGTGTGGATCTCCCCGGCGTCGGCGGGTGTCACGGGGGCGATCACGATCTCGTCCATGCGCCCATCATTCTCCTCGGGCCCGGCGCGTAGCCTCGTCATCGACGACTGTGGAGCCGTGACCCGGGCGTCACATGCGCGTCACAGCGGCTTCAGGTTACGTTTCCGGCATGCATCGCGGTCATGAGGCGGCCCGGCGAGATCATCGTCACTCGGGGGCGGGCCGGCGCGGCGCGACCGCTATTCTCACGCGCGCAGACTGCGGGGGCGATCGCCGAGTTTCGATCGTGCCCGCTTCACGACGGGGACGAACGATGAATACTGTTACGCGCGCCGGCCTGGCCGCGCTCACCCTTTCCGCCGCGCTGCTCGCTGGTTGCGGCCTCCCGGACGACCCGAACACGCCGCACCCGAACCCGTCCGTGTCGTCGGACCCGGCCGGTAACGGGATCGACATCCTCTCGGCCAAAGGCGTCATCGACAAGGCTCGGATCGCGCTGAAGTCGGCGAAGTCCTTCCACGTCAAGGGCACGATCAAGGAGGACAAGGACCTCGTCGAGCTCGACCTGAAGAACGCCGGGGACGACTTCACCGGGTCGCTGAAGTCCAGCGGCGCCAAGATCGAGCTGCTCTCGGTCGGCGGCCACAAGTACATCCGGCCGGACGCGAAGTTCTGGAACCAGATCGACCCCACGGGCGCCACCGCGACGGCGATCAAGCAGGTCGTCGGTAACAAGTGGGTCAAGGTGAAGGACAAGGACGACAGCTTCGGCACGCTGTTCACCGCCCTCGACGTCGACACGCTGCTGTCGTCGGAGGGCACCGTGACCAAGGGCGAGACCAAGACGATCGACGGCATGCCGGCGCTCGCGGTGCTCGACGGCACCGACACCGCGAGCACGCTCTGGGTGGCGATGCGCGGCGAGCCCTACCCGGTCAAGCTCACGGGCCCCGGCGGTCAGGGCCTGACGTTCGACGATTTCGACCAGACGTTCCCGGAGATCAAGGAACCGGCCGCGTCGGAATTCGTCGACCAGTCGAAGCTCGGCAAGAAATAACATCGCTTTTCCGGTACGTCGTGGGCCGCGGCACCGCCCACGACGTACCGGAAAAGATCACATTCTCAAGACCAGAAACAATTCGCGCGTACGCGTTCAAGCCGCCGGCCCCGACCACGACCAGCGCGGCATCGGCAGCGCCTCGGCGACCGTCGCCGCCGTCGGGAAGATCGCCGACACCTCGGCCGTGGCGGCCGTCATGTAGTCGTGCAGCGCTCGGCGCAGCTCGGGATCGTCGGGCAGGGTGGCCGCGACCGCCTCGTCGAAGACCTCCCCGAACCGGGCCGAGAACGGGTCCTCGTCGCACTGGTTCGCATGGATCCGCAGCATGGCCGTGTGCCCGCCGTGCTTCTCGGAGAAGATCGGCGGCCCGCCGAGCACCTCACCCCAGTAGTCGGCGAGATGCCGGACGTGATCCGGGTCGTCGACGTGCGAGAACGGATGCTCCAGGACCGGGTCGGCCAGGCACCGTGCGTGAAAGTCAGCCGCCAGCGCGAGCATCCCCGCCGCACCGCCCGCCGCCTCGAACAGCGTAGAACGTCCCATCCCGCCATCCTGCACCCGCGCCCGCCCCCGTGGTGTGCCACAACGCCCGGCGAGCTTCCCGGCGGAAGGGACCCGGGGTCAAAGGTCGGAGGTATGGGGCCGGTGGCGCAGGGTAACGGTCGGGGATGATCCGGTACCGGGACGAGGTGGCGTCGATCGCGCGTGAGCTGCGGGATCCGGGAGATCTGGAAATCCTGCTGGATCGTGCGGCGTCGGCACGCGTAGTGATGATCGGTGAGGCGACGCACGGGACGCACGAGTTCTACGCCTGGCGGTCGGCACTCACCCAGCGGCTGATCGAGGAGCGCGGGTTCGGTCTCGTCGCGGTCGAGAGTGACTGGCCCGATGGTGAACGGGTGAACACGGCGGTGCGGGGCGGGCCGGGCGCGCCGGACGATCCGCGGTCGGCGCTGGTGCGGTACGACCGCTGGCCGACCTGGATGTGGGCGAACGAGGAACTGGTCGACTTCACCCGCTGGCTGCACGGGCTCAACCGGACGCGACCGCCCGGCGACCGGGTGGGCTTCCACGGGCTGGACGTCTACTCCCTCTGGCAGTCGATGCGCGAGATCCTCACCTGGCTGCGCGAACACGACCCGGATCTCGTGCCGGTCGCGCTGGACGCCTACCGATGCTTCGAGCCGTTCAACGAGGACCCCAACGCGTACGGGTGGTCCACTCAGTTCGTGAACGCCAGCTGTGAGCACAAGGTCGTGCGGATGCTCGCCGCGCTCGACGACCGTGACTTCGGGGTCCGGCAGAACGCGGCCGTCGTGGCCGGAGCGGAGAGTTACTACCGGACGATGGTGCGCGGCGGGCCGGACGCCTGGAACGGCCGGGACCGCCACATGGACGAGACGCTCGACCGGCTGCTCACCCACTACGGGCCCGGTTCCAAGGCGGTGGTCTGGGCGCACAACACGCACATCGGCGACGCCCGCGGCACCGACCAGGCCGATCACGGCGAGTTGACACTCGGGCAGCTGGCTCGGGACCGGTTCGGCTGGGACGAGGTGCTGCTGATCGGGATGGGCTCGTTCCGCGGCAGCGTGGTGGCCGGGCCGCAGTGGGGTGAACCGGCCGAGGTGATGGGCGTGCCGCCGGCCCGGGGCGGTTCGCTCGAGGAGATCCTGCACCTGGCGGCGCCGCGGAACGCGATGATCGTCTTCCCGGCCGGGGCGGACCGGCCGGAAGTGCTCACCTCCGTGCTGCCGCACCGGGCGATCGGTGTCGTCTACCGCCCGGAACGCGAGCGGTGGTCGAACTACGTCCCGACCGTGCTCGGCGACCGGTACGACGCGTTCCTCTGGTTCGACGAGTCACACGCCCTGCGGCCCCTGCACACGCTGCGGGTCAATGCGCACGAGCCGGAGACGTACCCGAGCGGTGTGTAATCACAATTGAAGCGACGATTAAATCGATCTTTCCAATGGCGCGCGTCCATCAACCTAGTGACGTGCACGGATGTCTGAAGGGCCACGATTCTCTGCCCGGGAATGCGCTCCATAGCGATGTGATTCGCATTACGCTGTGCGTTCATCCGATCATCCACATCGGATCTTCCCAGACGAGAACGGGGTGTCCATGAACAAGATCGTCCGCCTGCTCCTCGCCGCGTTGCTGAGCGCGTGCGGGGCGACCGTCGCGATCGCCCGACCGGCGACCGCGACGCTGGCGCCGGGCTACGTGCTGACCAGTTCGACCGCCACCCTTCCGGCCGAACTGTCCGCACTGGCGACCGGAAAGCGTATCCAGTACCTCTCCACCTCGATCACCGGCACCACCATCACCTCCACCGGGCTCGTCCTCACCCCGAAGACCGGGAAGAAGAACAAAGTCGTCGCCTGGGCCCACGGCACGACCGGGCTCGCCTACCAGTGCGCGCCCTCGATCAACCAGAACGTGTTCTGGGCGGAGGCGCGGATCGCGGTGGCGGCACTGCTCAGCCGGGGCTACACGGTCGCCGCGACCGACTATCCCGGGCTGGGATCGGGCGGGCAGCACCCGTACCTGATCGGCTACAGCGAGGCCCGGGCGATCATCGACAGCGTCAAAGCGGCGCGCAGCCTGGACTCGGCGCTGAGCACGTCGTACGTCATCGACGGGCACTCGCAGGGCGGCCAGGGGGCACTGTTCGCGAGCCAGATGGCCCCGTCCTACGACGGGAACCTGGTGCTCAAGGGCACCGCCAGCATCGCGCCGCTGTCCAACGCCGACGTGATCGCGCCGGCCATCCCCGGCAACCCGGCACAGGGATACCTGGTGATGGCGCTGTACGGGCTGAACGCCGTCGACCCGAGCGTGCAGCCGCTCACGATCCTGGCCACGCCGGCCAAAACCAAGATCAGTGTGCTGTCGACCGGGTGCCTCAACGAGATCCTGGCGGCCTACCAGAACTTCACGCCGTCACAGCTCGTGGTCAACGGGGTGGTGCCCGGCTACGTGCTGACCAAACTCGCGCAGTACGACAACCCGGCGCAGACCGCCCCGACCGCGCCGATCCTGGTCGTGCAGGGGACCGACGACGAGGCAGTGCCCTACAGCATCACGGCCGACCTGCTGATCCCGCAGTTGCAGGCGTACAGCCAGCCGGTGCAGTTCGAGGTGATCCAGGGCGCCACGCACGACACGGCGGTGATCGAATCGGCGGATCTGGTGGCGGACTGGATCACGGCTCGCTTCGGATAGGCCTTACTCCCGAAAGGGATGCTGTGGCCCGGCGGCCGCCCTCGCCGGGCCACAGCCCACCCCGCTTCCGCACCCCGCCGTGCGTCCCCGCGCTTGCGCGTCCCGCGCCGTGCGTCCCCGCGCTTGCGCGTCCCGCGCCGTGCGTCCCCGCGCTTGCGCGTCCCGCGCCGTGCGTCCCCGCGCCGTGCGTCCCCGCGCCGTGCGTCCCCGCGCCTGCGCGTCCCGCGCCCTGCGCCCCGCCTGCCTGCGGGCTTGTCGGCGTGATTCACGCCGCAGCGGCTTCCTGGCAACTCGGCTGATCTGCGGGTGATCAGGGGGACCCGGACCCCGGGAAAGCGGACGGCAGGGTCACCGTGGTGAGGATCCGGGTCAGGGTGGCCAGGTCCTCGACCGGCAGGGCGAGCAGTTCGGGCGGGGGAGTGCCGAGGATCTGGTCGGCCCGGCGGGCGGCGTCGTGTCCGGCCGGGGTCAGGGTGACCAGGCGGGAGCGGCCGTCGGCCGGGTTCGGTGCGCGGCGGACCAGGCCCCGGGACTCCAGGTCATCGGTGATCACGGTGGCGTAGGGCGGGTCGCAGGCCAGCTTGGCCGCCATCGAGCGCAGCGTCTGCGGGCCCGTGGCGAGTAGTGCGAGGGCCTTGATGCGGACGAAGCTCATGCCCAGCGCCTCACAGACCCGGGTCTTCGCGTCGTGCTGCTCGGTGACGAGCGCTCGCATCGCCCGCCAGGCCTGCTCCGCAGCGGAAGCGGAGCCGGCGAGGCCGGTCGAGGCGTCGGCGGGCGTGTGCGGTGCGGCGGGAGCGTGTGGCGCGGCCGGGGTGGGAGCGTGTGGCGCGGCCGGGGTGGGAGCGTGTGGCGCGGCCGGGGTGGGAGCGTGTGGCGCGGCCGGGGTGGGAGCGTGCGGCGCGGGAGAGGTGGGGGCGTGCGGAGCGGCCGGGGCAGCGGTGGGAGCGGAAGGCAGAGCGTCCGATCCGGCCGAGGCGCGCGGGCCCGGGCCGGGGAGGGGAGGGTCCGGCGGGGCTGCGCCGGCGCCGGCGATGCTCAAGCGGCAACTCTTTCGGGCTCGTGGGCATGGGTGCGCGCCCATGCTCCCGTACTGAGCCGCCCGAACACCAGCACCGCCAGCCCCAGCCCGACCAGGATCCACCATCCGGCGTGACTGTTCCCGGAGGCGAGGACTGCCCCGATCACGGCCACGCCGAGGGCGCTGCCGACCTGGCGGCTGGTCGAGGCGATGGCCGCGGCGACGCCGGCGCGTTCGCGGGGCATGCCGGAGACCGCCGTGTTGGTGATGGGCGTGTTCACCATGCCGAAGCCGATACCGAACAGCAGGTAGCCGACGAGCAGCTGCCAGACCGGGGTGTCCGGCCCGGCCCCGGTGAGGGGCAGCATGCCGAGCGCCATCGCGATGCCGGCGATCTGCAGCGGCAGCCGGGTGCCGCGGGCGCCGACGAGCCGGCCGCTGAGCGGCGAGAACGCGATGTTGGCGACGGCCAGCGGCAGCGTGTAGAGCCCGGCGGTGAGGGCGGACAGGCCGCGCGTCTCCTGCAGGTAGAGCGTGTTCAGGAAGAGGAAGCCGCTGAGGGCGGAGAACGCGCAGATCGCGACCACCACCGCTCCGGAGAACGGCGGGCTGCGGAACAGGGCCAGGTCGATCAGCGGTTCGGCGCGGCGCGGCTCCCACCACAGCAGGCCGCCGAGGGCGGCGAGGGTGACGGCGAAGCAGCCGAGGATCTCGGGGGAGGACCAGCCGGCGCCGGGGCCCTCGATGATGCCGAAGGTGACGCCGGCGAGCAGCAGGAACACCAGGATCTGGCCGACCGGGTCGAGCCGGCGGGCCTTGGGTGCGCGCGACTCGGGGACGAACAGCGCGGTGAGGACGATGGCGGCGATGCCGATCGGTACGTTGATCCAGAAGATGGACCGCCAGCCGAGGCTGTGTACGAGGAGGCCGCCGACGACCGGGCCGAGTGCGAGGCCGCAGCCGTTGACCGCGCCCCCGCGCGCCGATCGCCCGGGCCCGTTCGCGCGGTTCGGTGAAGGTGTTCGTGATGATCGACATGGCGACCGGGTTCATCATCGAGGCGCCGATGGCCTGGAGGACCCGGAACGCGATGAGCCAGCCGAGCCCGGGTGCGATGCTGCACAGCAGGGACGCGACGGTGAAGATGGCCAGGCCGCTCTGGAAGATCCGGCGGCGGCCGACCCGGTCGGCGGTGGATCCGGAGAGCACCAGGAGGCTGGCGATGACGACGGCGAACGCGTCGATGGTCCACTGCAGGCCGGAGACGGACGAGCCGAGGTCCGCCCGGATGGCCGGCAGGGCGATGTTCATGATGGTGACGTCCAGGCTGATGATCAGCAGACTCATGCAGCAGATCGCCAGGACGAGGTAACGGCGTGGCACGAGTTAGTTGTACCCGTACAACTAACTGATCGCCGGGAAAGAACGTGAGGACGAGGCGGGATCCTGGTCACATCGACACGGGGTTTTCAGGACGAGACGATGTGGGCATGGTGGGCGGCATGAAAATCTGGCCGGGCAATCCGTACCCGCTGGGTGCGACCTACGACGGCGGCGGCACGAACTTCGCCATCTTCAGCGAGGTCGCCGAGCGGGTCGAGTTGTGTCTGTTCGACGACGAGGGCAACGAGACCCGCGTCGACCTCCCCGAGCGGGAGGCTCTCGTCTGGCACGGTTACCTGCCCCGGGTCACTCCCGGTCAGCGGTACGGCTTCCGCGTGCACGGTCCGTACGACCCGTCCCAGGGGCTGCGGTGCAACCCGAGCAAGTTGCTGCTCGACCCGTACGCGAAGGCAATTGACGGCGATTATCGGTGGGACCAGGCGCTGTTCTCCTACGATTTCGGCGACCCGATGTCCTACAACGATGCCGATTCGGCCCCGTTCGCGCCGAAGTCCGTCGTGATCAACCCGTTCTTCGACTGGGGCAACGACCGCCCGCTGAAGGTCCCGTTCCACCAGACGGTGATCTACGAGGCGCACGTCAAGGGCATGACGAACAGCCACCCCAAGATCCCGGACGACGTCCGCGGGACGTACTCGGGTCTCGCCCACCCGGTGATGATCGAGTACTTCAAGAAGCTGGGCATCACCGCGGTCGAGCTGATGCCGGTGCACCAGTTCGTGCACGACAGCGGCCTGGTCGAGCGCGGCCTGAAGAACTATTGGGGTTACAACACCATCGGCTTCTTCGCCCCGCACAACGGTTACTCGTCGTTCGGTGGCGGTGGTGGCCAGGTGCAGGAGTTCAAGTCGATGGTCAAGGCCCTGCACCAGGCCGGCATCGAGGTCATCCTGGACGTGGTCTACAACCACACCGCCGAGGGCAACCACCTCGGCCCGACGCTGAGCTTCCGCGGCATCGACAACCCGGCGTACTACCGGCTCGTCGACACCGACAAGCAGTACTACTACGACACCACCGGCACCGGGAACAGCCTCAACGTCCGGCACCACGAGTCGCTGCGCCTGCTGATGGACTCCCTGCGGTACTGGGTGACCGAGATGCACGTCGACGGTTTCCGCTTCGACCTGGCCGCCTCCCTGGCCCGCGAGTTCCACGAGGTGGACCGGCTCGCCGCCTTCTTCGACCTGGTCAACCAGGACCCGGTGGTGTCGCAGGTGAAGCTGATCGCCGAGCCGTGGGACGTCGGCGACGGCGGTTACCAGGTCGGTGGCTTCCCGCCGAACTGGACCGAGTGGAACGGAAAATACCGCGACTCGGTCCGCGACTTCTGGCGCGGCGAGCCGTCCAGCCTCGGCGAGTTCGCGTCCCGCTTCACCGGCAGCTCCGACCTCTACGAGATCGACGGCCGCCGTCCGATCGCCTCGATCAACTTCGTGACCGCGCACGACGGTTTCACCATGCACGACCTGGTGTCGTACAACGAGAAGCACAACGACGCGAACGGCGAGGGCAACCGCGACGGCGAGAGCCACAACCGCTCGTGGAACTGCGGGGCCGAGGGCGAGACCGAGGACGCCGAGATCATCGTCCTGCGCGAGCGCCAGAAGCGGAACTTCCTGGCCACCATGCTGCTCAGCCAGGGCGTCCCGATGATCCTGCACGGCGACGAGCTCGGCCGCACCCAGCAGGGCAACAACAACGTCTACTGCCAGGACAACGAGCTGAGCTGGGTGAACTGGGAGAACGCCCGAGAGGAGGACGTGCTCACGCACTTCGTCCGGGCGCTCACCAAGCTGCGCGCCGACCATCCGATCTTCCGCCGCCGCCGCTTCTTCACCGGCGAGGTGGCCGACGACAACAAGCTGCCCGACATCGCCTGGCTGCGCCGCGACGGCGAGATCATGACCGAGGCCGACTGGAACACCCGCCGCGGCATGACCATGACCGTCTTCCTCAACGGTCACGGGATCCCGGAACGCGACGCCCTCGGCGAGGAGATCACCGACGACTCGTTCCTGCTGCTGTTCAACCCCCTGGACGAGGACGTGACGTTCACCCTGCCGGCCCGCGAGTACGGCAAGACCTGGGAGATCGTCGCCCACACGGCCGATCCGCTGCTCGCCCGCCGCCGCAAGACCACCCGGGCCGGCAGCAGCGTCGACGTCATCCGGCACGCCCTGGTCGTCCTGCGCAGCCGCAACAAGCCCACGTCCTGATCCCGGCGTAGTCCGGTCCGGCGCCGGCTCCGCTGTGCTCGCCGTCAATTCATGCGGCGGTACGTCGATGAGCCGCCCCGGACCGGGCGACACGACCAAGTCCCTGGAGTGACCGCGCGACGCGCGTCGCGGCCCGGCGCCGGGACCAGCTCGCGGCGTACTCAGTAGTTGTTGTACTGCTCGGAGTGGCTCCAGGCGCCGCACGGGGTCTTGTAGCGCTTCTTGATGTAGTCCAGGCCCCATTTGATCTGGGTCGCCGGATTGGTCTTCCAGTCGGCGCCGAAAGCGGCCATCTTCGACCCGGGCAGCGACTGCGGAATGCCGTAGGCGCCGGAGCTGCGGTTCTCGGCGCGGTAGTTCCAGCCGCTCTCCTTGTTGAACAGCTTGTTCAGGCAGGCGAACTGGTCGAGCCCGAAACCGGCGCTCAGGGTCAGTGCGCAGCCGATCGCGCGGCTGCCGCTGAATTCGTTGCAGGAACTGGGAATGGGGCCGGCGAAGGCGACCGGGCCGCTTGCCTTCTGCTGCGCGGCTTTCTTCGCCGCGGCGACACTCTTGTCGAGGTCCTTGGCATATCCGTCGGCGCTCTTCGCGACCGTTTCGGCTTTGTCGGTGGCGGTGCCCTCGGCGACGGTCACCCGGGAACGGGCCGCGGCGTGCGCGTTCTGCCGTTCCTTGAGCAGTTGCATGTCGGCAGCGTCGGCCTGCACCGAGTCGAAGACGTAGCCGGTGGTCTGGGGTGGACGTTTCTCGCCCAGATAGGCGCCACCGGCGAGGCCGGCGACCAACATCAGGACGGACGCGCCACGAATCACGTGCCGGGTCACGGGGCCTCCTTCGAGCCGGCCGGGCGAACGGTCTCGGCACGGTACCAGGCGATCTTCTCGCGCACGCGTTGCTGTTCCCTGCGCAGCCGGGCGACCTTCTCGTCGATTTCCCGGTCGTGCTCGGCGAGCAGCTGAACGCGCTGCTCGGCGGCCTCGTCGCCGTCGTGGAGCAGCTCGGCGAAGCGCCGCAGCCGGGCGATCGGCATGCCCGAGTCGCGCAGGCAGCGGAGCAGACCGATCCGGCCCAGGTCGTCGTCGGAGAACACGCGCTGGCCGCCGCTGGTGCGTTCGATGCCGTGCAGCAGCCCGATCCGCTCGTAATAGCGCAGGGTGTCGATGCTCACGCCGAGTTTCCCCGCGACCTCGCCCGGTGAATAAGGCATCGATCGTCCCTCCCCGTCCGAAAGGGCGACGGTACCGGATACGGTTCTCCGGTGCGATCCGGAGTCATGGCCCTGCACGTGGGCTGCGCGATGTGGTCCCTGAAGGCGTGGCAGAGCCGTTTCGCCCCCGGTGACAAACTCCGGGCGTACGCGGAATGGTGCAACGCGGTCGAGGGCAACACGACGTTCTACGCGGTTCCGTCGCGCGCGACCGTGACGACCTGGGCCGAGCAGACCGGCCCGGATTTCCGGCTGATCCCGAAGATTCCGAAACGCATCACGCACGAGTTGCGCCTGACGAACACCGACGAGGAGCTGCGCGTCTTCCTCGAGGCGATCGAGCCGCTCGGCTCGCGGGCCGCGGCTCTCTGGATTCAACTTCCCGGGTCCTTCAGCCCCGGCGATCTTGCGGTTCTCGCACGCTTTCTGCGTTCCCTGCCGATTGATTTCCGGTACGCCGTGGAAGTGCGCCACCCCGATTTCTTCACCGATCCGAGCCGGTTGGAGGAACTGCTCGTCCAGCATCGTGCCGAGTGGGTTCCGTTCGACACCACCGCGTTCTTCGACTCGCCCCCGACCAGTGACGCCGAGCGTGACGCGTGGATGAAGAAGCCTCGCATGCCGCGCCGCGACACCGCGCTCACCGACCGGCCGATCGTCCGCTATCTGGGCCGCGACGACACCGCCCGGACCGTCGCGGGCTGGCAGCCGTGGGTGGAGAGGGTGGCCGGCTGGCTGCGCGAGGGCCGTTCACCGACGGTGTTCGTGCACACCCCGGACAACGCCGACGCTCCCGCGCTCGCGCGGCTCTTCCACGAGGAGGTGCGGGCGCGTGTCCCGGGCCTGCCGGGCCTGCCCGTGCCGGTCCCGCCGGAGCCGACGACGCTTTTCTGAGCGCACGTTCTTCCGCACGTGCAGTAACGTGCCTATCTCTTCCAGAGACGGATCACGGACAGTTTCGCCGGTGGCCGGATGCCGAGAATGTGCCCGGAGGTGCGAGATGGCAGAGAAGACCTATGCCGTGACTTTCGACCGGAGGACCGCGGCCTGGCGCAGGAGTACGCGCAGTTACTCCGACAACTGTGTCGAAGTGGCTGACCTGCCCGACGGTGGCCGCGCGGTCCGCGACTCGAAGAACCCGGACGGGCCGATCCTGTTCTTCACCCCGTCGGAGTGGACGGCGTTCGTCGACGGCGCGAAGGACGGTGAGTTCGACAACTAGGCCTGGCACTCGTACGGTCTGGCGCCCGAGCCGCCGTGATGTTACGCAGAGGCATGGATGTTGGACCGGGTGTGGGGCTGCGGCCCCGGATGCACTTCACTCCGCGCGACGGCCGGGTCGGCGATCTCTTCGGGGTGCTCCGGGTGGACGGGCGGTACCACCTGTTCTACGAGCACCAGACCATCGACGAGCAGGTCGCGAGCTGGGGCTGTGCGGTCTCCGACGATCTGGTGATCTGGCGGGAACGCCCGGTCTCGGCGGTGCCCGACGCGTCGACCGACCCGCGCTGCGGGTCGGTCGTGCACGGCCCGGCCGGCCCGGTCCTGTTCCATTCCCGGCCGGGCGAGGGCGTCTGGCGGGCGACCTCGGGGCCGGAACTGGACGGCTGGCGGGCCGAGCCGGTCGGGCCGGTGCTCGGCGCTGCCCCGGCCGGGTTCACCGGTCTGCTGGACCCGTTCGTCTGGGCGGTCGCCGACGGGTGGCGGATGCTGGTCGCGGCGTCGGTGACCACGGGCGGTTCCGCGGTCCTGCAGTACCGGTCGGATGATCTGCTGACCTGGGCGCACGACGGGGTGCTGACCACGGGGGAGTCCGGCGGCTGGCGGTGCCCGCGGCTGTTCGACCTGGACGGTGCGTGGGTGTTGTTCGTGGCGGGCGTTGCTCCGGCGTACGCCATCGGCTCTTATGACGGTCGTGATTTCGTCCCCCGGATCTGGGGCGTCTTCGAGCACGGCAGCCTGGGCCCGGTCACGCCGTTCCTGGACGCGGCCGGCCGGCGGTGCTTCCTGGCCCGCGTCGGCGAGTCCTCGTGCAGTGTGCCGTGGGTCCTCTCGCTGCGCGACGACCGGCTGATCGCCACCCCGCACCCGCACCTGGACCGCTATCTCGTCAACGGCGTCACCGGCCTGAGCGCTTCCGACGGCGAGGTCCGCGACCACGGCGACGTGATCCTGCGGATGCCGTCCGGCGGCGAGACCACCGTGCTGGCCGACGCCGACCTGGTCGAGGTCACCGTCGAAGGGGTGAGCGGGCTCGGCTCGGCGCGGCGGGCGTTCCCGGGCGATCCCGGCGCGCACATCGCTAGGCTCACGGGATGAGCGACCTGCACCGGTTCGTCTACGCCCAGGACGGGGTGTTTGAGCGCGCCCTCGCCGAGCTGGCCGCCGGCCGCAAGCGGTCGCACTGGATGTGGTTCGTGTTCCCGCAAGTGGCGGGCCTGGGGTCGAGTCACACGGCGCAGACCTACGCGATCCGGGACCTGGCCGAGGCCCGGGATTATCTGGCGCACCCGGTGCTCGGGCCGCGACTCGTGGAGTGTGCCGAGACGCTGCTCGGGGTCGAGGGGCGGACGGCCGCGCAGATCTTCGGCAGTCCGGACGATCTGAAGCTGCGCTCGTCGATGACCCTGTTCGCCGAGGCCGCGGATGATCCTGCCGTGTTCCGGCAGGTCCTGGAGCGGTACTACGACGGCCCCGACGAGCGTACGCGGGAGATCCTCGGGGTCTCCGGCCCGTGAGGTAGGGCTGGCCCTACCTCGAAGACTCACGTGAGCGGTAGTGAGAAGCGCCGGCGGATCGAGCAGGCTCTTCGGCATGGAACCCTTGCTCGACCTGCGCGGAGTCCGTCGCCGGCACGGCCGCGGCGCCGGAGCGGTCACCGCCCTCGACTCACTCACCCTCGGCTTCGGGGCGGGCACGTTCACCGCAGTCATGGGCCCGTCCGGCTCCGGCAAGAGCACGCTGCTGCAGTGCGCGGCCGGGCTCGACAAACCGGACGCCGGCACGGTCACGCTGGACGGCGTCGAGCTGACCACCCTCTCCGAGACCGCGCTGACCCTGCTCCGGCGGTCCCGGATCGGGTTCGTCTTCCAGTCCTTCAACCTGCTGCCGTCGCTGACCGCGGAACAGAACGTCGCGCTGCCGCTGCGCCTCGGCGGTCGCCGGCCCGGCCGCCGCCAGGTACGCGACATGCTCGCCGCCGTCGGTCTCGCCGAGCGCGGTGGTCACCGCCCGGCCCAGCTCTCCGGCGGCCAGCAGCAGCGCGTCGCCATCGCGCGGGCGCTGGTCGCCCGGCCCGCGGTGCTCTTCGCGGACGAGCCCACCGGCGCCCTCGACTCGTCGACCGGGCGCGGGGTCCTCGACCTGATGCGCGCCATGGTCGACGACCACGGCCAGACCATCGTGATGGTCACCCACGACCCGCTCGCCGCCTCCCGCGCCGACCGCGTGGTCTTCCTCGTCGACGGCCGGGTCGCCGACGACCGCCCGGCCATGTCCGCGCCCGCGGTCGCCGACCTGATGACCAGCCTTGAATCCGTCCCGGTGGTCCACTCATGATCGGCCTGGCCGTGCAGACGCTGCGCGCCCGCCGGGCCGGGTTCGCCGGGGTGTTCGTCGCGCTCGCGCTCGGCGCCGGCCTGCTCACCGTCACCGGGCTGGCGATCGCCGCGACGATCGGCCACGACCGGGAACCCGTCTGGTTCTCCGGCGCCACGCTCGTCGCCGTACCCACCGACACGGTCACCGTGCGGATCGGGTCGGGCGACGGCGCGTTCGACACGTCCAACTCCGTCGGTGCCCGGCCGGGCGTCCCCGCGGAGGCGGTCACGCGGCTGTCCACGCTGCCCGGCGCGGTGGTGGACAGGCGGATCCCCGCGATGATCGGGGACATGGCGGCCGACGTGCACCCGTGGGCGAGCGCGACGCTGCACCCGGCCTCGCTGACGGCGGGGCGTCCGCCTGCGGCGGACGGGGAGGCGGTGGTCACGGTCGCTTCCGGGCGGCAGGTGGGTGAGCTTTTCGACGTACGTACGGCAGACGCGACCCACACCTGGAAAGTGACCGGGGTGGTGACCGGGCCGGCCGCCGTCTACGTGACCGACGCCTCGGCGGCCGCGCTCGCCGGGGGGCGCGTGGACGCGGTGGCGTTCCGGGACGGTGGGGCGGCCGAAGCCGTACGGGAAAGTGGTCTGCAAGTTCTGACCGGGGACCGTCGTGCCCTCGCCGAGCCGGACCCCGACCGCGACGCCATGGCCGATACGATCGCACTGCTCGGGACGTTCTCCGGGCTCGCGGTCCTGGTGTCGATCTTCGTGGTGGCCGGGACGTTCGCGTTCGCGGTCAGCCAGCGGCGGCGCGAGATGGCCCTGCTGCGGGCCGCCGGCGCGACCCCGCGGCAGGTGCGCCGGCTGGTCCTCGGCGAGGCGGCGCTCGCGTCCCTGCTCGCCTCGGCCGCCGGGTGCGCGCTCGGCACCGTCCTCGCGCCGTGGTGCGGGCGCTGGCTCGTCGCCCACGGGCTGGCGCCGGCCGGGTTCACCGTCGCGTTCAACGGGTGGGCGGTGCTCTCGGCCGCCGGCGCGGGCCTGCTCATCGCCATGATCGGCACGTGGGCGGCGGCGCGGCGGGCCGGGAAGGTGCGCCCGATCGAAGCGCTGCGCGACGCCACCGCCGACCGGCGGGTGATGACCGTCCCGCGGTGGATCTTCGGGGTGCTCTTCGCCGCCGGCGCGATCGCGATGGTCGCCGCCGGTGGATCCGTCACCGGGGAGGACGCGATCGCGCTCACGTTCTTCTCGTCGTATCTCGCCCTGATCGCGGTCGTCCTGCTCACGCCGCTGCTCGCCCCGCTGCTGATCCGGGTCCTGACCGGCGCCCTGCCCGGGGTGACCGTGCAGATCGCCCGGAGCAACGCGCTGACCGCGGTGCGGCGCACCGCCTCGACGGCCACGCCGGTGCTGCTCACCGTCGGGCTGGCCGCGACCATCCTGTCCGCGACCAGCACCGCCCAGCGGGCCGCGCAGACCGCGTCACGGGCCCGGATCACGGCGTCGACGCTGGTCAGCGCGGTGGATTCGCTCGGGGTGCCGGCCTCGGCGGTCGACGCCCTCAGCCGGGTGCCGGGAGTGAGCGCGGCCGTTCCGGTCCGGTCGGCATCGGCGTTCATGCCGACCGGGGACAGCGTCGAGCTGATCACCGCGGACTATGTCGGGGCCGGGATCGAACAGGTGTGGAAGTTGCCGGCCGAGGTCCGTGAGCTGCGGGCACCCGGAACGGTGGTGATCAGCGCCGATCTGGCTGATGACCGCGGCTGGCACGTCGGCGACGAGATCCAGCTGTGGGAGGGCGACACTACGCCGCTGCGCTGCCGGGTCGTGGCGGTCCTCCCGCCCAGCCTCGACCTGAGCCTGACCGTCCTCCTTCCGTACCCGTCCGCTGTCGCCTCTTCCCGCTCTTCCGCGGTGGGCCCTTCCCCGGGCGGCTCTTCCCCGGTCGGACCTTCCCTGGACGGCTCTTCCCCGGTCGGACCTTCCCTGGACGGACCTTCCCTGGTCGGGGCGGATGTCGTCTACCTTGCCGGGACCGGTGACGCGGAGGCGCTCCGGGCGGCCGTGGGCTCGGCGGGCGAGATCGCGACACCCGACGCCTACTTCGCCGCGCAGGCCGTCGCGGCCGACCGCATGAACCACCTCGTGATGCTGGCCCTGCTCGGCATGACCCTGCTCTACTCGGCCATCGCCATCGCGAACACCCTGGTCATGTCCACCGCCGACCGCGCCCGCGACATCGCCGTCCTACGCCTCGGCGGTGCCACCCCACGCCAGGTGCTCGGGTTGATCGCCGCCGAGACCGGCACCGTCGTCGCCGTGGCCCTCCTCCTCGCCGCGGTCGTGACCGCGGCCATGCTCGGAGGCCTCCGCTCCCGCCTCAGTGACCTGGTCAGCACCGCGGAGATCGTCGCGCCGTGGTCGTTGATCGCCCTCATCACCGTCCTCTGCGTGTCAGTAGCCTTCGCCGCGAGCCTGATCCCGGCCGCTCTCCTCCTCCGAACCCCGCCCTCCGCGCTGGCCGCCCTCCGCGACTGACCCGCTCGCCCGGCCGGTCACGACCAAGCCGGAGCGGGCCGCCCGAACCTCCCCGGCGGCCCGCGGCGTGTGCGGTGTGAAGGCGGCCACGGCGGCGGGCCGGTGGATCCGGATAGGGTCGGCGGCATGCTGGATGCCCCCGATCGGTCCTTCGACGCCGTGCTCTTCGACTGTGACGGGGTGCTCGTCGACTCGGAGCGGATCACGAACTCGGTCCTCCGCGCGATGCTGCACGAGCTCGGCTGGGCGGTCAGCGAGGCGGACTGCTTCCGGCTGTTCGTCGGTCGGGCGCTCGCCGACGAGGTGGGTGTGATCACCGCCAACACCGGGTTCACGGTCACCGGCGAGTGGCTCGCCGAGTTCCGCCGGCGCCGCAACGACGCGCTGATCGCCGGGCTCGAGGCGATTCCCGGCGCGGAGGCCGCGGCTCGGGAGATCGACCGCCTCTTCCACGGCAACGTGGCGTGTGCCAGTGGCGCCGACCGCCCGAAGGTCGAGCTGCAACTCCGCAAGGTCGGTCTCGACGACGTCTTCGCCGGCAAGATCTTCAGTGGCATGGAGACGCCCCGGAGCAAACCGGCTCCGGACGTCTACCTGGCTGCCGCGGCGGCGCTGGGCGTCGACCCGGCCCGGGCGGCGGTGGTCGAGGACACCGCTACCGGTGTACGGGCGGGCGTCGCGGCCGGCGCCGTCGTCTTCGGCTACTGCCCGCCGGACAGCCCGGCCCACCACGCTCCGCAGGTACTGCTGGACGCCGGGGCCACGCACATCTTCACTGCGATGGCGGATCTGCCGACTCTGTTGACCGCTCACCCGTCATCACCGCTCACGGCGGTCGCTCGCTGACCAGGGGGCCGCGCTGACGGCTGCACTCCGACGCACGAGACGGCTGGCTTCGAGGGTTGTGCCGGGTCGGCTTCAGCACCCCTGGGGGCCGGCCGGTTTCCGCGAGCCGGCGCTGGGAGCCGGGCCGGGCCGGTCCTGGCAGCCCTGGGGACCGACCGGCTCCGGCGGGCCGGCGCTGGGAGCTGGGCCGGGGGGTGTGTTCGGCGGGACTGAACGTTGCCGGACAGTGCGGGAGGGTTACGGGGTCAGGTAGGCGTTGGACCAGACGGTGAAGCTGTCGCCGAACTCGGACCGGGCCGCGTTCACGATCGCGTCCGGGTCGGTGGCGGGGGCGAGGTCGAAGTGCTCCGCCAACCAGGTGACGAACTCGTCGTGGGAGTCGCTGTGCTCCTCGTCGCCGGCACGGTAGTAGTACGCCTCGTCCCAGTCGACGGAGATCTCCGTGTCGTAGGCCAGCAGCTGGAACAGTTCCCGGAGGTGGCGCGCGACCACGTGCTGGCCGCCCTCGTCGCCGAAGACCACGATCGGGAGGGTGGCCAGGTCGGAGCGGTTGTCGACGTGCCAGAACGCGTAGAACGAACCGCCACCGGTCGCCCGTGCGAACGGGGTCAGCCGGGCCAGGAACTCCGGGTCGGCGGACCAGCCGGCCACCAGCCCGGACCGGTCGGCGAAGTCGTCGAGGCCGAAGCCGTCGGCGTACGCCTCGTAACCGAACTTGTCCTGGAATGCCTTGAGCAGGTTCAGCTCGGGCACCGGTGAATATTCGGCCACGGCCGCCTCCCACAGTTCTGTCGCGGGCCTGAGCCTATCTCCCGCCCGCGACCGGGCCGCCCGACCACTTTCGGACGCCCCCCGCGCGCGAGGTCGCCAGCCCGGCGACCGGCAGCCGGCCACCGGAGTCGGCCGCGTGCGGCGGAAACGACGGGCGTACCCTGCCCGTATGCCCGAATCGCGTACGGTGCGCATCGGCACCCGGAATTCCCCGATGGCGCTCGCTCAGGTCGACCGCGTCAAGGCCATGCTCGCCGCCCGGCACCCCGGCGTCCGAGCCGAGGTGCTGTCGATGACGACCAGCGGCGACCGCTGGCAGGGGAGCCTGTCCGCGCTCGGCGGCAAGGGGGCGTTCACCAAGGAGGTCGACGCGGCCCTGCTCGCCGGTGACGTCGACCTGGTCGTGCACTGCGTGAAGGACGTCCCGGGTGATCGTCCCGCGCCGGCCGGCACGGTGATGGCCGCCTACCTGGCCCGGGATGACGTCCGGGACGCCTGGTTGCATCCGGGCGGGATCCCGATCGATCAGGCGCCGCCGGGGACGGTGGTCGGCACGTCCGCGGTCCGCCGGATCGCGCAGATCGGCCTGCACTGGCCGCATCTGCAGGTCAGGCCGATCCGGGGGAACGCGAACCGGCGCCTGGCGAAACTCGACGCCGGTGACTACGACGCGCTGCTGCTGGCCGTCTCCGGGCTGGACCGGATCGGCGAGGCGGCCCGGATCACGCACACGCTGGACGTCGACACGATGGTTCCGGCGGTCGGCGCCGGCACGCTGGTCCTGCAGTGCCGTGAGGACGACACCGCGGTGCGCGAGCTGGCGTCGGGCCTCGGCGACGCGCGGACGTGGGCGGAGACCACGGCGGAGCGCACGATGTTGCACATTCTGCAGGGTTCCTGTCATTCGCCGATCGCGGCGCTGGCCCGCACCGAGCCGGACGGCCGGATCGGTCTGCGGGCCCGGGTCATCTCCCCGGACGGCAAAACGGTCGCCGACGCTCACGAGTGGGAAAAAGACCCGGTCTTATTGGGTACGGCGGTAGCAGTCTCGTTGATGCGCCAGGGCGCCCGCGAGATCCTCGCCGACGCCGAGCGCGCCGGCGCAGCAGCCGAGTGAGGCTGCCGGGCGCGCCGGCGCAGCAGCCGAGCGGGACGGCCGGGCGCGCCGGCGCAGCAGCCGAGCAGGACGGCCGGGGGAGAGCCGCAGAGCGAGCCGAACGAGTGAGAACGGCCTGACGGGAATCAGCTGAACTGGACGGCGGCCAGCCCTGCCGCGATCAGCAGCCCGAGCCCGTTGGTGGCCCAGTGCAACGCCGCCGCGGCCAGCAGACTTCCGGACCGCCGCCGCAGCTCGCACAGCAGCAGCCCGGCCACCGCGGTGAACGCGACCGCGCCGAGGATCGCGAGGATCCGCCCGGTCGCGCCGACCCCGAACGTCGCGCCGACGGCCTGGTTGACCTGCGCGAGCCGCAGCGACGGCAGCACGTGCCAGAGCCCGAACAGCACCGATGACGTGATGCTGGCCCAGGTCGCGCCCCGGTGCCGGTGGACCAGGCCGAGCAGGACGCCCCGGAACGCGACCTCTTCGAGCAGGACCGTGCCGAGTGGCACCACCACGAACGCGGTGAGCAACGCGGCCCCGGGGTGCAGGTGGTACCGCACGTCGTGGAAGGCGACCCGGGTGGCCGGGATCGCGGCGCCGATCGTGTAGACCACGGCGACGACGCCGACCGCACCCAGTGCGTAGCGCAGGCCGGGGACCAGCGTGCGCCGGGACAGGCCGAGGTCGTGCCAGGACAGCCCGGCGCGGCGGGCGATCAGCACCAGGGCCAGGGCGACGATCGGCCCGGCGACCAGTCCGGTGTGGTGCGGGCCGAACTTGTCGGCGACGTTGACCGCGGCGAGGATCGCGACGACCGCTCCGAAGAGCAGCGCGAGCCGCAGACGGGAGGGATGATGCCCGGGCCCGGAGGCGGTGAGCGGGGATGACGGGGTGGGGGAGGAATGGTCTGGCATGGCGCGGCGAAGGCTACCCGGAGGCGCGCACCCGGCCAATGATGACCTTGTGCGAACGGATGACCGAGGGTCCGGCACCTCGCGGCCGCCGCGAGGAAGGCGACGGCCGCGAGAAAACCAAGAGCCGTGGGAAAGCACGAGCCGCGAGAGAAACAAGAGCCCTGAGAAGCAGGAAAGAGTGACAGGAGCGGTCAGCTGCAGGTGTTGAGCATGGTTTGCAGAGCGGTCTTCTCAGTCGACTGCAGGGTCAGCCCCCAGTAATACTTGACCGCGATCCACATGCGGGCGTAGGTGCAGCGATACGACGCCACGGACGGCTGCCAGGTCGACGGGTCCTGGTCGCTCTTGGCCTGGTTGACGGTGTCGGTGACCGCGATCAGTTGCGGTCGGGTGAGGTCGTTGGCGAAGCTCTGGCGCTTGCTGGTGGTCCAGGCCGAGGCGCCGGACCGCCACGCTTCGGCGAGCGGCACGACGTGGTCGATGTCCAGGTCGCTCGCGGCGGTCCAGGTCGCGCCGTCGTAGGGCGAGTACCAGGAACCGCTGGTCGCGGCGCAGGCCGAGCTGACGACGACGTCGGAGCCGTCGCGCTTGAGGACGGTCTCGCGGGTGTTGCAGGTCCCGCTGATCGTGATCCAGTGCGGGAACAGGTCCCGGTCGTAGGTGCTCTCGTTGGTCTCGGCGGCGACGGTGAGCGTGTTCAGTTCGGCCTGCGCGGTGGCTTTGGCCGGGATGTTCGGCGGCGTGGCCCGGGCCGGGGACGCCGGCAGGCCGGTGGTGATCGCGGCGGTCACGAGCGCGGCCACCACGCGGGGGACAGTGTGCATACGGTGCTCCCATCGGTGAGGAAACGGGACCTCCGAGTTCTACGGGAATTCGACATCCATGGATGGGTCTCACCGTGAACTTCTTGTTGCGCCAGGACGAAGATCGATTTCCGGAGTGTGACGTGTCGTCCCGTTCCGGTCGGCCGACGAGTTGATATCGTGCTTATATATCCGGACATAGGAGGCGGAAATGCTGCGACTGTCCCGGCGCCGCCTCCTTACGCTCGGCGGGTCGGCCCTGATCGGCACGCTGCCGGCGCCACGCATCACGAACCCGTTCACCCTCGGCGTCGCGTCCGGCGACCCTCTGCCGGACGGCATTCTGCTCTGGACCCGGCTCGCCCCGAAACCCCTCGAACCCGCGGGCGGCCTGCCACCGGCGGAGTACCCGGTCGAATGGCAGGTTTCGGAGAACGACACCTTCACGAAGGTGATCCGTACCGGGACGGCAACAGCATTTCCCGCGTACGGCCATTCGGTGCACGCCGACGTCAGTGGACTGCGACCCGCAACGGAGTATTTCTACCGTTTCCGCAGTCAGGGACACCTGAGCCCGATCGGCCGCACCCGGACCGCCCCCGCGAAGACCGCCGCACCCCGAGCACTCCGTTTCGCGGTCGCGTCCTGCCAGGCGTACACCGACGGCTATTACGACGCGTGGCGGCACCTGACCGCCGAGGAGCTCGACGTCGTGTTCTTCCTCGGCGACTACGTCTACGAGGGCGCGATCAACAGCGTCGGCGGCAGTCGGATGGATTCCTCGTTGCGACTCCCCGACACTTTCGAGCTGGAGACGGACACCCTGGATCTGTACCGGATGCGCTACGCCCTCTACCGCACCGACCCGGACCTGCAGGCCGCGCACGCCGCCTTCCCGTGGATCCTGACCTGGGACGACCACGAGGTGCAGGACAACTATGCCGGCGACGCCCCGCGGTTCACGACCATTCCCGAGAACGATTTCCTGGTACGGCGGGCGAACGCCTACCGCGCCTATTGGGAGAACCAGCCACTGCGGTGGCCGCGACAGCCGGCCGGCCCGGACATGTCACTTCACCGGCGATTCCGGTTCGGCGACCTCGCCCACGCGTATGTGCTCGACACCCGGCAGTACCGGACTGACCAGGCGTGCGGGGACGGTCTGCGCGCCGGATGCGACGACCGGAACAACCCGGACCGGACGCTTCTCGGCGCCGGGCAACGGGACTGGCTGCTCCGGAGGATGGGCCGTTCGGAGGCTCGGTGGAACCTTCTCGCGCAGCAGGTCATGATGGCCGAATGCCGGTACGGCGGCACCGCCGGCCGGCTCGACATGGACAAGTGGGACGGGTATGCGGCCGACCGGCGCCGCATTCTGGAAATGGCCGCGGTCGAACCGGGGACCGTGGTGATCTCCGGGGACATCCACAACAATTACGCGGCCGATCTACGGGTCGATTTCGGGCGCCCGGAGACGGCCGCGGTCGGGGTCGAGCTGGTCGGGACGTCGATCACCAGCGGCGGGGACGGCAGTGACACCACGCCTCAGCTGGACATGCAGCGCGCCTTCAATCCGCACCTGCGGCTGGCCAACGGGCAGCGCGGCTACCTGCGGTGCGAGCTGGGGCGGGACTCGATACGGGCGGACTACCGGGTGATGTCCGAGGTGACCCGGCGCGGTGGGACGGTGTCGACGCGGGCGTCGTTCGTGTCGGAGCGGGTGCGGCCCGGGCTGGTGACGGCGTGATCCGGCTCGCGGCGGTGCTGCTGGCGGTGCCGGGCGGGTTGACGGTCCTGCCCGGGTCACTGACGATCACCACCGGTCCGTGCAACGGGCGTGACCTGGCGGTGCAGCTCACCAACAACGGGACGAAAGGGCTCTACGCGGAGGCGTCGCTGACCGCCTCCGACGCGCTGCACCTGCCCCGCCGTCTGATCACCAGCTGGCTGCCGGCCGGATACACGACGAGCGTGCCGGTCACCGTCACCGGGACCCGGACGGGTAGTTATCACGTGCGTGTGACCAGGGACGATCGGGTCGTGGACGTGCCCGTCGAGGTCACCGTGCCACCCGCGGACGCCGGCCTGACGGCGCTTGCCACCCGGGTCACGGCGTCGACGGCACGCGCGACCGGGCCGGTGTGCGCCGCGATCGACGGGCGGGCCGACACCATGTGGAACGACGCGACCGGCAAGCGGTGGCCGGACTGGTGGCAACTCGACTGGCCCACGTCACACCAGGTCAGCAGCGTGGCGGTGACCACTGCCGCGGAGGGCGGCCTGCGGGACTGGGACGTGCAGGTCGCTGTGCCCGGCGGCTGGGCGACGGTTGCGGCCGTACGCGCAAATGTCTCTGCCTTTCAGGTCGCCCGGTTCCCGCCCCGGCAAACCAGTGCCGTGCGGATCGTCACGCTCGCCGGTAACGCCGTGAACGACCAGTCCCGCCTCGTCGAAGTTGTCGTAGGGGGTCGTTAGTCTCACGGCATGGCTGACGCGGACGACGTACGCCGGCTCGCGCTGGCGCTCCCCGAGGTGGTCGAGATCGACAGCGACGGTTTCGACTTCCGGGTGGCGAACAAGGGCTTCGCCTGGTCCTATCCGGAGCGGCAACCCGGCAAGCCGCGGGTCATCCGCACCGACATCGCCGTGCTCTACGTCGGCGACGAGGCCGAGAAACAGGCCCTGGTCCTCGGCGAGCCCGACCTGTTCTTCACCACCCCCGGTTATGAGGGTTTTCCGCTGGTCATGCTGCACCTGCCGCGGGTGTCGGTCGCCCGCCTGACCGAGCTGATCACGGACGCGTGGCGCATGCGGGCCCCGGAGGAGATCGAGAGCCGGCTGACCTGACGACGTGCCGTGCTCCGGCTGGCGGCCCGGGCGGCGGTAGGGTCGGGGGATGCGTGTTCTCACAGCAGTGATCACGGCGGGTTCGCTCATCGGCGGGTGGCAGGTGGCCCGGCGGACCGGGGTGCGGCCGCTCGGCGGGGTCGTCCTGGCCGCCGGGGGAGTCGCGGCGGGCCGTGAGTGGGCTCGGCGGACGAGCCCGTTCGTGACGACGGCGCTGGCCGCGACGTACGTCGGGGCTTTCGGCCTTTCTCATCCCCTGGCCAAGAAGATCGGTTCGTGGCCGGCGGTGCTCGCTGTCTCGGCCGTCACCGCGGCAGCCTCCTACCTGGTGTCCGACCGGAAAGCCGGAGCCCTCGGACGGTGACCGCGGCAGGGCCTGGGGGAGAGCCCTGCCGCGGCACATCTCACTGGTAGACGTGCACGTAGTCGACCAGCATCCGGCTGGGGAACGGTGTGGTGGCGTCGATCGGGCCGGGGAAGTCGCCGCCGACCGCCAGGTTGAGGATGAGGTAGAACGGGTGGTCGTAGATCCACGGCCCGCGCGTGTTCTCCACGGTGTCCTTGGCGGCGTTGAGGATCAGCGTGTTGTCGAGGTAGAAGCGCATGCCCTTGCTGTCCCACTCGACCGCGTAGACGTGGAAGTCCTGGGACAGGTCGACCGTCGAGAGTTTCTGGCCGTAACCGCCGGCCCCGTTGTACGCCGGCGCGTGCAGCGTCGAGTACACCTCGTTGGTGTTGCGGCCGAGGATCTCCATGATGTCGATCTCCCCGTTGTACGGCCACGGCCGTCCCTGCAGGAAGTCGGCGCCCATCATCCAGAACGCCGGCCACAGCCCGTTGCCCTTCGGCACCTTGATCCGGGATTCGACCCGGCCGTACTGGACGTGGAACTTGTTGCTGGTGTTCATCCGCGCCGAGGTGTACTGCCGGCCCTCGTAGTCCTGCTTGCGGGCTTCGAGGACGAGCTGCCCGGCGCCGTTCATCGACGCGTTCTCGCTGTTCGGCGTGTAGTACTGGACTTCGCCGTTCTGCGGGACGCCCGGGTCGTAGGTCCACTTCGCGGTGTCCGGCTTGGCGCCGGCGGCGCCGTTGAACTCGTCGGCGAAGACGAGCCGGGTGGCCGGGAACGTCGGGTCGGCCGGTGCGGCGGGCGGGGTGACCGGGTTGCCGCCGGTGCCGTACACGCTGAACTCCCACAGTGAGTAGCCGTAGGGTCCGCCGCGCGCGGTGCCGTACATCCGCACGTAGCGGCCGGTGCCGGTGGCGTTGATGACGTCCTTGAGCCCGTCACCGGTGGTGGTCGAGTAGATCGTGGTCCAGTTCGTGGCGTCGCCCGACACCTGGATCTGGTAGGCCTTCCCGTACGCCGGGTCCCACTGCAGCACCACCTGGGTGACGTTCGCGGTCGCGCCCAGGTCGACGTAGATCCAGCCCGGGTCGACCCAGCCGGTGGTGGAACTGGTGGCCCAGCGGCTGGCCGGGTCGTTGTCGAACGCCTTGTCGGCCGTGCACGGGTTGCAGTTCACGTCGTTCTGTTCGGACGAGGCGCGCGCCGGTTTCCCGTACGAGAGAAGGGTGTTCGCGGGGTTGGTGACGACGCTGCCGGAGAACACCTGGAACTCCCAGAACGAGTATCCGTAGGCTTCCAGAGCGCGCTGCGTGAGGTTGATCCGGACGTAACGGGCGGTGCCGGTGACCGTGATGCTCTGCTGGCCGCCGGTGCCCGTGCTCGTGGCGTAGGCCTGGGTGTAATTGGTGCCGTCGGACGAGAACTGGATCGTGAACGCCTTCGCGTAGGCGCCCTCCCAGTTGATCGCGATCCGGCTGACCGCGGTGGCGGCGCCGAGGTCGACCTGGAACCACTGGGCGGCCGCGAACGCACTGGACCAGCGGGTTCCGTTGTCGCCGTCCACGGCCGCGCCGGCCGGGGTGCCGGCCCATTCCGACGACGACGCGGTGACGGGCTTGTTCTGGGAGACGAGGGTTTCCGCGGCGTTCGCGCTGGTCGGTGCGGTGAACAGCGCGCCGGCCAGGACGGCCGCGACGAGCCAGGCTCGTCGGCGTTTCAGGGCAGGGGTCATCGACATGGGGACTCCTGGAGGATGTGTCGAAGTCGTTTCCATCTGGGGAACAAGCTGTGAAAACGCTCTCTTGCCGGACACTGTGTCGCTGGTGTGAACCGGTGTCAATGGGGACCGGAACCGGTTCCGACACCGGTTCCGGTATTGATGCAGGTCACAGCGTCGAAGCGCGGTGGGTTCCGGAACCCGGGCGCTCCTGTGTACGGAAGTACACAGGATGTGTACGCTCGTACGCATGACCACGTCCGACCGACGGTCCATGCGTGAGCGGATGCTCGCCGGTGACCTCTACCTCGCCGACGACCCTGAGCTCGGCGAGGCGGCACTGCGCGCGTTCGACCTGATGGACGAATACAACGCCACCCCGATCCGCAACGTCGACCAGCGCCGCCGCCTGCTCGGCGACCTGCTCGGCGAGGTCGGGGAAGGCGTCGAGATCCGCCCGCCGCTACGCATCGACTACGGCCGGCACCTCCGGATCGGGGCCCGCACCTTCGCGAACTTCGGGCTGGTCGCGCTGGACGTCGCGCCGATCACGATCGGGGCCGACGTGCAGATCGGGACGAACGTGCAACTGCTCACGCCGACCCACCCGATCGAGCCGGGGCCGCGGCGTGACAAGTGGGAGGCGGCAAAACCGATCGTGATCGGCGACAACGTCTGGCTCGGCTCCGGCGCGATCGTGCTGCCCGGCGTGACCATCGGGGAGAACACCGTGGTCGGCGCCGGATCCGTCGTCACCCGCGACCTGCCGGCAAACGTGGTGGCGGTCGGCAACCCGGCCCGGATCGTCCGGCAGATCGCATGAGCGAGCCGGCGAGTGCATCATCGGACGCCGTGATGCGGTCACGGCGACGCCGGAGCGCGGCGGAGGTGGCGGCATGACCGAGGTCCGCCGGACGCGTCGGCACGACCCCCACCGGCGGGATCGGCTGATCGATGCCGCGTTGCAGGTCATCGCGGAGAAAGGCGTGGCTGCGACCACTCACCGGGAGATCGCCCGCGCCGCCGACGTGCCGCTCGGCTCGATGACCTACCACTTCGAGTCGCTCGACGAGGTGCTGGCGGAGGCCTTCACCCGGCACGCGAACGCCGCCGCCGACGTCTTCGACCAGCGGCTCGGCGCCGCCACCGACCGGGACAGCGCCATCGAAGCCGTCATCACACTGATCCGCGACGACCTCATCGGCTCGCCGAACGACCTGGTCATGGCCGTCGAACTCTACGTCGCCGCGGCGCGCAACCCGGCGCTGCGCGCGGTCACCCAGGCCTGGATGCAGCGCAGCCGCGACGCCCTCGAGCGACACTTCGACCCGGCCACGGCCCGCGAGGTCGACGCGCTCATCGAAGGCCTGGTCCTGCACAGCGTCCTCTCGACCGACCCGATGACGCCCGACCAGATCCGCCACGCGGTCGAGCGTTTCCTCCGATAAAGATCAACCCTCTTTCGCGTACGCGTTTCTCCCCGGAGCCCCTTGTGTCCAGTTCCGCCCGTCGAGCACGGGTCGCCGTCGCCGCCCTCTTCCTCACCAACGGGGCGGTGTTCTTCACCGTCGTCCCCCGCTATCCGCAGCTCAAAGCGGAACTCGGCCTGAGCAACGCGCTGCTCGGGACCGCGATCGCGGCCTTCCCGGCGGGCGCGTTGATCGCCGGCCTGCTCGCCGGCGCCGCCGTCCGCCGGTGGGGTTCGGCGCGCGTCGCGTCGTTCGGCATCGTGCTGATGGCGGTCGCGACGCTCGGCATCCCGGCCGCGCCGCACTGGTACGCCCTGGCCGCCGTCCTGTTCGTGGTCGGCGCCCTCGACTCGATCGTCGACGTGGCCCAGAACGCGCACGGGCTGCGGGTCCAGCGCCGGTACGGCCGGTCGATCGTCAACTCGCTGCACGGCGTGTGGAGCGTCGGGGCCGTGCTGGGCGGGCTGATGGGCTCGGCGGCGGCGGGGCTCTCCCTGCCGCTCGGGGTGCACCTGACGATCTCGGCGGCGGTGTTCAGCGTGGTGGCGCTCGTGGCGTACCGCTTCCTGCTCCCCGGCCCAGAAGACGCCGAGCGCACCGCCACCTCGCCTGATGGCCTCCCAGCCGCTTCTCCCACCGACCTCCCGGCTTCTCCCGCTGACGTCCCGGCCGCTTCTCCGGCCGGGGTCCTGATCGGCTCGTCTGCCGGTGCCCCGGCCGTCGTGCCCGTCGCCGTCGAGGCCCGGCCCGCCCGGTGGTCCCCCGGCGGGCCGGCCGTGCGGATGCTCGTGGCACTCGGCGTGCTCGCGGCCTGCGGCTCGCTGGTCGAGGACGCGGGCGCGTCGTGGGGCGCGCTCTACCTGACCGACCTGCACGCCGCGGCCGCTACCGCCGGCCTGGCCGTAGTCGCCCTGCAGGTCGCCATGACCGCCGGACGTCTCGCCGGGGACCGGGTCGTCGACCGGTTCGGGCAGCGCACGGTCGTCCGCGCCGGCGGAGCGCTCGCCGCCGCCGGCATGGGCGGCGCCCTCGCCTTCCCGTCCGGGCCCACCGCCCTGATCGGATTCGCCCTGGCCGGACTCGGTGTGGCAACCCTGGTACCGGCGGCGATGCACACCGCCGACGAACTTCCCGGCCTGTCACCCGGCACCGGCCTGACCATCGTGAGCTGGCTGTTGCGCGGCGGTTTCCTGCTCTCCCCGCCGATCGTCGGGCTCGTCGCCGACCGGACCAGCCTCCGTGTGGGCCTCTTGACGGTAGTGGCCGCCGGCCTCGTCACCGCGGCTCTGTCCCAGGTCCTCACCGATCACCACCGCTGACCCACCCGTTACCTTTTGATCGTCTCGACCGGGGACTGCTCGGTCACTCGGCCCGGTATGACTCATTGCCCCTGTCGTACGCATGATGCGGGGGTGCTGTCGCCGGGCGTCGGCGAGACCGCTGCAGGGGCGCCCCCGGGCGATGCCTCCGCTTTGCCTACTGCCCGGATCAGCGCTTTCCGGCACGCTGCCGTCCGGCCAGGTCGTCTGGTGCGGGTGTCGCCGAGCTGCCCGACCAGCCAGCGGTATTTCGGGCGAGCAGGGCGGTCAGTGCCCGGGTGAATTGATTCACGCGAACAGCCTCCCTTGCGTCCGATGAGCACATCCTCGGTGGACGGTGAAGGTCACCGACAAGACGAGGTGGCTGATCACTGGCACGAAACGCACCCGTCGCCCGGCGCGTCCGGGCTCGGCAGATCATCGCCGATCCCCGATGATGGTGCGATGGCACGGTCGCTCAGCTACGCCGACGCCGTCCGGTTACTCGGCGGCGAGGACAACCGGCTGCTGAATCTGCTGAACTCCACCGCGGGCTGGATCATGGCAGGCACGTCACCGATCTTCAGTGACGTGCTCGGCTGGTTCGACTACAAGGCCGATCTGGCCCAGCTGAGCCAGCGGGCGATCCGCTTCTTCTACGAGCGGCACACCGGGCTGTCCGACTACGGCAACACCGACCGGATCGAGGCAGCGCACACGGTCATCGTGATCACCGGCTTCTTCGACCAGCTCAAGGACGTGGCGTTGCCGGCCCGACTGACCCGCGCCGAGCAGGTCGCGCTCGGCGCCGGCGTCCCGGCCATGCCCGGCACGTTCGTCGGCCAGATCATGTCGGCCGGTCAGCTGGTGCCTGCCGATGGTCAGTCGCCCGAGGAGTTCCGGCACGACTTGCTCGCCTACTACCAAGGCCTGGCCCAGGATCTGGACGCCTTCCTCGACGGGCTGGCTGCCACGGAGGGACTGTCCGCCGAGGAACGCGCGAAGATCACCACGGATCTCGGGGCGGTGCCCGGCCGGGCGGTCGCCCACTACCGCAGCATGCTGCACGAGCTGGTCGGTACCTTCCCCGCCTTCGCGCACTGGACCGACGAGCAGCAACATCAGGCGACCCGGGCGGACATCGCCGAGATGATGACGCTGCTGCGCAGCCTCTACACCGGGCAGGCGCCCGACCAGCGCCGGGCCGCGCTGGCGGCGGCGCAGTCCGCCACCCTGCGCCACCGTGCGGGCGACGTCGGCAAGCCACCCGACGGCGTCACGATCCCCTCGCTGGAGGAGCTGTACATCACTCCCCGGTTCCGGGTATTCGAGGTGACCGAGGCCGGGCAGGTCAGCGACGAGGCACAGTGGGTCCGTCAGGAGATCCGCGAGGATCCCTGGCAGTATCTCGGCGACCATCTGCAGTCGGAGCCGGCCACCCGGACACCGACCTGTATCGTGGCGGATTGCGGTGGCGGCAAGACGTCGTTCATCCGGATGTTCGCCGCCGTGTTCCCGCCTGAGAAGTTCCTGGTGCTGCCGGCCACGCTGCGGGAGAACGCGGAGATTGACGGCATCCGCAAGCGCCTCGAACAGGCGATCTTCGACGCGACAGGTGAGAACCTGACGTGGCCCGCGCTTGTCGCGTCGGCCGGTGACGCGAGACCGGTGGTGGTATTCGACGGCTTCGATGAGCTGCTACACGCCACCGGCGCCAACAAGACCGGCTTTCTGGAACGCGTCGCCGTCTTCCAGCGTCAGGAGGCCGCGCTCGGTCGGCCGGTGGCCGTAGTGGTGACCAGCAGGACATCGGTCGCCGATCGGGCCCGCATCCCGGAGGGCAGTCTCGCGCTGCGGCTGGAGCCGTTCGGCGAACCGGAGATCTCCGCCTGGCTCGCCGGGTGGAATGCCCTCAACCCCGGGGCGCCGCTGACCGTGGAGGACATCCGGGCGTACCGGGCTCTCGCCGGGCAGCCGCTGCTGCTCGTCATGCTGGCTTTGCACGCCGCTGGGCACCACCCGCCCGAGAGCGGACCGGAACATGTGATCAACCTGGTGGCCACCCGGGAGATCACCAAGTACGAATCCGACCAGCACGACCGCGACCTGCGCGAGGTGGTGCAGGACGACCTGCGCGCGCTCACCGCCGGAGCGCTCGCCATGTTCCAGCGCGCCACCGGCCGGATCAGCGAGGACGAGCTGAACCAGGATCTGACCAGGGCCGAGGTGAAACCGCACCGGTCCCTACGCCCCGCCGAGGATCTGCTGATCCGCTTCCCGTTCCGGCGGCGCGGGACGGCGTTCGAATTCTCCTACACCGCCTTCGCCGACGTCCTCGTCGCCCGGCTCATCTGGACGGAACTGGAGGGGATCACGGCAACCGACCCGGCCGCTCTCGGCGGGACCATGCTCCCCAACGACACGGCTCTGCGGCGGCTGCTGTCCACCCGCATGCTTGACGACCGTCAGCCGGTCGTCGACTTCCTCACCGGGATGGCGACCACCCTGACACCCAGCAGCGTCGTCACCCTCCGGGACCGGCTCACGCTGCTGTTCCGTACAGCCCACGACCAGCCGATGCCGTCGGATCCGATTCCCGGCCGGCGCCCGCCCGGCGGCGTGCCCTTCCGGTACGCCGTCTACCGCGCGAACCTCCTGCTGATCCTCGTGAACGTGACCGGGGATGTGCTGGCGAGCAGCCTGTTCGAGGACCATCCGGACGTGCCCCGCCACTGGCACGGCCAGGCGTTGTTCTGGGAGTCGCAGCTGCCCGACGGTAACAGCGCCGGCCTCGTCCACGGGCTGAGCGTGCAGCGGATCGGCGAGGGCGACCACCGCGACGTGCGCATCGAGCTGGCTCCGGAGAGCTGGCGCGACCGCATCCCGCCACCACCCGACGAAGAATTCGAGATCAAGATCAATTTTCGGTACGACCCGATCGCCGATTCCCTGATGCGGACCGCCGGGCCGCTGCGCCGCAGGGTCGGAGCCGTCGCGGCCGACGTCCTGATGCGGCTGTGGACCGCACCGTCCCGCGACGACTTCCACCGCTGCCTGCACCTCGCGGTGGACGAGTCACAGCCGTCCGATCTGCGGCTGAACGTCGCGGAGCTGTCCCTGCCGCACCTGGGACCGTACGGCCACCTCGGACCGGGCGAGGCGGTCACCGTCCTGGAGCAGATGCATCAGTCCCTGGCACCTCTGCTGCCCCCACGACTGCAATCCCGGATGGTCCTGTGCGCGCTGGCACACCTCGACCAGGGCGAGGACGACGAGCGCACCGCCCGTGTCCTGCGCTCGATGCTCGAACCCGACCTCGACAATGTCGACGTGATCACTGCTGCGATGGCGATGACCAGGCTCGCCGAACGGGGCTTCGCCCTGCCCACTGTCCGGCAGCTCACCTCCCGCGCGGACTTCGACGCGTTCACCGGCCGGATCGGTGATCGGCGCCCCGGACTCGTGAGACGGCTCGCACCGCTCGCACCTGACGCATCGCAGCACTCCGGACAGGCAGGATAGGGACCATGGCACGGGCATTCACGTACGCGGACGCCATCCGGCTGCTCGGCGGCACGGATCAGGGGATTGCCGAGGCCGTGGCGACCGGCGGCGACGTGCCGTCCACCGACGTGCTCCGCTGGTTCGGCGGCACCGACGAGGTCGTCCACCAGAGCAGGACGCTGCTCCGCCGGCTCACCGAACGCCGCAACGCTCTCGACCCCGTCGAGCGCGGCGACAGCCTGTCCGCGGCGCACACCGTGATCGTCGTGTCGGCGTTCTTCGAGAGCCTCGCCGAGGTGCGGCTGCCGGTCGAGCTGACCCGCGGCGCACCGCTCCCGCAGACCGGGACGGCGGGCATCGGCGACTTCACCGAGCAGATCCGGTCGGCCGGGCTGCTGGTGCCGAGCCCGGAGCAGATCCCGGCGTCGTTCGACGACGTGCTGCGCCGCTACTACCTCGGGCTCGCCGACCGGCTGCACCAGTTCATCACCGACCTCGCCGGGTGGGAGAAGCTCCCGTTCCTGCAGCGCAACCGGATTACCCGACAGCTGACCGACGCCGCGAGCCACGCCGCCCTCCGATATCGTGAGGCGCTGAGGCTGCTCGCCATCGACTTCCCCGAGGTCAGCCAGTGGGCGACAAGCCGGGACGAGGGGGCAACCAGTCGTCCGGCCGTCGAGCGGAAGCCGGACGCATGGCGCCGGGATCTGGCCCGCGTGTACCAGGCCTACCTGCAGCGGCCGATCGTCAGGTCCGTAGACGTCGAGACCGGAGTCCGGATTCCCGTCCTCGACGAGGGATTCATCTCGCCGTCGTATCGGGTCGCCGAGATCGCGCCGCACGCGGACGTCACCGATGAATCGTGGTGGGCCGGCCAGCCGGTCCGCGACGACCTTCAGGAGTTCCTGCTCGGGTACCTCACCTCGCCGAGAGCGGTGGACGGGCCGCTGCTGATCCTCGGCCATCCCGGCGCGGGCAAGTCGCTGCTGACCAGAGTGCTCGCCGCTCGCCTGCCCGTCGCAGACTTCATGGCTATCCGCGTCCCGCTCCGGGAAGTGTCGGCCGCGGGTGAGGTCATGGAGCAGATCGAAGACGCGGTCCGGGAGGCCACCGGCGAACGCATCCCCTGGCCCACGGTAGCTCGACTGGCCGGGGATGCCTTGCCAGTGGTCATCCTGGACGGCTTCGACGAACTCCTGCAGGCCGCCGGCGTGAGGCACAGCGACTACCTCGAGCGGGTGGCGAGGTTCCAGCGCCGTGAGGCCGAAATCGGCCGTCCGGTGGCGGCAATCGTGACGAGCCGCATCGTCGTCGCCGACCGGGTTCGGCTCCCGGCGAGAACCGTGGTGCTGCGCCTGGAACCGTTCGACGAGGGTCAGGTGGCAGCGTGGATCGACGTCTGGAACAAGGTCAACGCGCCCGAGTTCACCCGTCTGGGCCGGACACCGCTCACACTGGAGATCGTTCTCGCACAGCGGGATCTCGCCACCCAGCCGCTGTGGCTGCTGATGCTTGCCCTTCAGCACCTCGGTGGCGAACACCCGGCCTCCGGCTACGAAGGCCTGCTCAGCACCTTCGTCAGACGAGAGATCGGCAAGCGCGGCATCGGCCTGTCCGTACGCGATCTGGAGCGGGCCGCCGAGTCGGAGATCCATCTGCTTTCTGTCGCGGCCTTCGCCATGTTCAACCGTGACCGGGAATGGGTCACCCACTACGAACTCGACGCCGACCTGAGAGCGCTTGCGCCTCCTGATCGGTCACCGGCGCAGGCCGATCTCCGAGCCCCGCTGAGCGCCTCTGAACTGCTGCTCAGCCGATTCTTCTTCGTACGCCGGGCACAGACGGCCACGTCAGACGAAGAGCCGCCACGCACCTACAAGTTCCTGCATGCCACCTTCGGCGAATTCCTGGTGTCCCGGCTCACCTGGGACGTGCTCCAATCCATGACGGTCCGGGGGCCCAGGTTCGGCACGATCCCGCTGGACGACGAGTTGCTAAGGAGTCTGCTGTCACATCAGCCCCTCAGCCAGCGGTCGCGGGTACCCGCATTCCTCACCGAGATGGCTGCCGGGGACGCACAGGTCCGCGATCCGCTGCTGAAGGTGTTCCAGAGCGTCAACCATGCGTCGCCACAGTGGAACGATTACGGCTATGTGCCGACGTTCGCCGGCGTGCCCGCACGCTACGCCACCTACGCCGCGAACGTGTTGCTGCTCATCCTCTGCACGGGACCCGTCCGCGCGGGCCAGCTCTACCCCGATCACGCCGACCCGGTGCAAGCCTGGCATTCGCAAGCGCTGTTGTGGAAATCCCAGCTCTCCGCGGAAGGCTGGCGCAGCCTGGTCGACTCGACGACCGTCGATCGGATCCGCACCGATGACGGCCGCGACATCCGCATCGCTCTGGGTTCCGGCCCGGTCGATCCGGTCCTCGACCCGTTGTGGGCCTTCCGCCGCGTTCCCGTTCACGACGCCGACCCGCTCTGGCTGCATCGGGAGAACCATTTCCAGTGCGGCTTCGACGGCGACATCGTCCACCACGGGCTGGAGCCGCTCACCCGGAAGCTGCCCTGGACCCTGACCGCTTTCCCCGGCGACACTGAGCACGGCTTCGTCTCCGCCGCTCGGGCACTCGTGGAGATCTGGACAGATCCGTCGCCGCTCGCGTATCGGGCTGCCGCTGCGGCAGCCGACGCCACTCGGGACGGTTACTCCGCCTATGCGGAACTGCTGCTGAACCGTCTCTCGACCGCCGACGGTATGCCTTCCGGCGCGGTTGCCGACATCCTCGACGCATATCTCGACGGGCCGGGCCGCTCCGAAATGCCCGCTGGTGTCGCCGACAGCATCCTGCGCTGTGTGTTGACCTTCCTCGGCCGGCAACCCGGTTCAGACCGCCAGCTGACGCGGGCGGTCACCGTGGTGATCGACACCGCTTTCGAGGCCGCCGATCCTGTCCTGGTCGTCGACGCGCTGGTTCGCCTGCGCGAACAGGATCTGCCTGCAGAACTGCCCGCGGCCCTGCACAACCCGGAGGGCCGGGCGTCCCTGATGCGGCGAGTCACCCCGATACGCCCAGATCTCGAAGCCCGCCTGCAGGCAGTCATCGACAACAGCTGAGCCGCCGACCCCGTGCCGTCTGTCGGTCCCGGCTTGCGCTGGCATTCGTCATCCGGCCGGCTTGACCACTCCGGGCGCAAGCGGAGGGCGGGAGACGTCCGCGTAGACAGCGCCGGTGCGGTCGGAGCACCCCGGGCCCGGGTCGTGCGTTCGTACCGCCCCCGCCCAGGGTCGCCCGGTGCCCGGTGCCCGGTGCCCGGTGCCCGGGGCCCGGTGGCGGCGGCCGTGGCGGTGCCCCCATGGCCCAGCCACCGCCTGTCAGTTGGCCCACCGCCGTCTCTGGAGGTGTCCTTCTGATGGGGCGATGCACCTCTGGGCGCCGGCTGCAGTCTGCCGGCGGCTGGGCCGCGGGGGAGTGGGCTGTGACTTTTGTTGCGGCGGATGTGGCTGCCGCGGGGCCGGGCGTTACTGCAATGATTGTTTAATGATCGCCTTCGAGCTCGCCGTCCAGGACGTGCACGGTATCGACGTCGCCACCCGCTACGGGGTGGACCGGATAGAGCTGTGCTCGGCGCTGGCGCTCGGCGGCGTCACCCCGTCCACCGGACTGATCGAGGCGGCCACCTCGGCGCCGGATGTGCCGCCGGTTCACGTGCTGGTCCGGCCCCGCACCGGCGACTTCGCCTACGAGCCGGACGAGATCACCGTGATCGTCCGCGACGTGCGCCATGCCGTCGCGTCCGGCGCGGCCGGGGTGGTGATCGGCGGGGTCCGCGACGGGCGGATCGACACCGGGCTGGTGACGAGCGTCGTGGAGGCCGCGGGGGACGCCGAGGTGACCTTCCACCGGGCGTTCGACCTGCTGCCGGAGCCGGAGAAGGCGATCGAGGCGCTGCACGAGCTCGGGGTCCGGCGGATTCTCACCTCCGGCGGCACCACCACGGTGGTGGACTCGCTGCCGGCACTGGCCCGGCTGGTCACCGCCGCCGCCGGGCGCCTGGAGATCATGGCCGGTGGTGGTGTCCGGGTGTCGCTGATCGAGCCGCTGGTCCGGCTCGGGATCACCGCCGTGCACGCGTCGGCGAAACACACCGTGCCGGACGCCGCGACCCTGTCCCTGGGGACTGCCGCGCCGAGCCACGCCGGCCGCGAGACCACGGACGAGTGCGAGGTCGAACGTATGCTCGCCGCGCTGCGGACCGTCGGTGCCCGCCCCTGACCGAGCAGGCCGCCACCGTTTCGCTGACGGCGGACCGGCCGACTCGGACCGCGGGGGGCCGTCACGTACGGGTGCTGGTCCGCCGCTCGGTTCGCGCCGGACCGCCCGTACCGGTGGATCGGTTTTTCAGGCGGCAGCGGCCTGAGGTTCCAAGGATGCCTGCCACACCGCCCACCTGGTTTCCGGGCCGAGCGCCTTGGCGCGGTACATCGCCAGGTCAGCGCGGTGCACGATCTCGTCGTGGGTGAGTTCGCCGGGGGCGGAGACGGCCACGCCGATGCTCGCGGCGAGCGGGATGAGCCTGTTGTCGATGGCGACCGGGCCCATCGCGGCGGCGATTCGGCCGGCCACTTCGTAGGCCTGCTCCGGGTAATCAAGATCGGTCAGTACGACGGAGAATTCGTCGCCGCCCATGCGGCACGGCAGGCCCGGCGCGGGGACGCACCGCTTGAGGATCTCGGCGAACTCGACCAGCACGAGGTCGCCCGATTTGTGGCCGAGGGTGTCGTTGACCTCTTTGAAGCCGTTCATGTCGATCACCAGGACGGCCGAGTGGCGGCCGGCCCGGGCGCTGCGGGCGAGGTTCCGGTAGGACGTGGCCCGGAACCGCGCCCGGTTGGCCAGACCGGTCAGGCTGTCGGTGCTGGCCCGTTCGTCGCTCTCCCGCTGGACGAGTGTCTGGCGGCAGAGGACGAACGCGCTGAGCACGGCGCCGCCGATCGCCAGGCCGCCCCAGGGATAGAGTTCGTCCTCCTGCAGCGCGGCGGTGAGCATGAGCACGTGCGCCATGGTGACCGCCGCGAACGGCATGTGCCGGCTGCTGCCCCGGTCGGTCCGTGCTTCCCGGCGGCCGGCGCTGATGGCCCGGCACTGCTCGGCGGCGGCCGCCGCGAGCAGCGCGTCGGTGGTGATCCAGCAGACGAACTGCCACGGCGAGTGCATCTCGACCTGGCCGTGCCCGTGCAGATATCCGTGGACGCCGTCGCCGGCGAACAGGACGAGCGTGCCGGCCGCGAGGAGCCGCAGCGGCCGGGTCGCGGACGGGTCGGAGCCGCGCAGCAGGGCGCGGGCCACGATGAACAGCAGTGCGAGGTCGACGAGCGGGTAGACGCCGGCGGCGACCACGACGGCGAGGGACAGGCCGTGCGCGTCGACGTAGGGGCCGAACGACACGTACCAGAGCAGGACCATGCCGCCGGTGAGGACCGTTCCGGCGTCGAGCGCGGCTTTCAGCCGGTCGCGGCGGTTCATCGGCGCGAGCGGGAACCGCTGCAACGCCACCAGCAGCGCGATGACGAACGCGACGTGCGTGACGTCGTCGGCGGCGGCGGTGATCCCGGCCGCTTTCAGGCCGGCGACCAGCAGCGGGGAGGCGATCAGCACGGCGAGGCTGACGGTGACGGCGCGCCACGCCTGGCGCAGCCGGGGGAGCAGGGCCGGGGCGCGGGACGCGCGGATCGCGGCGACCATGCCGATCACGCCGAAGAGCACGCGGGCGCCTTCGGCGACTGCTTCGTACGGCGCGACATCGGCGCGCAGCGCCGCGGTGGAGAGCATCAGCACCGCGACGTAGAGGACACCGAGTGCGAGATGCACCGGTGGCACACGTCTGTTCCAGGTGTGCAAGATCCCTCCTCCGCCGCGCTGACCTGCGTTTGATCGGTCGGCCCGGGGTCCACTTGAGGAACCGCGAAACCCTACGATCGGTGGATGCCTGTCCCACAGACGCACGACGAGGCCGTCGCGGCCGCCCATCGGCTCGCCGCGGAGCTGGCCCCCGGCGCGATCCAGCGCGACCGTGACGGCGCGACGGTGATCCCGTCCGATGCCCTGGCCGCTCTCGACGCTTCCGGCCTGCTCGCGATCACGATCCCGGTCGCCGGCGGCGGCCCCGGGCTCGGCCCGCGCACGCTCGCCGAGGTCGCCCGGATCATCGCCGCCGCCGACCCGTCCATCGCCCAGGTTCCGCAGGCGCACTTCCTGCTGGTCGACGTGCTGGTCCTGCACGGGAGCGCGGAGACGCGCAAGCGCCTCTTCGGGGAGGTGCTGGCCGGCCGCCGGTTCGGCAACGCGCTCGCCGAACGCGGCGGAAAACACGCCCAGGATTTGCGTACGAAGATCTCGGCCGGCCGCCTCGACGGCGTGAAGTACTACACGACCGGGGCCCTGACCAGCGCTTGGATCGCGGTCAGCGCCCTCGACGAGCAGGGCCGGCTGGTGCTCGCCTTCGTCGCCCGGGACGCCGAGGGCGTGGCGGTCGACAGCGACTGGGACATGGTCGGCCAGCGCGCCACGATCAGCGGGACGGCCACGTTCACCGGCGTGCCGGTCGAGCCCGGGCTGCGCATCGATTACGCGCACGCCTACGAGCAGCCGCAGCAGCTCGGCGCCCGCGCGCAGCTCTACCACGCCGCGATCGAGGTGGGCATCGCCGGCGCCGCACTGGAAGAATCAAGATCCTATTTGCGTACGAAGGCCCGCCCGTCCACCGAAGCGGTCCGCGCCGGCGCGTCGATCGCCGCGGACGACCCGCACGTGCGGCACCGCTACGGCCGGCTCGTCACGCGGGTGCGGGCGGCCGAGGCGTTGCTCGACTCCGCCGCCCGTACCCTCGAAGCAATCACCCTGACCCCGGCGGACGCCGACGCCGCGGCGCGGGGCTCGCTGGCGGTCGCCGCCGCGAAAGCCTTCGGCAGCGAGGTGGCCGTCGAAGCCGGCTCCGAGGTGTTCCAGCTGTGCGGCACGAGTTCGGCCGCCGCGAAATACGACCTGGACCGCCACTGGCGCAACGCACGCACCCACAGCGTCCACGATCCACTCGACTGGAAATACCACCACATCGCCGCTTATGAACTGGCCGACGTGCTCCCGCCGAACCACGGCCAGCTCTGACCAGCGCGCGCGGCCGCGAAAATGCGTCAGCCCACGTGGCGGAAGGACGCGAAGACCACGTCCGCATTGTGCGAGAACCCGAGCCGGCCGTAGAGCCGGATCGCGTCCTCGTTGTCGTGCACCGCGTGCAGGAACGGCAGCTCTCCCCGGGTGAGAATCCCGGCCGCCACGGCGAGCGTCAGCCGCGCCCCGAGTCCCTTGCCCCGGAACTCGGGGTCGGTGCAGACCGCGGACACCTCGGTCCACCCCGGCATCCGGAAGCGCTCGCCGGCCATCGAGATCAACCGGCCGTCCTTGGCGCGGATGCCCAGGTAGCGCCCGAGGTCGAGGGTACGTTTGCGGAACGGCCCGGGTTGCGCGCGGGCGACCAGTTCCAGCATCTCGGGGACGTCGTGCTCGGTGAGCGGGACCGCTTCCGGGTCGTCGACCGCGGACATCGCGGTGCCGACCATCTGCACGCCTTTCATCCGGGACTCCTCGACCCAGCCGGGCCCGGGGCTGAGCGCGGGCCCGGTGAGCAGGGCGTGGTCGGTGAGCGTGGCGAGGTCGCGCCAGGCGGCCGGGTCGGACGGGTCGCTGACGGCGCAGAACGGGGCGATCTCGGGCAGGTATCGGGCGGCGTCTCCGGCGGCCTCGGCATAGCCGGCCTGCGGCCCGGAGAGGGCGGCCCACACGGGATTGTTCAGCACCCCTGTGACCCTGCCCCCTACCGGCCGGTCGCGCCAGTCGATAACCGTCAGCCTCACCCTGTCAGTGAGTGTTCGGTTACCGACAGTCGAGAATAAAACGGATTTCCCGTACGTAAGTTGGATCGTTGCGTGGTCGCCACTCGTGGCTCACGCGCTCAACGCCGCCGGTGCGGCCGCCGTGGTGAGCGCCGGGATCTCCGTCGGCCACAGCGGCTTGGCGAAGAGGTACCCCTGGCCGTAGTGGCAACCCATGGTGTCCAGGGCGATCAGCTGTCCCGCCTCCTCGATGCCTTCCGCCACCACGGCGAGATCCAGGTTCCCGGCGAGCGTGACGATCGCGTCGACGAGCGCGTGCTGCTGCCGGCTCGTCAGAATGTCGTCGATGAACGATTTGTCGAGCTTGAGTACGTCGACGGGCATCTGCCGCAAGTAGCTGAGGGAGCTGTATCCCGTACCGAAATCGTCGATCGCGACCCGGACCCCCATCGCGCGCAGGGCCTGCAGGTCCCGGATCACCCTGTCGGCGTCCTTCAGCACCAGGCTCTCGGTGATCTCCAGGAGCAGCCACTCGGGGCGGGCCCCGGCCTCGGCGAGCGCCTCGCGGACCTGCTCGGCGAAGTCGGCGGCGTGGAACTGCAGCGGGGACACGTTCACGCTGACGTAGCGCAGCGTGGTCTCCGGGTCCGCGGCCTTCCACGCGGTGATCTGCCGCAGCGCCTCGCGCAGCACCCAGCTGCCGATGCCGACGATCGCGCCGTTCTCCTCGGCCGCCTCCACGAAGTGGAACGGCCCGAGCAGCCCCCGGGTCGGGTGCTGCCAGCGCACGAGCGCCTCGACCCCGGTGACCCGCTGGTCGGCGAGCTCGACGATCGGCTGGAACTGCAGCATGAACTGCTCGTCCTCGATCGCCTCGTGCAACTGGGCGCGCAGCTCCAGCCGCTGCACCATGGAGTGCGCCAGGTCGCTCTGGTAGCGCTGCCAGCCGCCCTTGCCCATGCCCTTGGCCAGGTAGAGGGCCAGGTCGGCGTGGCGCAGCAGCTCGGTGGCGTTGGCCGCGTCCCGGTTCAGGGCGACGCCTACGCTGACCTTGCCGCTGACCTGGTGCAGGCCACCCTCGCCGTCCGGCACCTCCAGGGGCGCCGCAAGGTCGGCGACGATCCGGGCGGCGACCTCCTCGGTGGCTGCCGCGCTGTTGCTCTGCTCGATCAGGATGGCGAACTCGTCGCCGCCCATCCGGGCCGCGGTGCTGCCGGCCCCGATGATCGTGGAGATCCGGTGGGCGACCGCGACCAGCAGCTGGTCGCCGACGGCGTGCCCGAGCGTGTCGTTGACCTCCTTGAAGTCGTCCAGGTCGACGAAGAGCACGCCCAGCGTCGCAGCGTCCCGCTCGGCCACCATGAACGCCTGCTCCAGGCGGTTGCGGAACAGTACGCGGTTGGCCAGCCCGGTCAGCGAGTCGTGGAACGCCTGGTGGGTGAGGTCGTCCTCGAGGCGCCGCTGCTCGGTGACGTCACGCATGGTGACGACCAGCCCGGCGACCGAGGGCTCGTGGCGCAGGTCGCGCAGGTCGCACTCGACCAGCATGGTGCGGCGGCCGGCGCCCTGCGCGGTCAGCTCGACCCCGTCCAGCTCGCCGTGCGTGTGCCGGACCCGGGCGAGGGTGTCGCGCAGCGCGTCCTGGCCCGCGGCGGCGATCAGAGCGGACATCGGGGTGTCCACGGCGATCGGGGCGCCGAACAGCTTGGTCGCGGACGGGCTGGCGTACCGGATGGTGTCGTCGCCGCCCACGATCAGGATGACGTCGGCGGTGCTCTGGATCAGGGTGCGGAAGTACGCCTCGCTGTCCCGCTGGTTGATCTGCGCGGTCAGCGCGATCCGCTCCAGCACGACCGCGACCTGCGCGCACAGCGTCTGCAGGGACGGCCGGACGGCGTGCAGCACGTCACCGGCGGCGCCCAGGGTGATCTGGCCGTGCCGCGTCCCGCCGGGCAGCGGCTGGGTGGCGAACAGCGTGTCGGCGAACCCGCCGGCGTGGTGACCCGCGGGCAGGTCGGCGGCGGCGCGCCAGTGCACGTCGACCTCGGCGGCACCCGGAACGGCCGAGCTCAGCTCCAGGAAGTACGGGGTTCCGGGCGGCAACAGACGCACGATCGCCTGCTCGACCGCCTCCTTGACGTCCCGCTCGTCGGTGGCGGAGAAGAGCAGAGTCCCGGCCTCGCGCAGTGCCCGTTCCCGGGCCCCGGCCTGCCGTTGGGCCATGGCCAGGTCCGAGACCCGGGCCAGGACCAGCACGAACATGATCGCCGCGGCGGCCGCTATCACCGGCGCGTCGACGATGCCGCCGCGCGCTACCTCGACCGGGTGGCCCTGGAAGTCCTCCAGCAGCAGGACGAGCGGCGCGATCAGCGCGGCCGCGGTCAGCCAGATCAGCCGGTGCCGGCCGATGACCGTGCGGGACCGCTCGGCCGGCTCGGTCAGTTCGCTCATCGCCGGCCGCAGCGCCGTGTAGCCCATCATGCTGTAGAACAAGATCCAGCCGAGGTCGACCGGGCCGCCCAGCGCCCACTCGTCGCGCAGCTGGGACTGGCCGTAGAAGATGTCCGACAGCAGCAGGCCGATCATGGCCACGCCGAGGGTGGAGAGCGCCTTCGGGCGTTTGCCGGTGGCGGCCAGCATCCGCAGGATCATGGCCAGGACCAGCACGTCGCCGAGTGGGTAGCCGATCGAGACGATCTTCTGCAGGACGGAGAGGTCCTGTGCGCGGGTGAACGGGGCGATCCAGTAGACCCAGGCGAGCAGCCCGACGCCGACGGTCGGGACCATCGCGTCGAGCAGCGCCGCGCGGTTGTCCCCGCCGCCCGACCGGGCCCGGATGAACAGCAGGAACGCCGCGGTCAGCAGGGGGTAGAAGAGCAGGTAGAACAGGTCCGCCAGGCCGGGGTAACCGGGCTGGCGGCCGACCGCGAGCATCAGGTTGTACCAGCTGTCCCCGGTGGTGAAGAACGCCAGCGCGGCGCTGGTGAGATACCAGGGCAGCCGCTGGGCGGGGCGGTAGAGCCGCACGCCGACCAGGACCGCGGCCGCCGAGGAGTAGCCGAGCAGCGCCCACGTGTAGAGATGCGCGCCGGGGAACGCGTAGTACAGCGCGATCAACACCAGCCACCAGGCGCTGAACACCCCGCGAGCGGTCCGCGTCGCCATGCATACTCCGTTCCCGATGGTGGTGCTGACTACCGCGTTATCGGGGGTTTCCGGCTCGAACTGAGACCGGGTGCCGGAGTCGCACCCGGTTGGCAATCAATAGACAGACGTCATTTCTTAACCTTTGCGCCACGTGCCGTGTCCAAATGCGTCCATGATCTTGCTGAGGATACTTCGCATGTCCCTACGGCGTATCGGGATCGCACTCGCGTCCCTCGCTCTCCTCGGTGCCGGCGTCACCGCCGCATCCCCGCAGGCCCAGGCCGCGACCGGCGTCCCGGCCTTCGATCACATCGTCCTGGTGATGTTCGAGAACAAGGCGTCCTCGCAGATCACCGCGTCCTCGGCGTCGTACTTCACCACCCTGGCGGGCCAGGGCGCGAAGTTCACGCAGTCCTACGCGATCACCCACCCCAGCCAGCCCAACTACATCGCCCTGTTCTCCGGCGCGACCCAGGGCGTGACCAACGACGACTGCCCCAAGACGTTCACCACCGGCAACCTCGGCGCCCAGCTGATCGCGGCCGGCAAGACGTTCAAGGGCTACTCCGAGGCGATGCCGTCGGACGGGTACACCGGCTGCTCCAGCGGCACGTACCGGCGCAAGCACAACAGCTGGGTCGACTTCAGCACGGTGCCGGCCGCGAGCAACGTCCGGTACTCGACCTTCCCGGCGGACTACACCAAGCTCCCGACCGTCGCGTTCGTGACGCCGGACATGTGCAACGACATGCACGACTGCTCGATCAGCACGGGCAACACCTGGCTCAAGAACAACCTCGACGCGTACGCCCAATGGGCCAAGACCCACAACAGCCTGCTGATCGTGACGTTCGACGAGGACAACTCGCTCTCGCTCAACCACATCTACACCGCGTTCGTGGGCGCGAACGTCAAGGTCGGCACCTACACCGAGAAGATCACGCACTACACCGTGCTGCGGACGATCGAATCCGCGTACGGCCTGTCCGCCCTCGGCGGCGCGGCGAGCGTCTCCCCGATCACGGACGTCTGGCAGTAACCACATGTATCTGGCCTCGGTGGAACGGCCGGCCGTCGGGCGGGCCGACCGCACCAAGCGTCTCGCCGGCACGGTCCTCGCCCTCGGCGCCGTCAGCCTGATCACCGACGTGTCCAGCGAGATGGTCTCGGCGATCCTGCCGCTGTACCTGATCGCCGGGCTGGGGCTCAGCCCCGCCGTCTACGGGCTGGTCGACGGCCTCTACACCGGGGCGACCGCACTGCTGCGCCTGGTCGGCGGGTACGTCGCCGACCGGGCGCGGCGCCGCAAGACCGTCGCCGGGATCGGCTACGGCCTCTCCGCGCTGATGAAGTTCGGACTGCTCGCGGCCGGCACCTCGGTACCGTGGATCAGCGCCGCGATCATCGCCGACCGGGCCGGCAAGGGGTTGCGCACCGCGCCCCGCGACGCCCTGATCACCCTCGCCACCCCCGACTCCCAGCTCGGGCGGGCGTTCGGCGTGCACCGGGCGATGGACACCGCGGGCGCGTTCGCCGGGCCGCTCGTCGCGCTCGCCGTCCTCGCCGCGTCCGGCCAGGCCTACGACTCGGTCTTCGTGGTCAGCGGCTGCGTCGCCATGATCGGCGTACTCGTCCTCGTGCTCTTCGTCCGCGATCATCGGGCGCCATGGCCGGCGACGAACACGGTCAGCTCCGGCGCCGCGTTCGCGCTGCTCAAACAACGGCCGATCCGGATGCTGCTGATCGGGGCGGTGCTGCTCGGTCTGAGCACGATCGGCGACGGCTTCGTCTACCTGATCATCCAGAAGCGTACGGCGATCGCCACGGGATGGTTCCCGCTGCTCGCGGTCGGCACCAGCCTCGCGTACCTCCTCCTCGCCATGCCCCTCGGGAACCTCGCCGACCGCGTCGGGCGCGCACCCGTGGTCCTCGGCGGCTATGCCGCCCTCCTCGCGGTCTATCTCCTGCTCGGGTCCGGCTTCGGCGGCCCGCTCGCGGTCGTCGCCATTCTTGTCCTGTACGGCGTGTACTACGCCTCCACCGACGGCGTCCTGATGGCGCTCGCCGGTCCGTTGCTGCCCGCCGAGCTGAGAACGACCGGGCTCGCGCTGGTGCAGACCGGTCAGGCGCTGGCGTACCTGATCTCGTCCGTTCTCTTCGGTCTCGCCTGGCAGTGGTCGGGCGCGAACGGGGCGATCCACGCGTTCGCCCTGCTCGCGTTCGTGACGCTGCCGGTCTCCGCCGTTCTGCTGAGGGCTGCCCGTGTCCACTGACCTGTCCCTTCGCCGTCGTGGTCTCCTGGCCGCGCTGGCGTCCGTGGTGCTGCTGGGCGGCGCCGTGGCGTACGTGATCATCGCCGGACATCGCGGGGACGTCCCCGCCGCGGCCGCCGCCGCGGTCGACGCCGGGCCGGGGGAGCGGGTGCTGTTCCGCAACACGGCCGCCTCCGGGTACGGGCGGGTCGCGACCGTCGCCCGCGGTGCGGAGAACGGCGCGCGCAAGCTGTCCGGTCTCGACTGCGTACGGGTCTACGCGGCCGCCGGGCGAGGAATCTGCCTGCGTCCGGACGGGCCGCTCGCCACCTACCAACTGGCCGTTCTCGACTCGTCGCTGGCCGTCGAGGAGACGTATCCGGTGGTCGGCGTCCCCAACCGGGCGCGCGTGTCACCCAGCGGCAACGTCCTGGCCTGGACGATCTTCGTGACCGGCGACTCGTACAACGGTGGCACGTTCTCCACCCGCGCCGGCATGATCAATTTCGCCACGGGGGAGACGGTCGATTCGCTCGAACTGTTCTCCGTCGCCGGCGCCCGCAAAACTGTCGACATCAACTTCTGGGGCGTCACCTTCGTCGACGACCAGCACTTCTACGCCACGATGTCCACCGACGGGAAGCGCCACCTGGTGATCGGGGACATCGCGGCGCAAACCGTCCGCACGCTCGCCGAGAACGTGGAATGCCCCTCCCTGTCCCCGTCGGGTGACCGGATCGTGTTCAAGGAAGCCATCGGCGGCGACCCGGCCGAGGGCTGGCGCCTCACCGTTCTCGACCTCGCCTCGATGCGCCGGACCCACCTGGCCGAGACGCGCAGCATCGACGACCAGGCCGCCTGGTACGACGACAACACCGTCATGTACGCCGTCCGCCGGGGCCCCCGCGACTCCGACATCTGGTCCGTCCCCACCTCCGGCTCCGGCACCCCCCACCTCCTGATCCCCGACGCCGAGTCCCCCGCGGCCCTCTGGAACTGACCCGTCGCGCGGCTGCGGCCCACCACACCCCGCGGCTGCGGCCCGGGCCCACCGGGACCCTGCGTCACGCTCCGCGGTGCGCGGCCGCGGCCTGCTTCAGCTCGTGGCGACGGCCTTCGGCTTGTGGGGTCGGCCGGATGCCTGGAAACGGGGGGACGAACGGTCATCGACGGTTCGTCACCGTTGTCGGGGGTTCCGGCGCTTTGTACGGTTGGGCGCCATGGAGTTGGATCAACGCGACCACGAGACCGTCACGGCGAGCGCGCAGCTGGCTCTCGACCAGTGGGCGGCGCGACTCGGGGTCCCGGCCGACCCGGAGCCCGGCCTGCTGGCCGTTCTTGATCAGCACATGGCCCGGATCGTGGCGGCGGTCGCCGCGGTGACCACGGTGAACCTCGCGGCATATGCGGACGGGGTCGCCGACGCCGCCGCCGTCCGGGGCTGGTCGCCCTCCGTGGCCGGGGACTGGCGCGACGCGTCGTGGGTTTCGGTGCACCTGCTCGCCGTGTGCATGCTCGCGCGTTCTGCCGCTTAGGGGCGTGCTCACGACGTACGGGATGAATCGGATCCTGATGGTGAGAAGCCCTGGCCGGCGGTGACGGCCAGGGCTTTCACGTGACCGGGATCAGCCCAGCCGGCGGCGGCGGTCGTCGCCGGGCAGTTCCGCCTCGATCTGCTCCTTGCGGACCTCGCCGCCGACCGTGCGCTCCTCGGTCACGGACTCCTTGCCGAGTCGCACACGCTCGACCGGCACCGTCTCGGTCTGCACGACCGGGCGCTCCTCGTGCAGCGTCACCTCGTGCTCGGACTCGGTGAGGTCCGGGCCGCGGAACGCGTCGTCACGGTTCGCGCCGGTGATCGGCTCACGCTCCAGCCGGACCTCCTCGCGGGTGACCGGCACGCTGACCTGCTGCTGCTCGGTCGTCACGTACTTGCGGAGGCGGGCGCGGCCGGTCTGCTCACGCTCGGTGCCGACGTTCAGCCGTTCCTCGGAGCGGGTCATCGCGTCGTCGTCGTAGTGGCCGGTGCCCTGGCCGGCGCCCTGGTGGTAATCGGTCTCGCGGGCGAAGTCGGCGCTGCGGCTCTGGTCGGCGTCGCCCCCGAAGCCGGAGTCGCCGCCGGCGTAGTACTCGTTGCTCGCCGCCGCGCCGGCCTGGTACGACTGGTAGCTGGCGTGCGGGTCCACGCCGTAGTAGGAGTAGAGGCGGTCCACCTCGTCCTGCGACAGCGGCTCGTCGTGGTCGGCGTCCACGTTCGGCGCGTCCTTGACGGTCGACTTGGTGAACGGCACCACCAGCCGATCGCCGGCCAGATCCGCGTCCTGCAGCGGGACCAGCGACTCGTTCAGCCCGAACAGGCCGGTGCGCACGCTGACCCAGGTGGGCATCCCGGCAGCGTCGGTCCACACCTGGCCCGCCGTGCCGATCTTGTCACCGTCGTTGTCGTAGACGTCGCGGCCCTGCAGCGTGTGAATGTGCTCCTGTGTGATCACGGGGGGTCTCCCATCATTTCGGGGTTCTCTACGTCTTTCGCATCATTTGCGGTGATGCGTGGGGTTTTGAGTACCCGCTCTGTGTGATGCCCACCGGTGACCGGTTCTAACAGGTCACCACCACTCATTCACGCTGCAGCCACTTTCGAGGACACCTCAGCCGGCCAGCGCGTCCACCAGCCGCCGGGCCGAGCCGGCCAGGTTCCACCGCTCGGCCAGCGTCAGCAACGCCTCCGGATCGCGCGGCTCCCGCGGCAGGGCCGGGTCGAAGTCGGGAAGCTTCATGTCCTTCGCGACCAGGCACACCGGCAGCGCCTTCGCCAGGTAATCCCGGCCGGCGTCGAGCTTGGTGCGCACGCCCGGCGCGAACCCGGACGCCGGGTCGTCGAGCGCGGCCAGGATCTCGGCAATCCCGCCATACCGCTCGATCAGCCGCGCGGCGGTCTTCTCCCCGACCCCGGCGACGCCGGGCAGGCCGTCGCTCGCGTCGCCGCGCATCGCCGCGAAATCCGCGTAGAAGCGCGCGGGCACCCCGTATTTCGCCTGGACCAGGGCCTCGTCGGCATCCTCGAGCTTGGCGACGCCGCGGCCGCAGTAGAGCAGTCGCGTCCCGCGGGCGTCGTCGACCAACTGGAACAGGTCACGGTCGCCGGAGACCACCTCGACCGGCGCGGGCTGCGTCGCCGCGAGCGTGCCGAGCACGTCGTCCGCCTCGTAACCCGGGACGCCGAACGCCGGGATGCCGACCGCGGCGAGCACCTCCAGCAGGATCGGGACCTGCCGCTCCAGCGAGGCCGGCACCTCCTCCACCGCGTCGTGCGCGACCCGGTGCGCCTTGTACGACGGGACGAGCTCGACCCGCCAGGCCGGCCGCCAATCCGCATCCAGCGCGCAGACCAGCCGATCGGGCCGCCGGGTGCGCACCAACTGCGCGATCATGTCGAGGAACCCCCGGATCGCGTTCACCGGCTCGCCGGCCTCGGTCTGCGCCGCCTTCTCCGGGATGCCGTGGAACGCCCGGAAGTACAGGCTGGGGGCGTCAACAGCCAGCAGTGGTCGAGTCACGGATAAACCCTGCCACACCAGTACGACAACGTCACCGGCCCCGGCTCCAGGCGTCCTTGACCGCCATCATCTGGGCGGTCTTCGACGCATCCCGGTCGACCAGCTCCCCGAGCACCTCGTCGATCTGCGCCAGCACGTCGGCCGGCAGGTGCACCCCGGCCGCGCCGGCGTTCTCGGTGACCTGCTCCGGCCGGGTCGCCCCGATGATCGCCGAGCTGACGCCCTCCTGCTGCAGCGTCCACGCCACCGCGAGCTGGGCCATCGACACCCCGGCCGCGTCGGCGAGCGGCCGCAGCCGCTGGACGCGGCCGAGCAGCTCCTCGCCGAGCACCCGCTGGATGAACTGCGGCGCGCGCCCGCCGCCGACGGCGCGGGAACCCTCCGGCGGCGGCTGACCGGGCCGGTACTTCCCGGTCAGCACTCCCTGGGCGAGCGGCTGGAACACCACCTGGCCGATGCCCTCGTCCCGGCAGAGCGGGAGCACCTCGGGTTCGATGACCCGCCACAGCATGTTGTACTGCGGCTGGTTGGCGACGATCCGGCTGCGCAGCCCCAGCCCGGCGGTGAGGTCGAGCGCGGCCCGGATCTGCTTCGCGGTCCACTCCGAGACGCCGAGGTAGAGCACTTTGCCCTGACGGACCAGGTCGTCGAACGCGATCAGGGTCTCGTCCAGCGGGGTGTTCTCGTCGAAGCGGTGCGCCTGGTAGAGGTCGACGTAGTCGGTGCCGAGCCGGCGCAGCGAGGCGTGACAGGACTCCATGATGTGCTTGCGGGACAGCCCGCGGTCGTTCGGGCCGTCCCCGGTCGGCAGGCACACCTTCGTCGCGATCTCCACGGATGACCGGCGCACCGGGCGCAGCGCCTCGCCGAGCACCTCCTCGGCCGCACCCAGGGCGTAGACGTCGGCGGTGTCGAACGTGGTGATCCCCGCGTCCAGCGCGGCTCGGATGCAGGCGAGCGCGGTCTCGCGGCCGACCAGTTCGCCGTGCGTCAGCCAGTTGCCGAAGGTGATCTCGCTGATGTGCAGGCCGCTGCGTCCCAGGCGTCGATGATTCATGGTTGACGATCTTAGGGCGGCCGCGCTGATCACGGGGTACGTCCCTTCACTCGTTGTGCAGCACCCGGGCGATCGGCAGCCGGGCCGCCGACCGGGCCGGTAGCAGCGCCCCGAGCACCGCGATCACCACGCCGGCCAGGACGAGCAGGGCCGCCACGGCCGGCGACCAGACCGCCAGCACCGACGACGGGAGCCGGACGTGCGCGGCCGACGAGACCATCGGGATCACGAACCGGTGCGTGAGGATCCCGAGGGGCACACCCAGCAGCCCGCCGACCAGGCCGAGCGCGGCCATCGACGTGACCGTCATGGCCACCACCTGCCGTGGCGTCATGCCGATCGACTTCAGCATGCCCAGGTCACGGCGGCGTTCCAGGACGTTGAGCGCGACCGTGTTGAGCACACCGAGCGCGGCGACGAGGGCGAGCAGCACACCGAGCGTGGTGGAGAAACCGGCCACGATGATCTCGAAACTGTCGGTGCCGGTGTTGTTCCAGGCCACCAGGCCGGGGTCCGCCGCTCTGACCTCCCCGACATACCGGTCCAGGTCGTTCCCCGGCTCGAGCTGCACCTGGTAGAAGTAGTCGCTCGCCTCCAGCGTGAGGCCGGGGACCGTGGTGGCCAGCGCCTGCCACTGCACGATCGGTCCCGGAGCACCGGACGGCCCGCGCACGGTCTCGCCGACGATCCGGAACGTGGTGCGCCGCCCGCCGGAGTCGACGGTGATCGGGTCGCCCACCTTCAGACCGCGCTCCACCAGCGCCTTCGACGGCATGACGATCTCGTCCGCCGCGGCCGTCCAGCGACCGGCGAGCAACTGCTCCCGGTAACCGAGGTCGGCCACGTCCCCGCGGGCGAAGTTGACCGGCAATGTGCCGCTGCTCCCGACGACCGTCAGCTCGGTGTTCGCGAAGACGCCCACCCGGGCCGTTCCGGGCAGCCCGCGCAGCATCTCCTCGACCTGCGTGTCGGTGCGGGTCGTCGGCGTCCCGAACTGCTTGCTGAGCCCGCGCACCCCGATGTCCCCGCCGACCCGGTTGTCGATCGTCCCGACCCGGTTGAGCGTGACGCCCAGCCCGGCCGAGAACGTCACCGTCGTGACGCCGAGCAGCAGCGCCGCCATGGTCAGCGCGGTCCGGCCGGGGCGGGCGAAGGGCAGCCCCAGCCCGAGACTGATCGACCGTGGCAGGCGTGACCGGCTCAGCGCCCGCTGGACACGTAGTGCCCGCCCACGCCGCTGGGCGCTGCCCGCGCTGATCGCCTCGGCCGCCGAGAGCCGGTGCGCCCGCCGAGCCGGCAGCAGCGCCGCGACCAGGACGATCGCCGGGATGCCGACCAGCGCCGTCAGCCACACCCACCAGCGGACCTGGGTGTCACCGAAGCCGAACCCGCGGAACGCCTCGCCGATCAGGGCCTGGCCGCCGAGCGCGCCGAGCACCGCGCCCGGGACCGCCCCGGCCACCGCCGGCACCGAGACCATCAGCAGGTACACCGCGACGACCTGGCGTGGCGTGAAGCCGATCGCCTTGAGCACGCCGATGTGCCGGAATCCGGAGACCACCGCGCCACTGACCACGTTGCCGACGATCAGCACCGCGACCAGCAGGCCGAGCACGCCGAACGTGCCGAGCAGCGGCAGGTAGACGCCGAGGTCCTCGGCCGACTTCTCCTTGACGGTCAGGTACGGCTCGGCGGCGATCAGCGCGCCGGCGGGGAGCCCCGTGGTCACCCCGGCCAGGCGGGCGTTCACCGCGTCCCGCGTCGACACGTCCCCGGAGAACCGGTACAGCATCTGCAGCCCGGTCGGGTGCAGCGCCGTCATCTGCGCGGGGGTCACCCAGGCGTCCGCCGAGGAGCTGATCGACTCGGCGAACCCGACCACCTTCAGCGTGACCCCGTTCGAGACGATCTCCGTGGTCTTGGCCAGCGGGCCGAACGCGAAGTCCGGATCCCGGGTCGCCGCCATCACGATCTCGCCGGGCGCGGCCGGCCAGCGACCCTCCCACAGGTCGAGCTGGTCGACGGCCCCGCCCGGATCGGCCCGGCCGACCACCGTCAGCGGACTCCTGCCCCGGACGAGACCGGAATCGTTCTCCGGGACGACGACCGTCTGACCGAACGGGCCGGCCGTCGCAGTGACCCCGGTCAGCGCGGACGTCAGCGCCGGCTCGCCGACCACGCCCGCATCGAACGCCGCGATCGCGTGCGCGCCGTGCCGGGCCGCGAACGCCCGGTCGAACGGCGCGGACGACGCGTCCACCAGAGCCAGCGAGACCACGGTGGTGCCGCTGCAGAGCAGCACGACCAGGCCGATGAGGAACGTCTGCAGCTTCCGGCGGCGTACCGCCGCCCGCGCCGCCCGCCAGACCGCCGTCATGCTGCCGCTCCGCTTCGCTCCGCGTCATCATGAGGTGAACGGCTGAGCTCGATGACGAACTCCCTCCGGTCGTTCATGCCTTCTCCAGCACGGACTCGCGGGCGATCTGCCCGTCGCTCATCTCGATCAACCGGCTGGCGCAGCGGTGCGCCAGGCGCTCGTCATGTGTGACCATCAGCAGCGTCTGACCGATCTGGTTCAGATCCAGCAGCAGGTCCATCACCTGCTCGCCGGCCTTCGAGTCGAGCGCCCCGGTCGGCTCGTCGGCCAGCAGCAGCGCCGGCCGGTTCATCAGTGCGCGGGCCACCGCGACCCGCTGCCGCTCGCCGCCGCTGAGCGCGGCCGGGTAGACGTTGCGCCGGTCGGCGATGCCCAGCTCGTCGAGCAACTCCAGCGCGCGTTTGCGGGCCGGCCCGGTCTTGCTGCCGGTCAGCTGGGCGGCCAGGGCCACGTTGTCCAGCGCGGGCAGATCGTCCAGCAGGTTGAAGAACTGGAAGATCATCCCGAGGTGGTGGCGGCGGAACAGGGCCAGCCCGGTCTCGTTCATCGCGTCGACGCGCTCGCCGTGCACCTCGATGGTGCCGGCGGTCGGCCGGTCCAGCCCGGCGATCATGTTGAGCAGCGTGGACTTCCCGCAGCCGGACGGGCCCATCACCGCCACCGCCTCACCCGGGCGGATCTCCAGGGACACCCCGTCCAGCGCGACGGTCTCCCCGTACTCCTTGCGCACGCCGTCGAGGCGCACCACCGTCTCACTCGTCGTCATGGCCGGAACGCTACAAACGCCGTACGTCGATGGCATCGGGCCCTGGTCTGACATCCCGTGGTCCTGGTCCTGGGGATGTATGCCGGGTAGGAGCACAGGATGATGTGCCCCCGGCGACCGTCTGCAAAGGTGTGTCAGGTGGGGACAGTGTGGCTCGCCGGTGCGCCGGCGGTGGCGGGTGCGATCGCTGCTGTTCTGTGGGTTGCGCTGGTTCGCACCCGGCACCGGCACGCCCGCGACCTGGGCGAGCGCGGCTGGCTGCTGGAGCGGGAGCGGGAGAGCGCCGCGCGGGCCGCCGTCGGTGAGGAACGCGCGCGCATCGCCCGTGAGCTGCACGACATCGTCAGCCACAACGTGAGCGTGATGGTCGTGCAGACCGCCGCGGCCCGTGAGGTGCTGACCACGCTGCCCGGGGCGGCGGACGCGGCGCTGGCCGAGGTGGAGAAAGCGGGCCGCACCACGATGACCGAGCTGCGGCATCTGCTGGGCCTGCTCGCGCCCCGGGCCGACGGTGTCGAGTCCGATTCTGATCTCGCTCCGCAGCCGACGCTGCGGGCCCTCGGCGCGCTCGTCGACCGGATCGCGTTCGCCGGCCTGCCGGTCGAGGTGCGGATCTCCGGGGAGCCGCGTCCACTGCCGTCGGGCATCGACGTCACCGCCTACCGCATCGTCCAGGAGGCGCTGACCAACGCGCTGAAGCACGGCGCCGGCGGCAAGGCCGAGGTCACCGTCCGCTACACCGGGCGCGCCCTGCGCGTCGAGGTCCTGACCAGCGGTCCCAGCGTCCTGACCGGCGCCGATCAACCCCCGGCGGCTGATGCGAGCGGTCCCGGCACCGGTCGCGGTCTGCTCGGCCTGCGGCAAAGAGTTTCCGTGTACGGCGGTGACCTCGACGCCCGTCGCCGGCTCGGCGGGGGGTTCCGCGTCCGGGCGCGCATCCCGGTGGAGGGGTCATGACGTCACCGCGGGTCCTGATCGCCGACGACCAGGAGCTGATCCGAGCCGGTTTCCGGCTGATCCTGACCGCCCGCGGCATCGACGTGGCCGGTGAGGCCGGTGACGGCGCCGAGGCTGTCGACGCCGCGCGCCGTCTGCGCCCCGACGTCGTCCTGATGGACATCCGCATGCCGGTCATGGACGGTCTCGAGGCCACCCGGCGGATCCTCGCGCGCAGCCCCGGGTGCAGGGTGCTGATGCTCACGACCTTCGACCTCGACCGGTACGTCTACTCGGCGCTCGCCCTGGGCGCCAGCGGCTTCCTCCTCAAGGACGTCACCGCCGACCACCTCGCGGCGGCGGTCCGCCTGGTCGGCACCGGCGACGCGCTGCTCTCCCCGACCATCACCCGCCGCCTGGTGCAGCGTTTCGCCAACGCCCAGCCGGCCGTGCACCGCGACCTGTCCCCGCTCACCCCGCGCGAGATGGAGGTGCTCACGCTCCTCGGCCGTGGCCTGTCCAACGCCGAACTCGCGTCGGCGCTCACCCTCAGCGAGGCGACGGTCAAGACCCACGTCGCCCGCATCTTCGCCAAACTCGACCTGCGTGACCGGGCGCAGGCGGTCGTCCTCGCGTACGAGACGGGCCTGGTCACACCGGGCGCCTGAAAGATGTCGGGGCCTTCCGCCGGCTTCTCCGGCCCTGGGGAAGCCGGACCGGGCCCGCTGGACGAGCGGGCCCGCGGCGCCGATCGCGAGCCCCGCCGAGCCGGCGCCGAGCTGATGGCCGGGCCTGTCATGGGGTTTCACGTGCCATCACGGCGGGCTCGCTGTTCCCGGAGTTGAACGAGCGTTAAGCTGACGGGGTGACCGTGGATCGACTGCTTCCCACCCCTGAGGCATACGACCTGCTCGACCTCACCCATGAGCTCGCCACCCGTGAGCTGGCCGGTAAGGTCGACGACTTCGAGGCGCGCGGCGAGTTCCCGCGGGAGGTCCTGCGAACGATAGGCCGCTCCGGCCTGCTCGGCCTGCCGTATGACGAAAGTGACGGCGGCGCCGGTCAGCCGTACGAAATTTATCTTCAGGTCTTGGAGATTCTTGCCGGAACCTGGCTGGGCATCGCCGAATCCGTCAGCGTCCACACGCTGTCGTGTTTCCCGGTGGCCGAGTTCGGCAGTGAGCGCCAGCGCAAGGCGCTGCCGGAGATGCTCGGCGGCGAACTGCTCGGCGCCTACTGCCTCTCCGAGCCGCAGGGCGGTTCCGACGCGGCCGGCCTGACCACCCGAGCCGTGCCCGACGGCGAGGATTGGCTGGTCAACGGGACGAAAGCGTGGATCACGCACGGCGGCTCCGCCGATTTCTACAACATTTTCTGCCGTACGGGCGGTCCGGGCGCGAAGGGAATCTCCTGCCTTCTGGCGGACGCGAACACCCCCGGTCTGCTCCCGCAGGCACGTGAGCGGCTGATGGGCCTGCGGTCGTCGGCGCCGGCGCAGATCGTCCTCGACAACGCCCGGATCCCGCACGACCGGGTCGTCGGCGAGGAGGGCCAGGGTTTCGCCATCGCGATGAAAGCCCTGGACGCGGGCCGTCTGGGCATTGCCGCGTGTGCGGTCGGCCTGGCCCAGGCCGCGTTGAGTTACGCGGTCGGCTACGCGCGGGAGCGTGAGCAGTTCGGCCAGCCGATCGGCCGTTTCCAGGGCGTCGGGTTCATGCTCGCCGACATGGCCACCCAGGTGTCCGCCGCCCGTGCGCTGCTGATCTCGGCCGCCCGCCGGAAGGATGCCGGGCGTCCGTTCTCGATCGAGGCGGCGAAGGCGAAACTTTTCGCCACCGACGTCGCGATGCGCGTGACGACCGACGCCGTGCAGGTGCTCGGTGGCTACGGTTACGTCGCCGATCACCCGGTCGAGCGCTGGTTCCGCGAGGCCAAGGTGCTGCAGATCGTCGAGGGCACCAACCAGATCCAACGCATGGTGATCGCCCGCTCGCTGACCGGCTGACGCGTCCGGTTCGCCCGGTCGTTACTCTTACCGGCGTGGAAGAGATCGACCGGGCGATCGTGTCGGCCCTGACCGCGGACGGGCGGCTGTCCTACACCGACCTGGCCGAACGGGTGGGCCTCAGCGTCTCCGCCGTGCATCAGCGTGTCCGCCGGCTCGAGCAGCGCGGCGTGATCTCGGGGTACACGGCGAAGGTCTCCTACGAGGCGTTGAATCTGCCGCTGACCGCGTTCGTGGCGATCCGTCCGTTCGATCCGTCGCAGCCGGACGACGCGCCCGAGCGGCTGGCGCACCTCACCGAGATCGATTCCTGTTACTCGGTGGCGGGGGAGGACTTCTACATGCTCCTCGTGCGGGTGAAAAGCCCTGCTGATCTGGAACGACTGCTGCAGGACATCCGCACGGCGGCGAACGTCACGACGCGGACGACGGTGGTGCTGTCCACGCCGTACGAGAATCGCCCGCCGCGGATCGCGCCGCCCGCCGGCGAAGAATAAGAGCCTTTGCTGGTACGGCCGGTGCACGCGAATCCGGCCGTGGAGTGAGTCCCGTGGAGCCGGCCGTGGAAACTCGGGCTGCCCTGGCGCGCAGTGTGGTGCCGAGCGTCGTGTGGTCCGTCCTCGGTCGCGTCTCGTCTTGATCTGATCGCCCGAGCCGCGGCCGTAGCGGTTGCTATGACCTAGCCTCCTAGGATGCGCGGACAGACTGTGCCGCAGCCCGCCTCGGAGTGGCACGCTGCGAGACATGGACGCGACCGAAGCCACGCCCCGCACGCCGAGCCCGCATCCGATCGAGGGCTGCGCGCCACCCGCTGAAGATCTCGAACTGACCTGCCCGGATCCCGCCGGGCGCACCGTGGACTGATCCCGGACCCGTGTCGGGCCCCGCCGGGCGCGCGTTGTCCTCACGACACGAGCGAAGGGCGGACGATCTTGCGACGACGCACATTGCTGGCCGCGTCCCTGGTGGCGGCCTCGACGGCGATCGGCGCGTGGGCGTACGGATCCGGCCGCCCCGCCGTCGCCCCGCTGGCCGTGCCGTCGGTGCCGCCCGGCCCGGAACGCTGTGAGCTGCGGTATTCAAAGGCCCGGGGGACGACCGTCGACTTCTACACGGCGGTGCCGGCCGGTCACGGCGACGGTTCGGGCCTGCCGGTCTGCCTGATCCTGCACGGTGGTTCGAAACGTCCGGCGGACTTCGAGGCGTTGGGGCTCGGCCGGTTCCTCACCGATGCGGTCAATCGCGGTGCGCCGCCGTTCGTGCTGGCCGGCGCGACCGGGGACCGGCTGGCCTGGCAGCCGGGGGAGCGCGACGACCCCCAGCGCATGCTGCACGAGGAGGTGCCGGCCTGGTGCGCCGCGCGCGGTTACGACACCGGGCGGCTCGCGGCATGGGGCTGGTCGATGGGCGGGTACGGGGCGTTTCTGCTGGCCGAGACGTTCCCGCGGTTCGTCCGGGCGGTCGCGGCGTTCTCCCCGGCGGTCGTGCCCGGGGACGTGGTGTTCCGCGACGTGCAGCGGCTGACGGGCACACCGATCGGCTTGTGGTGCGGTCGAAGTGACCCGCTGTTCGCGAACATCCGGGCGCTGCGCCGCGAATTGCCGTCCGAGCCGGTGGCGGGCACTTTCGGGCCGGGCGAGCACAATTTTGCGTACTGGAGCACGGTCGTCCCTGCGGCTTTCGCTTTTGTCGCCGCCCAGTTGAGCAGTCCGTTGCCGAGCCCGGCGTGATCGTGTCCGATCGGCGCCCCATACTTTCGGCCCGGGCTTTTCGGCCGGTGCGGGTGATCTTTCCATTCGGATAGCGTTCCGGGCATGTCAGCCGAGGTGAGCCGGATCGTGGTGCCGGCGAGATTCGCACAATGGCGGGCTCATGTCGACGGTGATTCCGGCCGCGAGTGGGTCGCCTCCTTACCTTCCCGGGCTGCCCGTCTCCTCGCCGAGTGGGGCCTGACCCTGGATGATGCCGAGCCCCTGCACGGCGCTCAAGTCCTGGTCCTGATGGTGACCCGGGAAGGTCGTCCACTGGTCCTGAAGCTGAGCGCCCCGCAGGACGCGACGACCGCCGACGAGGCGATCGGCCTGCGTGCCTGGGCTGGTCGCGGGACGGTCGAGCTGCTGGAGTCCGAGCCGGGCGCGCTGCTGCTGGAGCGTCTGGATCCCACCCGGTCGCTGCACACGTTGCCGGTCGAGCAGGCCGCCCGGCTGGCCGCCCGGCTGATCCGCACACTGGCGATTCCGCCTCCTCCGGGCCTGCCCGGCTTGCCGGCGATCGCGGAAACCCTGCCCGAGCGTCAGCGCCGGCAAGGCCGGCCTGTTCCCGGCCGCTTTCTCTCCCAGGCTTTGGGGTACGGTCCGGGGCTGCTCTACGCCGGTGAGAATGTTCTGATCCACGCCGATCTTCACTACGGAAATGTGCTCGCCGGCTCACGTCAACCGTGGCTTGCGGTCGATCCCCGTCCGTTGCACGGCGCTCCGGAGTATTCGATTCCCGAGCTGATGTGGAATCGCGCGGACGACCTGCATTCCCTCGCCGACATCCGCCGTTTGTTCGCGCTGTTGATCGACGTTGCCGGCCTGGACCCGGAGCGGGCACTGGGCTGGGTCGTGACCCGCTGTGTCGACTACTGGCTGTGGGGTCACGAGCGGGGCCTGACCATCGACCCGGCCCGCTGCGAGCGAGTCCTCGTCGCGCTGGCCGGATGATGCAGCGTGGGTGGGCGGCTGACCGTTCTCGTAGGGCCGGGATCACGGTGCAGGCCGGGTTCGGCGGCAGCGTTCGGGTGAGGAGGATCGTCAGGCCCGCGACTGGGCGGGCCGCCGCAGGCGGGGGCTCCGGCTACGGGGTGGGCTGCGGGGGTTTCAGGCGGAGGACGGGATCGGACCAGCCGTCGACGGGTACGCCTGCGTCGAGGGCTTCCGGCAGAGCGCGCTCCTCGAAGCGGAAGTGCGACTCCATGACGGCGGCCAGGCCGTCCAGTTCCGGGCCGACCTCGGCGGGGTCAGCCTTGCCGAGTTCGGCGATGCGGTCGAGGATTCCGGTGATCAGGCCGTGAGTTGCTTGCGGAGAGCGGCGACACGATCGCCGGCGGGGGAGGCCACGTGGGCGGTCCCTTCGGTTCCACACCTCCATGCCCGGCGCAGCCCGCCGCCGACACGCGATGCTTCGCCCATCCGATCAGATCCCGGCGCGCCCCGGCAAGCGGCGGAAGGGACACCGGGCCGCAAACCGGAAGCGGTCACCCGGCCCGGCAGTCGAATGGCCGGCGGTCGGGTCGGCCGGCGGTCGGGCGGGCCAGGCGGTCGGGCGGGCCAGGCGGTCGGGCGGCCGGCGGTCGGGCGGACCGGGCGGTCGAATCGGCCGGCGGTCGGGCGGACCGGCTGGTCAACTGGGCCGGGTGGGGTGAGCAGTGTCAGGCGGGCTGGCGGGCGAGCCACTCCTCGTGCGCGCCGGCCAGGCGGGACCACAGCGCGTCCCGTTCGGCCGCGCTGACGTCGGTGAACGTCAGGCCGAACACGTCGGCCATCGCCGTGAAGTAGTCGCCTCGGCTGGTCAGTTCGACCCGCCGGGGTTCGCTGCCGACCCGGGTCAGGATCAGGGTGCGGACGATGTCCACGCCGGTGGGGTCGCGCCGGGCGGCTGTGGCGACGCGGACGAAGCCGGACTCCGGTGATGTCGACAGATGCCGGTGCTGGGCTTCGAACGCCGCCATGTCCGCTGCCGTGGAGCGGAAGTCCATCCCCAGGAACGATCCGGCCGGGTCGTGATCGAAGCGCCAAGCGCCGGGCTCCACCACGGACGGCCGCAGTGTGTACCGGAACGGCCCCTGCTGGTAGTCCCCGGTGACCAGCGGCAACGGCGCGTGCAGCCCGTCGCCCATGCCGAGGTCGACCAGCCACGACCCGTCGGGCGCGTCCGCCGAGGGCAGCCCGGAGACGGTCAGCACGAGATGGTTCGCGTTGATCTCGGCCGGCTGGGAGTCGTTGCCCTGGACGCCGCCGACGTGCCGGGTGACGCGGTAGCCGAGGGCGGCCAGGAGTGCGGAGAACGCCCCGTTCAGGTGGTAGCAGTAGCCACCCCGGCCGGCGACGATCCGCCGTACCGAATCGCCGGTTTCGATGGTTGTCGGCCGTCCGAGCCAGATTTCCAGGCACTCGTAGGGCACCCGTTCGGCGTGGGCGGTGTGCAGCGCGTGCAGTCCGTCGACGCTGGGTTCCTGACCGGCGAGTGCGGTGAGCCCGAGCCTGCGCAGGTACCCGTCGACGTTCATACCGTGAACCTTATCGATCGGCCAGGTCGGCGTAGGCGCACTGGGTCAGGTACGGCAGCGCGTAGGTGTCGCGCCCGAGCAGCGCCGGATGGGTGGACGTGAGCTGCCGGACCTGGGCGAGCAGGGCCGCCCGTTCGTCCTTGGGCAGCAGGATGACGCGGCTGCGCGACGCGACCAGGTCGAGCAGTTCGTCCGGCTGCACCGTGTGGGTCCATCCGAACGTGTCGGCCCGGATCGGCCCGAACGGCGGCCCCACCGTCGTCTCGCGCCGCTCCTCCCGCCCGATGATCGTGCCGAGGCGCTTGACCCAGTCGGTGCGTTCGTCGCGCAGGTTCCAGATCAGGCCGAGCCGCCCGCCGGGGGTCAGCACGCGTGCGATCTCGGGCACGGCGAGGGCCGGGTCGACCCAGTGCCAGGCCTGCGCGACCAGCACCACGTCGACGCTGGCGTCCGGCAGCGGGATGTTCTCGGCGGTGCCGACGTGCGTGCCGACCTCGGGGACGGCGCGCCGCAGCTCGCCGAGCATGCCGTCGGAGGGGTCGACGGCGACGACGTCGAGCCCGCGGGCCCGGATCTGCCGCGTCAGTTTTCCGGTGCCGGCGCCGAGGTCGAGGACCTTCGGTGAGCCCGGGGGAAGGAGAAAATCAAGGGCGCTCTCCGGGTACGGCGGACGCCCGCGCTCATAGGCATCAGCGGCCGTCCCGAAGGACGAGGCCCGGTCGGCGAAAGCATCCACGACCGTGATCATATGCTGTCGCGGGTCGCGTCGCTGTTTCGGAATCAGGCCGGTCGGGAATTCAAAAGATCACAGGCACCCGCTGATACGACACTACGGAGGGTTGACTTATGAGCTTCACCGACAAGGTCAAGAACAAGGCCGAGGAGCTGACCGGCAAGGCGAAGCAGGGCGTCGGCGAGGCGACCGACAACCCGCGCCTTTACGCCGAGGGTGAGGCCCAGGAGGCCTCCGCGCACGCCAAGCAGGCCGGTGAGCACGTGAAGGACGCGGGCCGCGACGTTCGTGACGCCCTCAGCTGATCGACGAGAAAAGGGGCCCCGCACGATGGGGCCCCTTTTTCGTGGAAAAAATCAAGCGACAACCAGTTCCTGCTGTTTGCGCCACCATTCCTGACCGGCGGCCGGCAGCGTGTCGATCGGGTCGTAGTAGGCGTAGAGCTTCGACAACGCCTCGCTGTCGTCCTTCTCGATCGACGTGCGGTAGTTCTTCGTCCAGTACGAGATGCCGTGTTCCCGGTCGTATTCGGCGACCATGTGCACCCAGCGTTTGCCGACGAACGGCACGTCGCAGACGATCCGCGGCGTCGCGTAGCCCGGCAGGTATCCCATCAGGTCGTGTTGCAGCTGCTGGGCGTGCCAGACCGGCACCCGCCAGTGCTCGGCGTTGGGGATCATGTCGCACATGTAGAAGTAGTACGGCAGGATGCCCGCCTCGCCCTGCAGCCCGAAGCACAGGTCGAGCAGGTCTTCCGGGGTGGCGTTGACGCCGCGCATGAGGACGCCCTGGTTGCGCACGTCGCGCACGCCGATCTCGAGCAGGGCCTGTGCCGCCTTGGCGACTGTCGGGGTCAGCGAGTTCACGTGGTTGACGTGGGTGTGCACGGCCAGGTTGACGCCGCGGCGCTGCGCGGTGACGGCGACCCGGTGCATGCCTTCGACCACGTCGTCCTGCAGCCAGTGCTGGGGCAGGCCCATGAGTGCTTTCGTGGCCAGGCGCACGTCGCGGACGGTGGGGACGGAGAGCAGACCCATCAGGTACGCCTCGAGCTGCTTCCACGGCACGTTGGCGACGTCGCCGCCGGAGACGACCACGTCCCGTACGCCGGGATGGGCTTTCAGGTAGTCGAGGTGGGCGGCGTACCGATCGACGGGCTTCTGGATCAGCTTCAGCTTGGGGACCGTGGGCGTGCTGTTGCCGACCAGGTCCATCCGGGTGCAGTGCCCGCAGTACTGCGGGCAGGTCGACAGCAGCTCGGCCAGCACCTTCGTCGGGTAACGGTGGGTGAGGCCTTCGGCGACCCACATGTCGTGTTCGTGCAGGGAGTCGCGGCTCGCGTTCGGGTGCGAGGGCCAGTCGAGGTGACGGTCGGTGGCGACCGGCAGCATGTAGCGGCGCACCGGATCCGCGTAGAACGACGCCGTGTCGGGCACCTCGTGCGGCACCATCGTGTTGACCATCTGCGGCGGGAGCAGCATCGACATGGTGGCCAGGCGCTCCTGGTCGGCTTCCAGGTCGGTGTAGAACGACTCGTCGACGAGGTCGCCGAGCACGGCCCGCAGCTGCTTCACGTTCTTCACGCAGTTGACGCGCTGCCACTGGGCGGACTGCCACTGAGCAGCGGTGACGTCACGCCAGCCGGGGAACCGGGTCCAATCGGGCTCGACCAGCTCGCGCCGCTGGTACTCGTAAGGCTGTTCGGACGACACCGTGCCCTCCCAAAACTGAAGTTCAAGATTTTGAAGCTAGCTCAGTAGGTGCACTAACGTACTGGAGAATCTTCGGTCTAGAAACCCGGGCTACGGAAGATTTACGGTGTAGCGGCACCTGTGGGCAAGGGTTTAACGTGAGGGAGCTGTTGATGGCGGGATCAGTGGGTCTGCACCGGGTGATCGAACCGGCGGGGGTGCTGCCCCAGGCCGCGTGGCGCCTGGACGCGAGCCCGGAGATCGGCCCGGACGAGGTGCGCATCCGCGTGCAGCGGCTCAACCTCGACGCTGCCAGCTTTCGTCAGCTCGCGCAGAAACATGGCGGAGACGGTGCGAAGATCCGCGCCGAGGTGCTGGAGATCGTCGGGACGCGCGGCAAGATGCACAACCCGGTGACCGGCTCCGGCGGGATGCTGATCGGCGTGGTCGAGGAGGTCGGGCCGGAGTCGCCGCTGCCGGTGAAGCAGGGCGATCGGGTCGCGACCCTGGTGTCACTGACCCTGACGCCCCTGAGGATCACCGACGGGCTGGCGAACTGGGACGGGCGGTCCGAGCAGGTGCCGGCGGACGGGACGGCGATTCTGTTCGGCCGCTCGATCGTCGGGGTGCTGCCGGACGATCTGCCCGCTGAGCTGGCGCTGGCCGTCTACGACGTGTGCGGGGCGCCCGCGCTGGTCGACCGGGTCGTCCGCAACTATCGGGAACCGGCCGTGCTCGTGCTGGGCGGCGCCGGCAAGAGCGGATCACTGAGCCTGGCGGCGGCGAAGCGCGCGGGTGCCCGTACCACAGCGATCGTCGTCTCCGAAGCGGAGCGCGACGCGCTGGCGCAGGCCGGGGTCGCCGACGAGATCGCGATTGCCGACGCCCGCAATCCGGTCGAAGTCGCACAGAAGGCCGGGGGAGCGGACATCACGGTCGTCTGCGTCGACGTGCCCGGCTGCGAGCACGGCGCGATCCTGGCGACCGCGGAGAAGGGCACCGTGATCTTCTTCTCGATGGCGACCAGTTTCTCCGCGGCCGCGCTCGGCGCCGAGGGCCTGGCCGCCGACGTGACCATGCTGGTCGGCAACGGTTACGTGCCGGGGCACGCGGATTTCGCGGTCGACCTGCTGCGGACCACGCCCGCGGTGCGAGCCTTGTTCGAGAAGCGGATCGCGGGAGACTGATCCGCATGACGATTCCCGTGGTCCGTTACACCAACGGTCGCTTCTACTCCGCTGCCGAGCCGCGCGCCACCGCGATGGTGGTGCGGGGCGGCACCATCGAGTGGCTGGGTGACATCGCTGACGTCCCGGCCGCCGACCGCACCGTCGACCTGCAGGGCGCGCTGGTCACCCCGGCGTTCGTCGACGCGCACCTGCACGCCACCGACACCGGTCTGGCCTTCGACGGCCTGGATCTGTCCGGTGCCGCGTCGGCCGGCGAGGTGCTGGACGCGGTGGCCGCGTTCGCGCGGACCCGCCCGGCCGACGGGGTGGTGCACGGGCACGGCTGGGACGAGTCGGCCTGGACCGAGCAGACCCCGCCGACCGCGGCCGAGCTGGACCGGGCCGCCGAGGGCCGCAAGGTGTATCTCTCGCAGGCCTCGGTGCATTCCGCGCTGGTCAGCTCGTCGCTGCTGCCGGAGGCCGAGGGGGTGGAGGGCTATCACCCGTCCGGCTGGGTCCGGCAGCAGGCCCATCACGCGGTACGGGCGGTCGCGCTCGGCGCCCTGACCCCCGCGCAGCGCACCGCGGCGCAGCGGACCGCACTGTCGCGCGCCGCGTCGATGGGGATCGCCGCGGTCCACGAGTGCGGCGGTCCCGGCACGTCGAGCGAGGCCGACTTCCAGTCGGTGCTGGCCTTGTCGGCGCAGGGGTTTCCGCAGGTCTTCGGCTACTGGGGTGAGCTGGGCGGCGCCGAGAAGGCGCGGGAGCTGGGCGCGACCGGTGCGGCCGGCGACCTCTACGCCGACGGTGCGCTCGGGCCGCGGACGGCGTCGCTGCGCTCGGCGTACCACGACGGTGAGCACGGCTGCGGCGAGGCGTTCCTGACCGCCGAGCAGGTCGGCGCGCACCTGCTCGACTGCATCCGGGTCGGTTTCCAGGGCGGCTTCCACGCGATCGGTGACGCCGCGATCGACACCGTCCTGGACGGGTTCGCGATCGCGGCCAAGCAGGTCGGTGTCGACCAGCTGCGCGAGGGCAACCACCGGATCGAGCACGTCGAGCTGATCGACAAGGCGATGATCGCCCGGATGGTCGAGTTCGGCGTGATCGCTTCGGTGCAGCCGGTCTTCGACGCGCTGTGGGGCGGCAACGACCGGATGTACGCCCAGCGCCTCGGCGTCGACCGGGCCCTGGCCAGCAACCCGATCGGGGCGATGCACGCGACCGGGGTGGCCTTGGCCTTCGGTTCGGACTCGCCGGTGACCGCGCTCGACCCGTGGGCGATGGTCGTGGCCGCCGCCGCGCCGCGTAACCCGGTCTACCGGATGAAGGTGCGCGCGGCGTTCGCGGCCGGCAGCCGCGGTGGCTGGCGGGCGGCCGGCGTCAGCCGCGTCGGGGTGCTCGCGCCCGGCGCGTCGGCGACGTTCGCGGCCTGGGACACCCCCGGTGGCGTGGTCGAGGGCCTGCCCGCGCTGCTGCCCGACATCGACGGCGTGGTGCCCGAGCGGCCGGTCTGCCGGCGCACGGTGCTGCACGGCGACACCATCTACGAGAACTAGGAGACAACTGACGTTGGCCGGGAAGCTGGATCTTGACCCGCGCATCGTCGCGCGGGCGCGGGCGCTCGCGGCGAAGGCCGGGCAGCCCGTCGTCGACCTCGCGCGGTCGCACACCACCGTGTCGGTGGAGCGGGCGGTGCTGCGCCTGGCCGGGGTGCACGGCGCCGACTCCGACGGCATCCCCTGGGTGAACCGCCTGGTCGACGCCGTGCGTGCGGACGTCGGCCTCGGTCACGGGGTGGCGGTGCCGGTGTTCCACGCCGCCCTGGCGACGGGGGTCGAGGACCTCACCGTGCTCGCGCAGAAAGCCGCGGCCGGGTCGGTGCGATTCGACGTACCGGACAAGAAAGCGGATGTCGCCGCGGCCCGGCGGCAGGCGAAGAAGGCCGCCGCCGGAGGGCTCAGGATCGTCGATCGGCGAAGAGCCGAAAGACAAAAACTGATTCGGCGGTACGGCGACCCGGCGCAACGTCCGTGGATCTACTTGATCGTCGCCACGGGGGACATCTACGAGGACATCCCGCAGGCGCAGGCGGCGGCGCGGGCGGGCGCGGACGTCATCGCGGTGATCCGGTCGACGGGGCAGTCGCTGCTGGACTACGTGCCCGAGGGCGCGACCCGGGAGGGGTTCGCGGGCACCTACGCCACGCAGGAGAACTTCCGATTGATGCGGGCGGCGTTGGACGTGACTTCCCGCGAACTCGGTCGATACATCCGTCTGACCAACTATGCGTCCGGTCTGTGCATGCCGGAGATCGCCGCGCTGGCGGGTATGGAACGCCTGGACATGATGCTGAACGACTCGATGTACGGCATTTTGTTCCGAGATATCAACCCTATCCGGACATTTGTCGACCAGAGGTTCTCGCGTCAGGTCCACGCCCGCGCCGGGATCATCATCAACACCGGCGAGGACAACTACCTGACCACGGCGGACGCGGTCGAAGCCGCTCATACGGTGACCGTCTCTCAGCTGCTCAACGAGTTCTTCGCGCACGAGGCCGGGCTGGAGGACTGGCAGCTCGGGCTGGGACACGCGTTCGAGATAAATCCGGATCTGCCCGACTCGTTCCGCCTCGAACTGGCGCATGCGCTGCTCGCCCGCGAGCTGTTCCCCGATGCGCCGCTGAAGTGGATGCCGCCCACCAAGCACATGACCGGTGACGTCTTCCGGGGCAACCTGCTCGACGGCTTCTTCAACCTCGCCGGCGCGCTGACCGGCCAGGGCATCCTGCTGGTCGGCATGATGACCGAGGCCGTGGTGACGCCGTGGCTCTCCGACCGCGACATCGCCCTGCAGAACGTGAAGTACGTGCTCAACGGCGCCGGCAACCTGCACGAGGACTTCGTGCCCGGCCCGTTCATCCGCGGCCGCGCGAACCAGGTGCTCGGCGAGGCCATCGACCTGCTGGAACGCATCGTCGACGACACGCTGATGGACGCCATCGCCGACGGCACGTTCGGCCTGATGAAGCGTCCCGCCGACCGCGGCAAGGGCCTCGACGGTGTGGCCGAGCAGGAGGCCGACTACTACAACCCGGTCACGGAGGCCCTGGAGTGAGCATCATCCGGCCCTACGGGGACACCACCGGCGACGGCATGGTGCAGCTCTCCTTCACCCTGCCGATCCCGCACGACAAACGGGCCGAGGGTGCCGCGCTGCAACTGGCCGCCAAGATGGGCATGGACCCGGCGATGCTCGTGCACGCCAAGCAGATGGGCGACGGGTTCACGTTCTTCGTCGTCTACGGCAAGGTCGGCCACCTCGTCGACACCGAGCAGGTGCAGGTCGTCGAGCGCGACTACCCGCTGCTCAGCGCCAAGGAGGTCAACGCCGCGATCAAGCGGCGGCTGCGGCGGCGGCTCAACGTGGTCGGGGCGTGCATCGGCACCGACGCGCACACGGTCGGCATCGACGCGATCCTCAACCTCAAGGGCATCGCCGGCGAGAAGGGCCTGGAGTACTACTCCGAGCTGTCGGTGACGAACATGGGCGCGCAGGTGTCCGTGCCCGACCTGGTCGAGACGGCCCGGGAGAAGAAGGCCGACGCGGTCCTGGTCTCCCAGGTGGTCACCCAGCGTGACGCGCACCTGCACAACACCAAGGCGATGTCGGCGGCGTTCCGGGAGGCGCTGCCGGCCGGTAAACGTCCGCTGCTGATCGTCGGCGGGCCGCGCTTCGACGAGTTGATGACCGGTGAGCTCGGCGTCGACCGGATCTTCAGCCGCGGCACCACGCCCCGTGAGGTCGCCTCCTACCTGGTCCACGCGTTGACGGGGAGCACATCATGATCACTGTCCGGCATCGGCGCTACGTCCCCTACTCGCACGCGCACTACGCGGGCAACCTGGTCGACGGGGCGTACTCGCTCGGGCTGTTCGGCGACGTCGCCACCGAGGTCTGCATCCAGCTGGACGGCGACGAGGGGTTGTTCGCCTCCTACGACGACGTGCAGTTCAAGGCGCCCGTGCAGGCCGGCGACGTCCTGGAGATCACCGCCACGGTGGTGCACATGGGCACGCGCAGCCGGCGGATCGAGTTCACCTCCACGGTCGTCTGCCGGGGCACGGGCGGGTCCGCGGCGGCGGTGCTCGACGAGCCGATCGTGGCGGTGACCGCGGTGGGCACGGTCGTCGTGCCGGCCAAGGCGTGAACGCGAGCCGCACCAGTCCAGCGGCGGAACGACCATGAGTGGGGTGCCGGAAGTGGTCTGCGTCGACGTCGGGTCGACGTACACGAAAGCCGCCAAGATCGATCTGAGCGGCGCGGAACTGGTCAGCCGGGCCGAGGTGCCGACCACCTCCGGAACGGACGTCCTGGACGGGCTGAACGCCGCCGTCGCCGCGGTGGACGGCGCCGGCGCGCCGCTCTACGTCTGCTCGTCGGCCGGCGGCGGGCTGCGGCTGGCCGTCGTCGGCTACGAGAGCCTGGTGACGGCCGAGGCCGGCCACCGCGTCGGGCTCTCCGCGGGCGCGCAGGTCGTGCACGTCGCGTCCGGGCCGCTGACCGGTGCGGCCGTCACCGCGCTGCGGGCCGCCCGCCCCGACGTGGTGCTGCTGGTCGGCGGCACCGACGGCGGTGACGCGGAGGTGCTGCTGCACAACGCGCGGCGCCTGGCCGCCGCCCGGTTGCGCATTCCGGTGGTACTGGCCGGCAATCACGACGTACGGGAGGAAGCTCGTGATCTTCTGACCTCGCGCGGGGTGCCGGTGACGGTGACCGGCAACGTGCTGCCCCGGATCGGCGTGCTGGACCCGCGGCCGGCGCGCGCGGCGATCCGCGAGGTGTTCCTGCGGCACGTGATCGGCGGCAAGCGCCTGTCGAAGGGCCCCCGATTCGCCGCGCTGGTGCGCTCCGCCACCCCGGACGCCGTGCTGGCCGGGGTGGAGCTGCTCGCCGACCGGGCCGGGTTCGGGGTCCTGGTCGTCGACGTGGGCGGGGCGACCACCGACGTCTACTCGGCGCTGGTCCCGGACGCGGAACTGTCCACCGGCCCGCGCCGCGACGTGGCCGGCACACTGTGGCGCTCCCGGACCGTCGAGGGTGACCTGGGGGTGGCCGTCGGCGCGCCGTCGACCCGGGACGCCGCGATCGTGGAGAAGTTGGCAGACCCGGTATCGGAGCGGGAACTGGCCGCGACCGCCGCGCAGATCGCGCTGCGCCGGCACGCGCGGGGTCACTCGGCCGGACCCGGACTACCCCGCACGGGTGGTCGTGACCTGCGCGACGTGCGCCTGGTCATCGGATCCGGGGGGGTGCTGCGGCACGGCGGTGGCGAGCACGTGCTGCGCGCGGTGCTGGGCGACACGGCCGGTGGCTGGGCGCTGCCGGACCGCGCGCGGACCGTCGTCGACAGTGCGTATGTGCTGGCCGCGGCGGGATTGCTGGCCGTCGATCACCCTGCCGTGGCGGCGGCGCTGACCGGCACCCTGCTCACCGCCGGACGGGATCGATAGAGTACATTTTCGGACACGCCGGAGGAGGCGACACGCCGGGAGCGGCAACCCCGGTGTTGACAGACCGCCCCCGTCCGGACGTACCGTCTTCAGGTCCTGTTTCACGGCAAGCGACTGTGATCCGCTTCGTTCCCTAACCCACTGGCCGCAGTGCCGTTCCCGCAGGGGTCGCGCGTTCAGCCAGGTCCAGGGGGTCAGGGTGCGCGGGCGGCGCGGACCGGGTCGCACCACCGGAAGCCGGGACGAGCCGAGCCTGGCCAGTAGACAACGGCACGGCGCGGGCAGCCAGCCCGTGACGCGTCGGTCCGAAGGTCAGCGCGACGCCGTCCGGCAACCGGCCGTGAAGGGCGTGAGGGACGAGAAGCACCCCGAGGGGCGCGGCCGCTGGACGCCGCGCCCCTCTGCCAGTTCTCAGCCGCCTCTCACCCGGCCGGTACGAGATTGCGGCCGACAGTTCCACCGGAACGCCCACGCCAGGCAGGTAGCCTGCCTGGCGTGGAAATGACGATGCCGCCCCCGGAGCTGGCCGAGCCGGGTCCCGCCACCCCGCCACCGCCCGGGCCCGCCCCGCTGCGGCTGCCGGTGGCCGCGGCCCTCGCCGTCGCCGCGGGCGTGGCACTGCTGCTGGCCCTCCCGCCGTATGACGTGTGGTGGCTCGCCCCGGTCGGCGTCGCGCTGCTCACGGCGGCCACCCACCGGCGGCGCCCGCGGGCCGGCCTCGGGCTCGGCTTCCTCGCCGGTGTCGTCCTGTTCTACCCGCTGCTGGAGTGGACCCGGATCGCCGCCGGCTGGCTGCCCTGGGCGCTGCTGTCGACCGCCGAGGCGGCCGTGATCGGCCTGGCCGGGCTGGCCGGCGCGTGGCTGTCCCCGCTGGCCGACCGGCGCCGGGCGCTGTGGCCCCTGCTGACCGGGGTGCTCTGGGTCGCCGACGAGGCGCTGCGCGACCGGGCGCCGTTCGGTGGCTTCCCGTGGGGCCGGCTCGCATTCAGCCAGGGCGACGCCCCCGCGCTGCGCCTGGCCGCCTGGGGCGGCGCACCCCTGGTCACGTTCGCGGTCGCCGCCACCGGAGGCGCCCTGGTCGCCCTGGCCTGGCGCACCTGGAGACGCCCGGCGCTGCTGCCGGTCGCCGGGTTCGCCGCGACCACCGCGGTGCTGATCGGCGCCCCGGCCGCCGTGCCGCTGACCGCCCCGGGCGGCCCGAGCTACACGGTCGCGATCGTGCAGGGCAACGTGCCGCGGCTCGGCCTGGACTTCAACGCCCAGCGGCGCGCCGTGCTGGACAACCACGTCACCGCCACCCGGCGGCTCGCCGCCGCCGTGACCGCCGGTGAACAGCCCCGGCCGGACCTGGTGATCTGGCCGGAGAACTCCAGCGACATCGACCCGCTGCGCAACCAGGACGCCGCCGACGAGATCTCCACGGCCGCCCGGGAGATCGGCGTCCCGATCCTGGTCGGGGCCGTGCTGCGCACCGACAACCCCGGCGACATCAAGAACGCCGGCCTGCTCTGGATGCCGGTCACCGGGCCTGACCTGACCCAGACCTACATCAAGCAGCACCCGGTCCCGTTCGCCGAGTACATGCCGTTGCGCCCGATCGCCCGGCTCGTCACCGACAAGGTGGACCTGGTCCGCAACATGCTCGCCGGGGACCACGCCGGCGTGATCGACACCGGCCCGCTGACCCTCGGCGACGTGATCTGTTTCGAGGTGGCCTACGACGGCATCGTCCGTGACACCGTGGCGAAGGGCGCCCAGATCCTCACCGTCCAGACGAACAACGCCACGTTCGACGAGGGCGAGGCCCGCCAGCAGCTGGCCATGGTGCGTCTGCGGGCCGTCGAGCACGGGCTGGACTCGCTGATGGTGTCGACCGTCGGGGTGTCGGCGTTCGTGGATACCAGCGGCGGCGTGCACGGCGCGACCGCGTTCAACACCGCAGGGGTGGTGGTGCATGAAATGGCTACCGGGGCAACGCGTACGCTAGCGACTCGTTCGGGCATCTGGCCCGAGGCGATCGCGGTGGGCTTGGCCGTGATCGCCCTGGTCGGCGCCGTTCCGCTGCGTCGCCGGAGGGTAATCGACAGCAACGGGGGCGACGAGATCGTGGAGGAACGTTGAGCGAGGCGGAAGGCTACCCGGGAGTGGGTCGGGTCCTCGTGATCATCCCCACCTACAACGAGGCGGACAACGTCCGTCTCATCACCGGGCGAGTGCGCCAGGCGGTGCCGGATGTCGACATCCTGGTCGCCGACGACAACTCGCCAGACGGCACCGGCGCGATCGCGGACGAGCTCGCGCTCGCTGACGACCACATCTTCGTCCTGCACCGGCAGGGCAAGGAGGGGCTCGGCGCGGCGTACAAGGCCGGTTTCGCCTGGGCCAAGGACAAGGGCTACGACGCGGTCGTCGAAATGGACGCCGACGGCTCGCACGCGCCCGAGGAGCTGCCGAAGCTGCTCGACGCGCTCGGGTCGGCCGACGCGGTGCTCGGCACCCGGTACATCCCGGGCGGCAGCGTGCACAACTGGCCGATGCGCCGGCTGCTGCTCTCGCGCGGCGGCAACATCTACATCCGGATGGCGCTGGGCATGCCGTTCCGGGACGCGACCGGCGGCTACCGGGCGTACCGGATGACCGTCCTCGACTCGATCGACGTGGCGTCCGTCGCGTCGACGGGGTACTCGTTCCAGGTGGAGCTGGCCTGGCGGGCCTACCGGGGCGGGTTCCGGCTGGTCGAGGTGCCGATCACGTTCACCGAGCGTGAGCACGGGGTCAGCAAGATGAGCGGCAACATCTTCAAGGAGCAGCTGCTGCGGGTGACCGTGTGGGGTGCTCAGGCTCGTAAGGAGTCGCTGCTCAAGGCGGTCGGTCGCAAGCCGAAGCAGGAGCAGACCTGGCCGTGAGGCCGGCAGGTGCATAAGTCGTTTGTTGCGTAGGCCGGGTCCGGGTGGGCCCGGCCTACGTGTTCTCCGCGGCCGGTCACTGAGCCGGGTCCGGTGGGTCGAGGCGGCTGAGCCAGCGGTCCAGCAGGGCGGTCTCGACCGGTTCCAGGCGGTCGGTGCCGGTGAGGGTCAGCTGGGAGCGCAGCTGGCGGGCGGCGGCGCGGACCGGGTCCGGCCCGCTCGGCTCGGCCGGGTCGGTGAGGACGGCGGAGAAAACCGCGTCGCGGGCCCGGTGCGACAGCGTGGGGTCGTCGAACAGCTCGGGCTGGGCGAGACGGCCGAGGGCGACGCCGATGTTCGCGGGCAGGATCAGCTGGGCGGCCAGCCGCGGAGTCGTCGTCAGAGCGCCGGCAGCGGCACAGCGCAACAGGGTGGCCTCCAGCAGCTGCAGGATGCGTTGATAGGTCGTCGCGGCCGACTGCGGGCGGGGCGCGAACATCAGGCGGTAGAGCGCCGGATTGCCGGCCGCGAAAGCCATGTGGTCGTCCCAGCCGGCGTACAGGTCGGCAACCGGGTCGTCGGTGACCTCGAGTTCGGTCTTCCGTTGTGCGTAGCGCTCCAGGCCGGTGTCGGCGACGGCGTCGAGCAGGCCCCGTTTGTCGCCGAAGATCCGGTAGAGCACGGGCTGGGTGACACCCGCCTCGTCGGCCACCGCGCGGGTGGCGATGTCGCCGTCCGCGGACGCGGCGAGCTGCCGTTCGGCGGCGGCGAGCAGCGCCGCCCGGACGGGGGCGTCATTGGCCGGGCCGGCGGGACCGCGCTGACGGCGGGACGAATCGCTCATGAATCAATGCTACGTCACAACGCTAGCGGTGATCGCGGGCGTCTGCTACCTTTGCCGTATCGATGATACGTCGAAGGCATATCGTCATTATCGATTCGTGAGTCGCGTCATCCCACTGGGAAGGAACACCTGTCATGCCGTTCGCCAACCTGAAGGTTCCCGCCGACACCCTGACCCCGGAGTCGAAGAAGAAGCTCATCGACGCCGTCACCGACGCCTACGCCGACGTGTACGGCGAACGCGCCCGCGCCACCACACTCGTCCTGGTCGACGAGGTCGCTGAAGGCGGCTGGGGGCTGGGCGGCACCGTTCTGACCGCAGAGATGCTCGGCCGCAGCTGATCGGCGAGCGGGCGTGCAGCGGGGACTCACGCGTCCTCGCTGCACGCCCGCCGATCACGCCGGTGCGTGACCGCACGAGGTTCGTGGCGTTCTGCGGGTCGCGCCCGGAGTGACAGCCGCCTCAGCAGGCGCACAGGTAGGACGCAGGTTCGAGTGTCATGCTGGTGGTGTTCGCAAGAAATCGGAGGCTCTCCATGCGCCGTAGCCGAATGGCATACCTTCCCTTCGTCTTCCCGCTGCTCGCGGTCGCCGAGATCTCGGCGTTCGTCGCGGTGGCGCACCTGATCGGGGCAGGCTGGGCGTTCCTCCTGCTCGCCGCGATCACCCTGGCCGGCTTCTCGCTGCTGCGGCGCGAGGGCATCCGGGGCTGGCGTGCCTTCCAGCAGGCTGCCGCGGCCGGTCGCCCGCCCGGTGCCGAGGTGACCAACTCGCTCGTCGGCCTCGGCGGGGCGCTGCTGCTGGCCCTGCCCGGCTTCGTCACCGGCGTCGCCGGCCTGCTCCTGCTGCTGCCCCCGGGGCGCGGCCTGGCCCGGGGTGGTGTCGAGCGCTTCGCGACCCGTCGCCTCGGCGGCGGCGTCACCGGCGACCTGTTCGGCCCGCGCAAGGTCCGCGTCCGCGTCGACGACCCGACGGTGGTCAACTCCTCGGTCGCCGACGAGCCGCCGGTCCGGCGTGAGCCCGCCGCCGCCATCGAGGGCGAGATCGTCCGCTAGCCCCACCCGCTCATTGCCGCCACCGGGCCTGGCGACCGCCCTTGAGGGTGAGGTCCAGCACCCGGCGGCGCTCGCCTGCCAGGCGCTCGCCTCCGGAGCCGCTCGCGGCCATCGCGGTTGCTCCTGCCGCCGCCAGCCGGCGGGGCTTCGGCTGGTCCTGAGCGCTGTTGTCCGGGCGTTGTCATGACGCTGAGGTCCAGCCGGGTGGGTTCGGCTGGACCTCAGCGCTGTTGTCCGCGCGTTGTCCCGACCCTGGCGCTCAGCCGGGCCGGTTCGGCTGGATACCAGCGCTGTCATGCGGTGCTCGATGCGGCTTTGATCGCCGACCGGGCGGGACCCGCTCATCTGGCGGGATGTCCGTCCACATCGCGGACGATCGGAAGCGGCGCGGTCCGCCCTCCAGGCCGGTTCTCGTGGGTGTCGTTCGGCACCCGAACGACACCCACGAGAACCAGCCGGACACCAGCCGGCGGTGGCGGGGCGGGCCGGGGACGACGAAGGGCCGCCCCTCCCGGGGGCGGCCCTTCGTGTGCCTTGGTGTCGGCCTGCGGCGGTGACGGGGTCAGCGGCCGCGGCGGGTGCGAACTTCCTGGAGACGCTCGTTGAGGATGTCTTCCAGCTCAGCGATCGAACGCCGCTCCAGGAGCATGTCCCAGTGGGTGCGTGGCGGCTTCGCCTTCTTCTGCTCCGGCTCGCTGCCGTCGACCAGCCGGGCCACGCTGCCGTCGAACTTGCACTCCCAGGTGGTCGGCACCTCGGCGTCGACAGCGAACGGAACCTCGAACTGGTGACCCTTGACGCACAGGTACTCACGGGTCTGTCGGGGCGCCAGCTCGGTGTTACGGTCGGACTCGTAGCTGACTGCGCCTAGACGGCTGCCGCGCAGCATGCGTTCGCCCATGATCGGCTTCCCCTCGCTCGTGGTGCTGCTCTCGTTGGTGTAACGAAAGGGACGGTCGCCGGATTCCTGCGGCCGCCGAGTGTTCTATCGGTCTTTTACCCGCCCGGTAAAGGCGTTGTAACGCTACGAGCGTAACCGGCGTGCCAACCTACACCCCAATTTGAACGCTCGTGAAGTGGACCTTGGTCCAGTTTATGGTTGTTTAACACATCTACGCGTGGTGCGATGTCGGTCACTCGGGCGTTCATCACCCGCCGGCCCGTCCCAACGGTGATCAACTTGTTGCGCAACAGTGATCAGTGATCGGTGGGTGAGGCCTGCACCGGAGCGGGCGAGGACGGTCCCGCGGGCGGGCGACCGGCGCCGAGCGTGGCCAGGGCCGACGCCAGGTCACTGACCTGGCCGGTGAGCTGGGCCACCCGCTGGTGCGCGGCGTCCGCATCGGCCCGGGCGGCGGCGAGACGGCGCTCCAGGTCGGCGCGGTCCTCGGCGGCACGTTCGAGATCTTTGCGCGTACGGTCGAGATCCCCGGCCGTGCGTCGCAACTCGTCCCGCTCCGACACCACCGTGGCCAGTTCCCACCGCACCGCGGTCACCTCGGCGGCGGCCTGCTCGGCACGCGCGGCGGACTCGGCGGTCGCCTGCTCGGCGGCCTTCGCGCGACGGTCGGACTGCTCGGCGGCTTCCCGGGCGGTGGCGGTGTCCGCGCGGGCGGCGGTCAACGACTCCTCGGCTCGCAGGGCCGCCTGCTCCGCCGTACGCCGGAAATCGTTGTGGTCCTTCAGGGCAGCCGCGAGATCGCGTTCCGCCGTGTCCCGCTGGACCTTGGTCTCCTGCAGCTCACGCCGCACGGCAGTCAGATCCTCGGCGGCGGCGTCGCGTTCGGTCTCGGCGCGTTCGCGCAGGGCGGCCGCGGCCGTGGCGGCCTTCACCGCCTCGTCGCGTGCCGTGATCGCCTGCTGCTCGCGCTTGCCGGCCTCCTCGGCGGCCCGCGTAGCCTCGGCCGCCCGCTGCCGGGACTCGTCACGTTCGGCGGTCGCGGCCGCCGCGACCTGCTGCGCCGCCGCGGTCGCCGTGGCGGCCTGCTCAGCGTCGCGGCGCGCGTCGTCCCGCTCGGCGTGCGCGGCGGCAACCGCCGACGACGTCTCGGCGCGGACCTCGGCGACCTGCCGCTCGACGCCGGCCGGGGACATCTCCGAATGCAGGGCCTCGGTCAGCGTGCCGACCATCTGGTCCAGGCGGTCGACGACCTCCCAGGTGCGGGCGACCGAACCGGCCAGGCCGGGCGACGAACGGTGCCGCATCCGCACGTTGCGGGAGGCGCGCTGGCACTCGCCGTCGTTGTCCCGGCAGTACCGGAACGGCCGGCCCGCGGAGTTGCGCTGCGGCACGGGACGCCCGCAGTGGGCGCAGGGTCGGGTTTCGGTCGCCTCGGCGGCGCTCTGATCCGGCATCGTCATAGCATCGCCCACCCTAGGCGGCCCGACGATCTTCCCGATGTCACCACACCGGCGCCTCGCCGAGACCGGCCCGATTCACACCGTTCACCGTTCACCGTTCACCGTTCACCGTTCACCGAGCGCCCGCGCCCGCCGGGCCGCGCCGGGCCGCCCGTCACCGCCCGCCGTCGCGCGCGGCCCTGCGCCCTGACCGCTCTGTGCCGCCCGTCACCGCCCGGCGTCGCGCGTGGTTCTGCGCCCTGACCGCTCTGTGCCGCCCGTCACCGCCCGGCGTCGCGCGTGGTTCTGCGCCCTGACCGCTGTGCGTCGCCCGCGGCCCGGCGCCGCCCGGGGCCGCTGTGCCTCGCCCGCGAGTGCCGCGCGAGCCGCGACTGTTGCGGGCCGGCCGCACAGGCCGCGACCACCGCGCTCCGCAGGGCACCGCGGCCGGACCCGGCGGGGGCGGTGGGCCGGGCTGGGTGTCGTTGGTGAGGCGCGATCCGCGCCCAGGGCGGGCCGTGGCGGTCGCGCCGGTGGTGTGCGAGGTGCCGGCCGAGCTGCGGGGCGGTGGAGCGCGAGGGGAGGTGAGATGTGGTTGACCGGAACGGTCCGGAGCGGACTTCGGTCGGATGCGGTGGGCGGGTCAGGGCAGGTCGGTGGCGCTCTGGATCAGGCCGGCGCCGATGTCGGGCGGGGTGTCCCCGCCCGGCCGGACCAGTTCGGTGCGGACTTCGTGCATCTTCAGTTCGCCGCTGAGGATCTCGGCGGCGAAGTGGCACGCCACCCGCTGCCCCGAGTCGTCGAAGACGCGCAACTCCGGGCGTTCCGACGCGCAGCGATCCTGGGACCAGGGGCATCGGGTACGGAACCGGCAGCCGCTCGGCGGGTTCGCCGGCGACGGCAGGTCACCGGTGAGCAGGATCCGTTCGCGGCGGTCCTCGGTGTACGGGTCGGGGATCGGCACTGCCGACAGCAGTGCCCGGGTGTACGGGTGCAGCGGCCGCTCGTACAGCCGGTCGCCGTCGGCCTCCTCGACCAGCGCGCCCAGGTACATCACGCCGATCGTGTCGGAGATGTGCCGGACGACGGCCAGGTCGTGCGCGATGACCAGGTAGGTCAGGCCGAGCGAGTCCTGCAGGTCGCCGAGCAGGTTCACGACCTGCGCCTGGATCGACACGTCGAGGGCCGACACCGGCTCGTCGGCCACGATCAGTTCCGGGCCGAGGATCAGGGCGCGGGCGATGCCGATGCGCTGGCGCTGGCCGCCCGAGAATTCGTGCGGGTACTTGCCGAGCGTCGACGACGGCAGGCCGACGGAGTCGAGCGTGGTGCGCAGCCGAGTCCGTACGTCAGTCCTGTTCTTGTGCATGTCGTGCGCCTTGAGTCCTTCGACGAGCAGGGACTCCACGGTTTGGCGGGGGTCGAGGCTCGACATCGGGTCCTGGAAGACCATCTGGATGCGGCGGCGGAAAAGGCGCATCTGTTCGCCCTTGAGCGCCCGGACGTCCGTACCGTCGAAGATGATCTTTCCGTTGGTCGGCTCGACGAGGCGCAGCAGGCCGCGGCCGAGCGTCGACTTGCCGCAGCCGGACTCACCGACCAGGCCGTAGGTCTCGCCGCGCCGGATGCTCAGCGAGACGCCGTCGACGGCGTAGACGTACCCGATCGTACGGTCGAAGAGAAGTCCGCTCTTGATCGGAAAATGGACCTTGAGGTCGTCGATCTCGACCAGGGCACTGCCCACCGGGTGCCCCGGGCCGGCCGTGCCGGCGCCGGATGGACGGTTGCTCGGTTGCTCGGTCACGCGGGCACCTCCAGCGGTACGGGATTCGTGCACCGCAGCGCCCCGTCGCGCCGCCGCGTGGGGGTGAGCGGGATCGTCGCGCCGACGCAGTCGTCGATCACCCGGTCGCAGCGCGGGGCGAACGCGCACCCCTCTGACCAGGGAATGTTGTCGCTGACCGAGCCGCGGATCTGGTGCAGGCGCCCGCCGCGGTCGACGTCGAGGCGAGGCACGGAACTCAGCAGCCCGTGCGTGTACGGGTGCCGCGGGTCGGCGAACAGGTCGTGACGCACGGCCCGTTCGACCACCTTGCCGGCGTAGAGGACGTTGACCGTGTCGCAGAGCCCGGCCACCACCCCCAGATCGTGAGTGATCATCACGAGCGCTGTGCCGGACCGGTCGACCAGGTCCTTGAGCAGGGCCAGGATCTGCGCCTGGATGGTCACGTCCAGCGCTGTGGTCGGCTCGTCGGCGATCAGCAGCCGGGGTCTGCAGGCCAGCGCGATGGCGATCAGCGCCCGCTGCCGCATGCCGCCGGAGAGCTGGTGCGGGAATTCCTTGAGCCGCCGGTTCGGGTCGGGGATGCCGACCGCGTCGAGCAGTTCCCGGGCCTGGCGCAGCGCGGCCTGCCGGGTCTTGCCCTGGTGACGTTCGAGGACCTCGGCCACCTGCAGTCCGAGAGGGATCACCGGGTTGAGCGAGGACAACGGGTCCTGGAAGATCATGCCGATGTCCCGGCCGCGCCGGTCCCGCAGGTCCTGCGGGCGCAACCGGAGCAGGTCGGTCTCCTCGAAGAGCACCTCGCCGGTGACCCGGTTGCCGCGGGACGGGAGCAGGCCCATGATCGCCAGGCTGGTCACCGACTTGCCGCAGCCGGACTCGCCGACCAGCCCGACCGTCTGGCCGGGTTCGACGGTGAAGCCGACGCCGTCCACCGCGGTGAACGGCTCGGCGCCCTTGCGCTGGAAGACGACCGACAGGTCGCGTACGTCGAGCAGGGGCATGTCAGCTCACCGCCGGTTCTTCGGGTCGAGCGCCTCGCGCATGCTCTCGCCGAGCAGCGTGAAGCCGAGGGCCACGAGGATGATCGCGAGGGCCGGGTAGTACGCCAGTTCCGGCCGGACCTCGAGGTAGTGCACACCGTCGACGCCGAGCATCAGGCCCCACTCGGCCCGGTTGATGTCCGGGTCGCCGAGGCCGAGGAACGACAGCGCGGCCGCGTCCAGGATCGCCACCGCGAACGTCAGGGTGGCCTGCACGATCACCGCGGTCAGCGAGTTCGGCAGCATGTGCCGGGTCACGATGTGCCGCCGCCGCACGCCGAGCGCGCGGGCCGCGAGCACGTGATCGCTCTCCCGCTGGGCCAGCATCGACCCGCGCAGCAGCCGGGCGAAGATCGGCACGTTGACCACCGCGACCGCGACGATCACCGTCCACTGCGACGACTGGCGGGCCAGCGCGACCAGGGTGATCGCCAGCAGCAGGCTGGGCAGCGCCAGCATCACGTCGGTGACCCGCATGATCAGCACGTCGACCCAGCCGCCGGCGGCACCGGCGATCGCGCCGAGCAGCACCCCGCACAGCAGGCCGATGAGTGTGGCCAGGACCCCGACGAACAGGGTCTGCCGGGCGCCGTAGATCATCCGGGACGCGAAGTCGCGGCCCAGCGGGTCGCTGCCGAGCGGATGCCCGGCGCTCGCGCCCGGGATCGAGTCGACGGTCAGCTTGCTGGTCAGCTCCGGGAACCGCTGCACCGGATCGTGCGGGGCGACCAGCGGCGCGAAGATCGCGATGATCAGGAACAGCAGGATGAGGGCCGCGCCCACGATCGCGGCGGGATTGCGCAGCAGTCGCCGGCCGGCGTCGCGCAGCAGGCTGACCCCGCCGCCCTCGGACGTGCGCGCGGTCAGCTCGTCGATGCGGCGGCGCTTGTGGTCGGCCAGCGTCGCCATACCGCCCGCGCCGCTCACCGGACACGCACCCTCGGGTCGATCACCGCGTAGGAGAGGTCGACCAGCAGGTTCACCACGATGAAGACGAGAGCGGCCAGCAGGATCAGCGCCTGCAGCACCGGATAGTCCCGGCTGCCGCTGATCGAGTCGGTGATCAGCGTGCCCAGGCCACCCCAGTTGTAGACCTTCTCGGTCAGCACCGCCCCGGCCAGCAGCGCGCCGGTCTGCAGGCCGATCGTGGTGACGACCGGCAGCAGCGCGTTGCGCAGCACATGCCGCTTGCGGATGGTGGCATTTCGCAAACCCTTGGCATCCGCCGTACGGATGTAGTCCTCGTCGAGCACGTCCAGAACGCCGGCCCGGGTGATCCGCACGATGATCGCCAGCGGGATCGTCGCCAGCGTGACGGCCGGCAGGATCAGGTGCCAGAGTGCGTCGGCGGAGGCGTCGAACTCGCGGGTCAGCAGCCCGTCCAGGACGAACAGGCCGGTCACGTCGGTGTTGTCGGTTCCGGTGCTGATCCGGCCGGACGGCGGGAACAGGTGCACGCCCTGGGTCAGCCAGTCCTTGAGCAGGTAACCGAGGAAGAAGATCGGGACCGAGATGCCGATCAGCGTGACGACGATGGTCGCGTTGTCGAGCAGCCGGCCGCGGTACCGGGCCGCGAGGTAGCCCAGCGGGATGCCGAGCCCGACCGCGATGACGATCGCGGCGAAGGCCAGCTCGATCGTCGCCGGGAAGGCCCGGCTGATCACGGCGGTCACCGGCTCGCCGGTCCGGATCGAATTGCCGAAGTCACCGGTCACCACGTGCCGCAGGAACCGGCCGTACTGCACCCAGATCGGCTGGTCGTAGCCGAGTGCCCGGGTCAGCGTCTCGCGGGTCTGCGGGGTCGCGCGCTCACCCAGCAGCGCGTCGACGGGCCCGCCGGGAAGACTGCGCAGCCAGAAGAAGATGAGCGTCATCAGAGCGATCATGGTGACGCTCAACTGGGAAAGCCGGCGCAGGACGACTGTGAGCATGGGACTCCTGTCAGCAGGTACGCGTCCGCCGCGGCCGGGACTCCCAGCCGCGGCGGACGCCCGGCGCCTACTTGGTGATGGCGACGGTGTTGAACGTCTCGGCGGTCAGCGGGCTCGGCACCAGACCCTGGACACTCTTCGTGGTGACCAGGGCCGGCGGGGCGTGCCAGATCGGCACGGCCGGCAGCCACTTGCTGGCGATGTCCCGGTTGACCTGCTCGAACGCGGCCTTCTTGGCGTTCTGGTCGACGGTCGCGTCGGCCTTGTCGATGGCGGTGAACATGTCGGTCATCGCCTGGTCGCCGAACTCGACCTTGGGCCGGCCGAAGAACGTGCCGACGAAGTTGCCCGGGTCGTTGTAGTCACCGGTCCAGCCGAGAATGTGCAGGTCCTGCTTCCCGAACTGCTGCACGTCGTCCTTGAAGCCACCGTTCCACGGCCGGGGCACGCCGTTGACCTTGATCCCGGCGGCCTGCAGATCGTTGGCCAGCACGGTGAAGATCTCCTGCGGGTTCGGCATGTACGGCCGGGTCACCTCGGTCGGGTAGTAGAAGTTCAACGTCAGCCCGGTCGCGCCGGCGTCGGCCAGCAACTGCTTGGCCTTGTCGACGCTGTACTCGTACTTCTGGACGTCCGGCGCGTACCCCAGCACGGTGTCCGGCAGGAACTGGTCGGCGACCGCGGTGCCGCCCGGACCCTTGGTCTGCACCAGTTGAGCGCGGTTCAAGGCGTAGGCGATTGCCTGCCGTACGCGCAAGTCTTTGAGTTTGGGGTTGTTCTTCTGGTTGATGCCCAGGTAGAGGATGTTGAAGGCGGGCCGGGGGAGCACGCTGTAACCCTCGTCGGCGAGCGCCTTGCGGTCGGCCGGGGCCGGGAAGTCGATCGCCTGCACGGTGCCGGCGCGCAGCTCCTGCTTGCGGGTGTTCTCGTCCTTGATGACCTTGATGATGACCTTGTCGACCTTGGCCTTCTCACCCCAGTAGTCGGGGTTGCGGTTCAGGGTGATCTCGCTGGTCGCCTTGTTCCAGCCGCCGAACGTGAACGCGCCGGTACCGGTCGGGTGCTCGTTGGCGAACGCGCTGTAGGCGAACGAGTCGCCGTTCTGCGTGACCGTGTCGGCACCGTACTGCTTCATCGCGGCCGGGCTGGCGATCGAGAACGCGGTCAGCGCGAACGCGCCCGGGAACGCGCCCTTGTACTTCTTCATCGTCACGACCGCGGTGCCGGCGTCCTGCGCCGTGCAGTTGTCGTAGACGGCGTCCGGGCTGCCGGCGAACCCGCCGAACACGTCCGCGTAGTAGATCATCTGGGACTGGGCGGCGTCGCCCTTCATGTTGTACCAGCGGTCGAAGTTCGCACAGACCGCGGTGGCGTCCAGCGCGGTGCCGTCGTGGAACTTGACCCCCTGGCGCAGCTTGAACGTCCAGATCCGGCCGGTCGGGTCGTTCGACCAGCTCTCGGCCAGGCCGCCGGTCAGGTCGGCGGTGCCCGGCTTGTGGGTGATCAGCGTGTCGTACATCTGCCGGATCGGCCGGAACGACTCACCGTCGTCGTTGAAGATCGGGTCGAAGTTCTTCGGGTCGCCGGCGCCCGCGAAGACGAAGGTCCCGCCGCCGGCTGCCTTGTCACCGCCGCTGTCCCGGTCGCTCTTCGCGCAGCCGGCCGCGCCGATCGCCATCGCCAAGGTGACACCGGCGGCGATGACCGCCCGGAGCCGGAACGCCTGCCGTTCTGGGGCACGCATCGTCTTCTCACCGTCCTATGAGTACGGAGAAACGCGATGACGGCTGGTCACCGCTGGGGCGACCCTATACATTCACAGTGATCAACATCGTGGATCGCTATCGGATCGTGTCATTCCTATTTTTCGGCCATCGCCCGCCGCGCGAGCAGTTGCGCACCGTCGCCCAATGCATTCGCGCGCACGCCGTGAGAGTGCGCTCCGGCGCCTGATCCCGCACGCTGCCCGGTGATCCCCGTCGCGGCCGGCGCGCCGTGCAACCGGGCGAGCAACCGCCCGCGTTCACGCTGCTCGGCCGGGCCGGCAGCGGGTGTCGCCGGTCCGGGCTGCCGGCCGGGTCGGCGCGCTGGACGATGTACTCCCGGCCGTGCCGCGACGCCGCCCAGGTGGTGGTGGGCCGCTCGGCCGGCAGCGGCTCCGGGGTGAGCCGCCGGTGCGCCCGGATCTGCGGATTCATCTCGCCGACCGGGCTCGGCGGTCGGGGGACAGCTCGAGGCGTGGGACGAGCAGGACGCAGAGCAGGGTGGTGGCGCCGGCCAGGGCGACGGCGGTGCCCGGAGTGCTGAGCTGCGCGATCGCGCCCAGGCCGACCGGAGAGAGCCCCTGCAAGGTCATCAGGCCGGTGGAGAGCAGGGCGAACATCTGGCCGCGGCGGAGTTCCGGCGTGGCCTGCAGCAAGGGGCGTTGCAGGCCCAGCTGGTAGGCGGCGCCCGCCCCGGACGCGACCAGCACGGTGAGGGTCACGGCGAGCGGGATACCGGTGACGAGCAGGATCAGCGGGCCGCCGGCGAGCAGGACGAGCGGGCGGGTCAGGCGTTCGCGGGTCGCGGGGCGGACCCAGCGGCCGACGATCAGGTCGCCGAGCAGCATGCCGACCGGGAGTGCGGCCATCAGCGCGCCCGCCGACCCGGCCGGGAAGCCGCGCGCGGTGGCGTACGCGACGAGCAGCGCCTCGGCGCCGGCCACGCACGCCGCCGGCAACCAGTGGAGGAGCAGCAGCCGGCGGATCACCGGATCGCCGAGCAGCTCACCCGCGCCGGTCACGCTGGCGCGCACCGCCGATCCCTTCTCCCCGGCAACACCATCGAGATCAGGCAGCCCCAGCCGTACGATCACCGCCGCCAGCACGTGACCTCCCGCCGCGATGAGCAGCGCCTGTCCGGGCCCGAGCGCGGCGACCGCGACCCCACCGACGGCCAGGCCGATCAGTTGCGCGCCGGAGGAGGCGATGTTGAGGACGGAGCGGCCGAGGACGTACGCGTCGCCGGTGAGCACCTCGGACACGAGCCGTCCGGCCGCGCCCATGAAGATCGGTGTCCCGCAGGCGACCAGCGCGATGATCGTCAGCTGGGCCGTGACGGGCAGGTCCACGGTGGCGATGAGCAGCGCCGCGGCCCCACCGGCGAGGTAGCCGGTGACGATCAGCGGCCGGGGCCGGATCCGGTCGGTCAGCGCGCCCAGCAGCACCCCGCCGACGAGCTGTGGGAGGAAGCCGGCCGCGAACGCGAGGGCACTGAGCAGCGCGGAGCCGGTGCGCTCGAAGACCAGCACGGAGAGCGCGAAGATCCGCAGCGACTCGGCGGCGATGGCGGCGGTGCGGGCGAAGAACAGGACGCGGAATCGGGGCTCGGCGAAGACCTCGCGGTAGGTCGCGCCCCGGTCGGCAACAGTCACCCCCTCACCATGTCGGGGCGGCCCGTGCCGGCGCGATTGATTCGCCAGGGGGCGTAACGTCAGGGCGTGATGCGGTTCGAGGTAGGGGCGGAAGACCTGCTCCGGACGCGGTTCGCGGTGTCGCCGATCTTCGAGCTGCACAACCTGCTGCGCGCGCTGGACGCACCCGCGCCGAGCCTGCCGTCGTCGTGGCTGGCACGGTTCCGGTCCGGGTTCGATCGGCTGCGCGACGACCCCTGCCTGCACGCGCTGCGGGCGCTCAAGACCGCGCAGCAGGGTGCGAACTTCTACGCGCCCCCGCCGCGCGGCATGGCCCAGACGATCGAGCAGGACCTCGCCGCGGTGCGTTCCTGGCCGTTGGCCGCGGCCCGCGAGGAGATCGACTTCTACCTGGCCCGGCAGCGCGTCCCGACACCGGTCACGGCGATTCTGTACGCCGACAGCGCGCTCGACCAGCTCGCCGACTTCATGGAGTCGGCCTGGTCGGAGCTGCTGGCGGGGGAGTGGCCGCCGATGCGGGCGGTGTGCGAGCGCGACGTCGTGCACCGTGCCGCCGAACTCGGCCGGGCCGGGTGGGCCGCGGCGCTGGCCGGCCTCGGCCCGAAGGTGCGCTGGCGCGACGGCGGGATCGAGATCGCCCGGCACGGCGGTCCGGCCGGGGCGCTCGGCGGTGCGGGGCTGCTGCTCGTCCCGTCGGTGACGATCTGGCCCGGCACGGCGGTCTTCGGCGACGACCCGTGGCCGAAAGCGGTCATCTACCCGGCGCGCGGGGTGGGCGCGCTGTTCGAGCCGGCTCCGCAGGCGGTCCCGTCCGCACTGGCGGCGCTGCTCGGTCGCAGCCGGGCCCAGCTGCTGACCGCGCTCGCCGAACCGGCCAGCACGACGCAGCTGGCGGCGGTGTTCGGGCTGGCGACCGGGGCGGTCGGCGATCACCTCGCGGTGCTGCATCGGGCGGGGCTGGTGGCCCGCGCCCGGTCCGGCCGTTCCGTGCTGTATTCCCGGACGGCACTGGGCGACGCGCTGACCAGCGCCTCCGCGTAGGCGGGCGGAACTCGTACGGGAAAATTTATGATCGTCTGTTTATTGCGGGCCTATGCGGTCAATGAGTCCGCGATGGTCGTCACCCACCACAAAGGAGGATTTTTCATGGCATCCCGAACCCTGCACGCCGCTGTCGCACTGGCCGGAGCCGCCGGGCTGACCCTGTTCGCCACCTCGCCCGCCGAGGCCGCGACGCCCTGCGTCCAGAAGATCTCGGTCGTGAACAACGGCGGGTTCGTGATCAACTACCAGGTCACCACGCGCACGGGTGAGCTGTCCGCGCCCACCGACGACTACCCGATCAACCAGTACCGGGTGGTCGACCTGAACTCGACGCCGATCGCCGAGGGTTCCGACGTGCGGCCGCTGGTGCACGCCCAGGCCGGCAACACCGTCGCCGGCAACGTGTTCGTGTCGTTCTGCAACAACGGGCAGACCGCGACGTACACGGCGAGCGGCACCACCCTGAACTACAGCGTCACCCTGCTGACCTAGTCGCGCGCTCTCCCGGCCGGCTCGCACCGTGGTAATCGGGCATGAATGACCACGGTGGGCGCCGGCCGGTAAGCGTGGGTCGCGCGGTGGAGAGTGACCCCGGGCGGACGTGCCGCGGGGTGGCTACGTGAGTGCGCGGCGGGCCCAGGCGCGGACGTCGGCGTCGACGTCGGTTTCCGCTTCGAGCAGGGCGGATCGGACGTCGTCGCGGCCCGGCCAGGTGGACAGGGAACGGACCGCGGCTCGGCGGACGTCCAGGTTGGTGTCCTTGGCCGAGGTCAGCAGAAGCGGCACGGCGAGTTCCGGCCGGGCGGCTCCCAAGGCCTTCGCCGCTCCCTCGCGGACCTGCCAGGCGGGGTCGTGGAGTTGGGCGATCGCCAGCGACGGCAGTGAGCCCGGGGACCCGATCGAGGCGGCGGCGGTCAGGGCCGCCGCTCGCACGAGAACGTCCTCGTCACCGGCCAGCCTTTCCAGCGCCGCGGCTCGTTGCTCCCGCTTCGCGGCGAGGGCATGAAACGCGGGAGTGGACTCGTGGGGGGACGGGCGGGTGCCGAGGCCGTGGGCTGCGGCTACGCGGACCTCGCGGGCCGGGTCGAGGGCGGCGGCGGCCAGGCCGGGCACGTCGTCGCGGCGGATCAGGCCGCGGACGGCCTGCAGGCGGACCGTCACGTCGACGTCCTCGGCGGCGGCGCGGAAGTCGGCGGCGGTGCCCCGGTCGATCACCCGGAGCAACTCGACCACGACGTCGCGGACGCCCGGATCGCTGCTGCCGTAGGCCGTGCGCAGCCGCTGCGCCAGTTCCTCGGAGCCGGGCAGCACGTCGGCCAACTCCCGCAGCCCGGCCCCGGCCGCCGAGCGTACTGACCGATCCGGATCAGCCAGGGCAGTCACCAGCGCGTCGGCCGCGCCCACGGGCGCCGCTTCGGTCAGGGTGGTCACGGCGGTGCGGCGGACACCCGGGTCGGGGTCGTCGAGGAACGGGGCGAACGCGGTGAGTGGTGACGGGGCTTCGGCGAGCGCGAGCACGGCGACGATACGGTTCGCAGCCGGGGCGGTGGAGCTTTCCTTCGTACGTACGGAATCCGGGGTTCTCGCAGTGACGCCGAACCGCCGGACCTCCGGCGCCGGGACCGCCTCGCGCCCGCCCGCCGGCCGGAAACCGTCGACCGGGAACAGGTACTCGTCGACCGGCCGCTTGAGGAACTGCATCTCGCCGTCCGGGCCGCGCCGCAGGTTGAGGTGGTAGAGCCACTCCTCGTCGTTGCGTTCCGGGTGGTCGGCCCGCTGGTGGTACAGCCCCCAGCGGCTCTCGGTGCGCACGAGTGAGGCGCGGGCGGCCATCTCCGCGCAGTCCCGGATGAAGCTGACCTCGACGCAGCGCATCAGCTCGTGCGGGGTCCGCGCGCCCATGCCGCTGATCTCCTTGCTCATCCGTTGGAAGGTTTCCACCGCGATCTCCAGCTTGGCCGCGGATTTCGGTGGGGCGACGTAGTCGTTGACGAAGCGCCGCAGCTTGTACTCGACCTGCTGTTGCGGTGGCCCGTCGGGCGTGCTCAGCGGCCGGTAGATGAGCTCCCGCGCCGCCTCGATCTGGTCCTGCGGCAGTGCGGCGAGAGAGCGGCCGGGCTCGCCGGCGGACCCGGAGGCCAGCCCGGCGGCGTGCGTCCCGGCCAGGTCGCCGAAGACGAACGCGCCGATCATGTAGTTGTGCGGCACGCACGCCAGATCCCCGGCCGCATACAACCCCGGCACCGTCGTCCGGCCGTTGTCGTCCACCCACACCCCGGACGCCGAGTGCCCGCCGCACAACCCGATCTCGGAGATGTGCATCTCGACGTCGTGGGTCCGGTAGTCATGCCCGCGCCCGGCGTGGAACGTCCCCCGCGACGGCCGCTCGGTCGTGTGCAGAATCCCTTCGACGGCGCTGATCGTCTCGTCCGGCAGGTGGCTGAGTTTGAGGTAGATCGGCCCGCGGTCGGAGTCCAGTTCCCGCGCGACCTCGGCCATCATCTGCCCGGACCAGTAATCGCAGTCCACGAACCGTTCGCCCCGGTTGTTGACCTGATAACCGCCGAACGGATTGGCGACGTACGCACAGGCCGGCCCGTTGTAGTCCTTGATCAGAGGGTTGATCTGGAAGCACTCGATGCCGGAGAGTTCCGCGCCCGCGTGGTACGCCATCGCATACCCGTCCCCGGCGTTCGTCGGGTTCTCGTAGGTGCCGTAGAGGTAGCCGCTCGTCGGCAACCCGAGCCGTCCACACGCGCCGGTCGCCAGGATCACCGCGCCGGCGGCGACGGTCACGAAGTCGCCGCCGCGGGTGTCGAAACCGGCCGCGCCGACTGCCCGGCCGTCGCGGGTGAGAACGCGTACGGGCATGATCCGGTTCTCGATCTGGATCTTCTCCCGCATCTCGCGGCGCCGTAGCTGCCGGTAGAGCACCTTCTTCACGTCGCGGCCCTCGGGCATCGGCAGCACGTAGCGCCCGGAGCGGTGCACCTGACGGACCGCGTACTCGCCGTATTCGTCCTTCTCGAACTTGACGCCGTAGCGTTCGAGCCGTTGCACCATGGCGTGCCCGCGCGTCGCGGTCTGGTGGACCGTGCGCTGGTTGACGATGCCGTCGTTGGCCCGGGTGATCTCCCGGACGTAATCCTCGGGCGTCGCCTTGCCCGGGATGACCGCGTTGTTCACGCCGTCCATGCCCATCGCGAGCGCACCCGAGTGCCGCACGTGCGCTTTCTCCAGCAGCAGGACCCGCGCGCCGTGCTCGGCGGCGGAGAGCGCGGCCATCGTCCCGGCGGTGCCGCCCCCGATCACGAGGACATCGCACTCCACGTTGCGGCCGGGGAAGGAGGTCGGCGAGGGATTCATCAAGACACACTCCTGGCGTACGTGTCGGAAGCGCCCAGCGCCCCGAGAAGTTCTGTGCGAGCGGCGCGGACCAGCGGCGTCCCACGCGTCGCCGGGTCCCGCGGCTCGGGCACGCCGACCAGCGTGCGGATCCCGTCCGGTTCCAGCACGGCGACCCGGTCGGCGACGAACAGCGCCTCGTCCACGTCGTGGGTCACGAACACGACGGTGGCCGCGGTGCTGCTCAGCACGTCGGCCAGCAGTCGTTGCATCGCGCCCCGGGTCTGCGCGTCGAGCGCACCGAACGGTTCGTCCATCAGCACCGCGCGTGGCTCGCCGACCAGGGTGCGGGCCAGTTGGACGCGCTGGCGCATGCCACCGGAGAGCTGCGCCGGCAGCCGGTCGGCGTGGTGGGTGAGGCCGACCCGGTCGAGCCAGTGCTCGGCGCGCTCCCGGCGGTCGGCGCGACTCAGGTCGCGGATGGCGAGTGGCAGTTCGACGTTGCGGCGCACCGTGCGCCACGGGAGCAGTGCGTCGTCCTGGAACATCAGCGCGCGGTCGGGGGACGGGCCGGTGACCGGCTCCCCGTCGGCGAGCAGCCGGCCGTCGACCACCGGCAGCAGGCCGGCCAGGCTGCGGAGCAGGGTGGACTTGCCGCATCCGGAGGCGCCGAGCACGGCGAGGACCTCACCCGGGCGTATGTCGAAATCGAGTTCTCGGACGACGGGCCCGGCGCCGTGGCCGAGGCTCACCCGGTCGGCGCGCAGCGCCAGACCGCTCATGTCGCCACCCCCGGACGAGAGATACGGGAGGGCAGCCAGCGGGTGACCCGGCGACCGGCCAGCTCCACCGCGCCGGCCGTCGCCCAGCCGAGGAGACCGATCGTGATCATGCCGACGATGACCGCGGGATAGTCGACGATCGTGTACGCGTGCCAGGTGCGGTACCCGACGCCGAAGTCGCCGGAGATCATCTCGGCCGAGATCACGCAGATCCACGAGACGCCCATGCCGACCGACAGTCCACCGGAGATGCCGGGCAGCGCGCCGGGCAGCACGACGCTGAACAGGATCCGCCATCGGCTGCCGCCCATCGTCCGGACCGCGTCCTCCCAGACGGTCGGCAGCGCGCGGACCGCGTGCCGGGTGCTGACCAGGATCGGGAAGAACGCGGCGGTGCAGGTGATGAAGACGATGCCCTGCTCGTTCTGCGGGAAGACCAGGATCGCGACCGGGACCAGGGCGATCGCCGGGATCGGGCGGACCACCTCGAACAGCGGCTGCAGGAGGTCGGCGAGCAGCCAGGACCGGGCGACCGCGATCCCGGCCGCGATGCCCAGCACCGCGGCCAGGGCGAAACCGGTCAGGATCCGGACCAGGCTCTGAGCGATGTCGAGGTAGTAGACGGGGTCGCGCAGCAGGCGCCCGAACTGGTCGGCCACCTCGATCGGCGTCGGCAGCCGGTCGAAGCGCAGCCAGAGCGTGACGTCGGCGGCGGTGAGCCACTGCCAGAGCAGCAGCGCCGCGATCAGCGAGCCGGCGCGGAGCAGCCAGCGGGGCCTTCGCCGCGCGCGGGAGGCCGTCGTGACGTCGCCGGCCCGGACGGCGATGAGCGTCGTCATGCGGCCGCCACCGCCTGCTGGTACGTGAGGACCGGGCCGTGCTGCTCAGCGGCGGCCCGCGTGATGAACGGCAGGAAACGGTCACCGTCGTGGACCCAGAAGCTCTTGTCGGCGAACCAGCGGGTGCCGGTGCCCGTGTCCGGGACGTACGCCGCGCGGACCTTCCTACCCGTCGCCTTCACCGCTTTGAGCAGGCACGTCGCGTCGGCTGTGGGCTGGGTCGTCTCCTCGCCGGTGAACCACAACTCGCCCGCGTCCTTGCCCACGGGCTTGTTGCAGACCGGATCGGTCCCGGTCAGGACCGCGCCGTTCGCGGCGTCGCTGCCCGGGACGCCCGACAGGTACGAGTCGTCGATGAACGCGTCCAGGTCGATGCCCTGCAGCACGCCGATCGATTTGAGGAACGGCACGTCGTTGCGCATCGCCTGGGTCAGCTCGGCCTTCAGCGGCATCGCGAACGTGGCGATGCCGTTCGCGCCGTTGTAGAGGTAGACCACCTCGGCCGGCAGGCCGGTCTGCTCGGCGACGATCTCCGCGGCCTTCAGCGGCTGCTTCCACAGGAAGCCGGTCGCGTCCAGTTGGGCCTGCAGGAACGCCTTCACCACGTCGGGGTGGTCGGTGGCGTACTGCTGGCGGACCACGGTGCCGTGCAGCGTCGGGACGTTCAGCTCGCCGCCGTCGTAGAGCACCCGCGCGTCGCCGCGCTGGACCAGCAGGCCGGGCCAGGCGACGAACTGGGACAGCGCCGCGACGTTGCCGGACTGCAGCGCCGACGCACCGACCGGGGGCTGCTGGTTCTCGACCTTGACGTCCTTCTCCGGGTCGACGCCGGCCTTGCGCAGCGCCTGCACCAGCAGCCCGTGCGCGGCCGAGCCGACACTGGTCGATACCACTTTGCCGCGCAGGTCGGCGAGCTGCCGGATCGGCGAGTCCGGGGCGACGACCACGGTGTTCAGGGCGCCACGCAGGTTGTAGCCGGTGACCGCGATCATCTTCGTGCGGGTCTGCTCGGACTGCTGGCCGCGCGCGCCGTTGATCAGCAGCGGGTAGTCGCCCATCGAGCCGATGTCGATCTTGCCGGCCATCATCTGCGCGGTGATCGGCGCGCCGGTGTCGTAGTCCTGCCAGACCACCGAGTACTTCTTGCCGAGCCGTTTCTCCAGGAAGCCCTGGGCGCGCAGCAGCGTCCCGGCGGTGACCGTGTTGATCGTCTTGGACTGGTAGCCGACGACCACCTTCTCGGTGCCGTCCTCAGCCGCGTTCCCGGCGACGGTGCACCCGGCCAGCGCGGTGGTCAGCGCCAGCAGCGCGGCGACGCGGGTCCTCATTTGATCAGCACCGGCATGTTCACGGTGACGGCGCCGGTGGGGCAGCGGGCCGCGCACGGGCCGCAGTACCAGCACTCGTCCACGTGCATGTAGGCCTTGCTGGACTCCGGATCGATGGCCAGGGAGTCCAGCGGGCACATGTCGACGCACAGGGTGCACTCGTCGATGCAGAGGCTTTCGTCGATGGTGACGGGGACATCCACCCGCTGATTCACCAGCGCCATTTCTTCTCCTTAAAACAGCATTTATCCGGCGTACGGCGGAAAGCAGCTCTTGATCCTGATGGTGTGGGTGACGGTGGTGCGTCAGCCGGCGCGGTGCACCGGAACCGGAGCCGCCCGGCGGGACAGCTGGGTCTGGAGCGTGAGCCGGTCGCCGCGGAACCGCACCCACTCCAGGTCGACCGGGCGGCCGTCGGCCAGATGCGTCACGCGCTCGACCATGAGCAGTGCCGACCGGTCGGCGACGTTCAGCAGGGCGGCGCTGTGCGGATCGGCGTTGATCGCCTCGACGCTGACGTCGGCGTGGCCCAGACTCTGGCCGGTCAGCTCCTCGATCAGCACGAACACGTCGCGGTGGGCGAGATCCTCGTGGAGCAGCGGGACCCCGATGTCCTGCGGGAGGTAGGTGAGGTCGAGCGAGACCGGGACGCCGCCGAGGCTGCGCACCCGTTCCAGGTAGACGACCTGCTCGCCGTCGGGGACGCGCAGGCGCTCGGCGACGACGGCGGGTGGGCGGATGACGGTGAGGGTGCGTACCTCGTTGGTGATCTCGCCGTGCTCCCGCAGCGTCTCGGCGAGCCCGGCGAGCCGGGTCAGCCCGTGCCCGTACTTCGCCGAGACGACCAGCGTGCCGACCCCGGGCAGGCGCTCGATCAGGCCCTCGGCGGCGAGCAGGCCCAGCGCCTCGCGGACGGTGTTGCGGGTGGCGGCGTGATCGTGGCAGAGCAGCGACTCGCCGGGCAGAGCGCCGGTGCCGAACGCCCCGGCCAGCACCTGATGACGCAGCACGTCGGCGACCTGCCGGGCCCGGTCGGCCCGGCGGCGGCGCGCCTCGGTGAGCTGCGGTGTCATCTCCTCCACGGCTCGTAACCTATTAACTTCATAGGAAAAGGGGAAGACGTCGTCCAATGCGCCACCGGAGCGGGCGGTGATCGTGGCGTTGAGCTGGTAGTTCTTTTCTCGAGGCGTTAGTTGCGCCGGGGAAGACGTCCGCATTCCGGGAAAGCAACCAATGGTTGCACGTGATGGACGCCGCGAGTACGGTGAGGTGCAACCAACGGTTGCAGGAGGATGTCATGGAACTCGGAACGATCGAACGCGAGATCTACGTCGACGCCACCCCGGAAATCGTGTTCGAGGTGGTCAGCAGCCCGGAACACCTCAAGGGCTGGTGGCCCGACGACGCCGACTACCAGGCCGTGCCCGGCGCGAGCGGCACGATCACCTTCGGCGACTGCCACGAGGGTGGCAACGTCGAGCAGTTCACCGTCGTCGAGGCGCAGCCGCCGCGGACGTTCTCGTTCCGCTGGACGCACCCGGTCGGCGCCGCCGCGACCAGCGGGAACTCGCTGCTCGTCACGTTCGAGCTGGCGGCGTCCGGGGCGGGGACGCTGCTGCGGATGACCGAGACCGGTTTCCGGGAGCAGGGATGGTCGCAGGCCGTCATCGAGGAGCGCTACAACGACCACGTGTCCGGGTGGGAGCACTTCCTGCCGCGGCTCGCGCCCTACGTGGCCACGCTTCAGGTCCAGCCGTGACCAGCGCGGTCGACGACGATCTCTGGTCGGCGATCGGGGACCCGAGCCGGCGGCGGATGCTGGACCTGCTGCTCGCCGAGGGTGGCGGCACCGCCACCACGCTCAGCCAGCAGATGACCGTCACGCGGCAGGCGGTGGCCAAGCACCTGACCGTTCTGGATCGGGTCGGGCTGGTGCGAGGCGCCCCGGCGGGCCGCGAACGGCGCTACCACGTCGACGACGCGCAGCTCGCGCGCGCGGTCGCCCAGCTCTCCGCCGTCGGTGCGGCGTGGGACGCCAGGCTGCGGCGCATCAAGCGGATCGCCGAGGCGATTCAGGAGAACGAATAACGTCAGTCCAGGCAGAACTCGTTGCCCTCGGGGTCGGCCATGATGAGATGGCCGGCGTTCGGGGGCACCGGTTCGTGCCGCTCCAGCCGGGTCGCGCCGAACGTCACCAGGCGCGCGGCCTCGGCCTCCAGCGCCGCCATCCGCTCGTCGCCGCTGAGCCCGGGCGCGGCCCGCACGTCCAGATGCACCCGGTTCTTGCCGCTCTTGCCCTCCGGCACCTGCTGGAAGAAGAGCCGCGGCCCGGCGCCCTTCGGGTCGACCACCGCCGACGCGCTGTTGTGGCGCTCGGGCGGCACACCCCACGCGGTCAGCGCCTGCTCCCACGAGTCGAACCCGGCCGGCGGCGGCTGGACCTGATAGCCGAGCGCCTCCGCCCAGAACGTGGCCAGGGCGCCGGGATCGTTGGCGTCGAACGTGAACTGGACCTCGCGAGCGATCTCAAGACTCATACGGCCACTCTGCCCCGAATTGCGGACACCGGCTGACCTGAAACGCTCATGACGAGGCGAGCGGCGGCCCGACGTGGTCGTCCAGCCAGTGCCGCAGCGGCAGACTCTTGCGCAGGAACTCGACCACGCGCGTCTTCGCCGCCGCCGTCCCCAGCCAGGCCGCCGGCGGCCACTCCTTCCAGGTGATCAGACCCTTGTGCCGGAGCAACTCGATCCGCGGATGATCCTTCGGGTAGCCGCGCGGCGCCGTCTTCAGCGTGCCCCGCCCGGCCACCTGGATGCCGGCCTTGCTGGTCTCGGCGATGATGCCGGTCAGCACCGTGCCGCTGGCGTCGTTCGCCACCGCCTCCCGGAAGCGGTTCAGCTGACCGGAATCCATCTGGTAGTAGCCGGAGCCGGCGGCCAGCCCGTCCGCGGACAGCTGGAGGTAGCCGCCGCCCTCCAGCCACGCCCCCAGATGCGTCTTGTACGGCGTCTTGTCCTTGCTGAACCGCACATCCCGGTACGGCCGGAAGACCTTGCCCGGCCCGAACTCCGGCTCCAACGCGGCAAGCAGCTCCAGCATCGGCCCGCGCACCTGGTCCTCGTAGAACGCCAGATGCCTCGTCCAGTACGTCTTCGAGTTGTCGGCGCTGAGCCCCTCGTAGAACTCCAGCGCCTCCACCGGCCACCCACGAAACGTCACCTGCCGATTCTGCGCCATCCCCGCACCCCGCCGGGCGGTGAGGGGTCAGGGGGAAGAGAGGCCGAGGAGGTGGGCGCGGTCCCCTCAGCGTGTGAAGCCGGCGACCAACCCGCGGAGTTCGCCGCTGGTGCGAGCCAGGTTCGCGGCGTTCTGCCGGGCCTGGCCGGCGACCGCGGTCGTGGTGCCGTGCTGCCGGCCCGCAGAGTGCGGACGTTGCCGGACACCTGGCCCGCCGCGTCGGCGACCGCGGTGGCCTGCGCGTCGACCTCGGTGCTGGCCGCGGCGATCCGGGTGGACACCTCGGACAGCTCGTCGGAGGCGGCGGAGACCGTACCGGCGTGCCCGGCGTGCCCGGCGTGCCCGGCGTGCCCGGCGTGCCCGGCGTGCCCGGCGTGCCCGGCGATCGCGGCGACCGTCTCGCGCAGCGGCTCGGCGGTGCGGTCGACCGCGTCACCGAGCACGCCGAGTTCGTCGCGGCGCTGCGGGCCGATCCGGACGGTCAGGTCGTGGTCGGCGAGCCGCTTGAGCGCCGCCACCGCCGAGAGCCACTTCATGATCGCGGTGTCCCAGGTGAAGAACTCGTCCCAGGCCGGCTTCAGCTTGGCGAACTCGGCCCGCTCGGCGTCGGTCATGTCGCCGGTGTGAGTGGCCGCGAGGTCGGCGTAGATGGTGTCCTCCGACTTCATCTCGCCCTGCCGGTTGTAGCCGTCCGGGCCGGTGGCGTAGGTGTACCCGAAGGCGTCCGTGTCCGCGACGACCAGGCCCTGTCAGCCGGTCACGTCCGCGGCGTCGTACTTGATGGCCTCGATGTCGTCCCGGACCTGCTCCAGGACGCGGCTGCGTCGGCTGGTGCGGAGAGGTCTTACGCGTGGTGGGAATGCCGGTGGCGGACGTCAGCGGAAGTATCCCCTGGAGGCGAGAACATACCTCGTGGGTGTTACTGACGATTTAGGCTGATCGGTGGGAGCGCCGACGGGTGCTCCCCGAGGCCGGTTGAGAACACAGCCGCTCACGCTTGGACTCCGTGACGACGTGAAGACGGACCTATGACACTCCTGGTGGTCGCCGAGGACCATGACGACATTCGCATGATCATGGTCCGGGTGCTGCGCCGCGCCGGTTTCACGGTGGTCGAGGCGGCGGACGGGGCGGTCGCTCTGGAGGCCGTTCGTGAGCACGGGCCGGCCGCCGTGGTCAGTGACATCGACATGCCGGTGATGTCCGGCGTCGACATGTGCCTGGCGATCCGGGCGGATCCGGCGACCAGGGACCTTCCGGTGATCTTCGTGAGCGGGAGCCTGACTCCGGGCGACGACCGGCCGGAGCGGGCCCGGGCGACCGCGGTCGTCACGAAGCCGTTCACCCCGCGTGACCTGGTCAGTTGCGTGCGGGGCCTGGTCGGCGGCTGACCGTCGAGAGGTGTGCCGCCGGGGCCGGGCGGGGCGGTCCGGCCGTGATGCGCCGCCCGGGGCCGGGCAGCGTCAAGGGGCGGAGGCCGGGAGGCGGACCGTGACGCGGGTGCCCGGCGGCGGGCACGGCTCGAAGCGGATCGTCCCCCGATGACGTTCGACGATGGCCCGGCTGATCGTCAGTCCGAGTCCGACCCCGGGCAGCCGATGCTCCCGCGTGCGCGCCGACCGGTAGAACCGCGCGAACACCCGATCCTGATCCGCCGCCGGAATGCCCAGTCCTTCGTCGGCGACGGTCAGTTCGACAACCGCGGGCGCGGGCCGGGTCAGCGAGACGACGACCCGCCCGGCGCCGAGTGTGTGACCGACCGCGTTGGCGATCAGGTGACCGGCTACCTGCCGTAGGCGGCTCTCGTCACCACGTACCGTCGTGCCCTGCTTCACGTCCAGGTCGAGCGCGACGCCGGCGACGGCGGCGAGCGGTTCAGCGGCCCGGGCGGCGGCGGTCACGGTGGCGGCCAGGTCGACCGGTTCGTCGGCGATCGGGATGTGACCGTTGTCGAGGCCGGCCAGGTCGAGCAGGTTCTCGATGATGTGCCGCAGGATTTCGCTGTTGCGGCCGAGCACGTCGAGGATGTCGGGCAGTTCGTCGGCGGCCGCACCGGGCTCGGCGTCGCGCAGCAGGTCGATGTAGGCCGAGATCGACGTCAGCGGCGTGCGCAGTTCGTGGTCGATCAGCGCCAGGTATCCGTCGCGGCTGTGCGCGAGGGCCACGGTCAGTTCTTCGGCGCGGCGCCGTTCGAGGAATTCGGCGACGTGCGCGGCCACCCCGTTGAGGAATGCGACCAGCGGGTCGGCGGGCTCCAGCGTGTCGCCGAAGAAGGTCAGCACCGAGAGGGTCCGGTCACCGGAGCGGGCCGGCACGGCGAGTCCGGTGACCGGTTCGCTCACTCGAACGGCCTGCCCGGTCCGGCAAGCGGTCGCAGCGATCTCCGCGGCCGGCGGGGGTGCCGGCGCGGCGCCGGAACAGGCCAGGGAAGCGGCCAGATCCAGAGCACCGGTCGCCTGGTCGACGAGCCAGAGCTGCGCATACGCCCACCCGAAACCGGCACAGACGGCGCGAAGAATCCGTGGACCCGCTTCCTGGACGCTCTCGGCGTGTGCCAGCGCATCCGACACCGCCGTCTCGACGTCATGGAACCGTTCGGTCGTCCGCTGGTCGGTGATGTCCCGTACGCAGGAAACCGCCCCCACCCGGTCCCCTTGCGCCCCGGTGATCGGCTGCGCGTCCGTGGTCACGGTCCGGATCCGCCCGTCGGTGGACCGGATCAGCAGCTCCTCGTCGCGCACGTGAACCCCGGCCAGCGCCCGGAACAGCGGAATCTGTTCCCGCCGCAGCGGATGGCCACCTTCGTCGACCAGGTAGCTGGCCCGTGACCATTCGGCGAGCGGCCGCATCAGGGGAGCCGATCCGATGATCCGGTGCAGGGCTTCGTTGGCGAACACGATGTGCCCGTCGGCGTCGCACGCGGCAACCCCGGTCTGCAGGCTCTGCAGCAGCGCGTCGAGGAACCGGCGCTGGGTGTCGACGTCCTCGCGGGCGGACCGTTCGGCCACGAACGCGGTGCACGCCTGCGCCGCGTCGTCGACCGCGGCCAGTTCGTCGTCGGTCCAGTGGCGGGGTGCGGAGTCCATGACGGCCAGTACCCCGAAGACGTTGCCGTCGGGGTCATGAATCGGATATCCGGCGTATCCGCGGACACTGATCTCCAGCGCGGGCGCCCCGCGCGGCACCCGCTGGTCGGCGGCGAGGTCCTCGGCGATCACCGGCGCGTTGCGGCTGACGACGAGCCCGGCCATGGTCGAGCCGGCCGGTGTCGTCCCGTACGACGGCCACGCGGCCGGGATCCCGTACGCCCCGACCAGCCGTAACCGGTCGCGGTCGGCCAGCAGGATCAGCACGGTCGGCGCGTGGGCGACCCGGGCGACGACCGCCGCGAACCGATCGGCGGCCGCGTCCGGCATCGCGTCGCCGCTGAGGAACTCGATCCGGTGGGCGGGCCGGGCAGCCGGGGGAGGGCCGAGTGCCTCCATGCTCTCCAGCAAACCACGGCCGTGGGCTACAGGGAGAGCAGTTCCGAGACCTGGGGCGAGTACGTCGTGTGCAGCACCAGCGCCGCCGCTCCGACCACGGCCGCGTCGGCGCCGAGCGGGGAGACCTCCACCCGTACCGTGCGAATGCTTCTGGCCAGTGGCCGGGTGGCCAGGGCCTTGGCGGTGGCGTCGCGGAAGCGGGTCTCGAGGTGGCGCAGGCCGTGGCCGCCGAGCACGACCAGGTCGATGTCGAGGATGTTGGCGACGTTGACGACGGCGGTGGCCAGGTGGGAGGCGGCCACGTCAACCGCTTCGACGGCGGCCGGGTGACCGTCGGCCGCGGCCTGCCGCACGGCGTCGTAGGTCTCCAGGCCGGTCGCCGCGACCAGTGCTTTCGGGCTGATCAGGCTTTCCAGGCAGCCGTGGTTCCCGCAGTAGCACTCCGGCCCGTCCGGCTGCACCGACTGGTGGCCGAACTCGGCGGCGTTCATCGAGCCGCCCCGGTAGACCTGGTTGTCGAGGATGAGCCCGCCACCGACGCCGGCGCCGAAGAAGAAGTAGGCGAAGTCGGCGACCCCGCGCCCGGCCCCGGCCCAGCATTCGCCGATCGCCGCGGCGGTCGCGTCGTTGTCCAGGGTGACCGGCAGCCCGGTCGCCTCGACCAGCATGTCCTTGAGCCCGACCCGGGTCCAGCCCATCAGTTGCGGCGGCCCGACGAGCGCGCCGAGGGTCTGGTCGATCGGCCCGGGGGTGGCCAGGCCGAGCCCGAGCACCCGTTTGCGGTCGACCCCGGCGGTGGCCAGGACGTCGGCGACCAGCCCGGCGACCGCGTTGGTGATCTCGGCCGGGGAGGCCCCGGGCCGGACCGGTTGCTGCAGCTTGACCATCGGCCGGCCGAGCAGGTCGGCGACCACGCAGGACAGTTGGACCGGGTCGAAGTGGACCCCGACCGCCAGCCGGGCACCGGCGTTGACGCGCAGCAGGGTGCGCGGTTTGCCGCCGCTGGAGACCGTGGCGCCGTCCTCCCGGACGATGCCGTCGGTGATCAGCCGCCGGACGATGCCGGACACCGTCTGCGGGGTGAGCCCGGTCAGCTCAGCGATCTCCACCCGGCTGATGCCGTCGGCCACCTGTATCTGGTCGAGGACGACAGCCTGGTTGTACTGGCCGACTTTGGGCAGATTCGTACCTGTTCGCCGCACCGGTGTCGCGCCTCCCGGTCGTTACCTGATCGATGCCGACCATGATGCCACCCCCGGTTGACTTAGTAAATAAATAAGATTTACAGTCTGGAAACGCCGACGTCATATCCGAAGATCTCTGCAAAAGACCTGTTGGGAGGCGGTATGAGCACTGCTCCGCCACTGCTGGAGATGAGGTCTATCACCAAGACCTTCCCCGGCGTCAAGGCGTTGTCCGACGTGAACCTCACGGTTCGTGACGGAGAGATCCACGCGATCTGCGGGGAGAACGGCGCGGGCAAGTCGACCTTGATGAAGGTGCTCAGCGGCGTCTACCCCCACGGGACGTACGAGGGCTCGATCGTCTACCGGGGCGCCGAGGCGAAGTTCTCCGACATCCGGGCCAGCGAGCACGCCGGCATCGTGATCATCCACCAGGAGCTCGCGCTCGTTCCCGGGATGTCGATCACCGAGAATATCTTCCTCGGCAACGAACCGCGTCGTTTCGGTCGCATCGACTGGAGGGCCGCGAACAGCAAGGCCCTGGAACTGATGGCCATGGTCGGGCTGAAAGACGACCCCGACACCCTGATCAAGGACATCGGGGTGGGCAAGCAGCAGCTCGTCGAGATCGCGAAGGCGTTCGCGAAGGACGTGCAGCTGCTGATCCTCGACGAGCCGACCGCGGCGCTCAACGAGAACGACTCGCAGCACCTGCTCAACCTGCTGCGCGGCTTCAAGAAGCGCGGCATCACCTCGATCATGATCTCGCACAAGCTGAACGAGATCGAGGCGATCGCGGACTCGATCACGATCCTGCGGGACGGCAGGACGATCGAGACCATCGACGTCAAGGGCGAGGGCGCCGACGAGGACCGGATCGTGCGTGGCATGGTCGGCCGTGACCTGGGCAGCCGGTTCCCGGAGCACACGCCGGACATCGGCGAGGTGTTCTTCGAGGTCCGTAACTGGACCGTCCGGCACCCGATCTCCGCCGACCGTCTGGTCTGCAAGAACTCGAGCTTCACCGTGCGGCGCGGGGAGATCGTCGGGTTCGCCGGCCTGATGGGCGCCGGGCGCACCGAGCTGGCGATGAGCCTGTTCGGCCGCTCCTACGGCGTCTACGAGAGCGGGCAGATCTTCAAGGACGGCAAGGAGATCCAGCTCAAGACGGTCTCCGACGCGATCGCGAACGGCTTGGCGTACGTCAGCGAGGACCGCAAGGCCGTCGGCCTGAACCTGCTCGACGACATCAAGACCTCCGTCGTCGCCGCCAAGCTTTCGAAGATCACCCACAACGGGGTGCTCGACGAGGCCGCGGAGTACCGCGAGGCCGAGGCGTACCGCAAGAGCCTGCGGATCAAGACGCCGACCGTCGACGAGGGCGTCACCAAGCTCTCCGGCGGCAATCAGCAGAAGGTCGTCCTGGCCAAGTGGATGTTCACCGACCCGGACCTGCTGATCCTCGACGAGCCGACGCGGGGCATCGACGTCGGCGCGAAGTACGAGATCTACGGGATCATCCAGGAGCTCGCGTCCGAGGGCCGCGGGGTCGTGGTGATCTCCTCCGAGTTGCCCGAGCTGATCGGGCTCTGCGACCGCATCTACACGGTCTTCGAGGGCACGATCACCGGCGAGATCTCGCGGCGTGACGCCGACCCGGAAACCCTCATGAAGCAGATGACCTCCACGAAGAAGCTGGCCACGTCATGAGTCGGATAAAAGAACTACAGAAAAACCTCTTCGGCGGTACGACGTCGAACGCCCGTCAGTTCGGCATGATCTTCACGCTGGTGGCGATCATCCTGTTCTTCCAGTTCAAGACTGGTGGGCTCACCCTGCAGCCGGGCAACCTGATCGCCCTGACCCAGCAGTACGCGTACATCTCCGTGCTCTCCATCGGCATGCTGATGGTGATCGTGGCCGGCCACATCGACCTGTCGGTCGGCTCGGTCGCCGCGTTTGTCGGCATCGTGGTCGCCAAGGCGGTCACCGAGCACAACCTGCCGTGGCCGCTGGGCATCGTGCTCGGCCTCGTCGTCGGCGCGCTGATCGGCGCATGGCAGGGCTTCTGGGTGGCGTACGTCGGTATTCCCGCCTTCATCGTCACGCTCGCCGGCATGCTGCTGTTCCGCGGCGGCAACCAGTACATCGGTAACGCCGACACCGTGCCGGTGCCGCAGGGCTTCCGTGACATCGGCGCCGGTTACCTGCCCGAGGTCGGGCCGGACACCGGGTACAACAACCTGACGCTGCTGCTCGGGCTGCTGGCCTGCGTCGCCGTGGTCTGGCGCGAGCTGCGTGCCCGCAAGGTGCGAACCCAGATGGAGGGCGCCGAGCCCGCTCCGCTGTGGATCGCGGTCGTCCGTATGGTCGTGATGATCGTCGTGATCGTCTTCGTCACGCTGCGGTTCGCCGGTGGCCGGGTCGGCACCAGCTTCCCGATCTCCGGCATCATCCTGGCCGTCCTGGTCCTCGTGTACTCCTTCTACACCCGGAACACCGCTGGTGGCCGGCACATCTACGCGGTCGGTGGCAACTCCCGGGCCGCCGAGCTGTCCGGCGTGAAGCTTCGCCGGGTGAACTTCTTCGTCATGATGAACATGTCCGTCCTGGCTGCTCTGGCCGGCATGATCTTCGTGGCCCGGTCCGCGGCCTCCGGCCCGCAGGACGGACTCAGCTGGGAACTCGACGCGATCGCCGCGGTCTTCATCGGTGGCGCGGCGGTCTCGGGTGGTCTGGGGACGGTCGGCGGTTCCATCGTCGGCGGTCTGGTGATGGCCGTTCTCAACAACGGTCTGCAGTTGACGGGCACCGGTTCCGACATGGTCCAGATCATCAAGGGTCTGTTCCTGCTCGGCGCCGTCGCCCTGGATGTTTACAACAAGAAGCAGGGTCGTTTCTCGATCATCGGTTCCCTGACGCGCGTATTCCGCCCCGGGCATGAGGCGGCGGCCGGCGAGTCAACCGAACCGAAGCTCGAGAAGCAGCCTGCGGCCCGCTCCTGAGAAGGGTTTGAAACTAAAATGCGTCGTAACTTTCTGATCAAGAGCGTGGCCGTCGGTGCGGCTGTCGCGCTCGCCCTGACCGGCTGCTCCAACGACCGTGACGGCGGCAGCGGCGACAGCGGCTCCGGCTCCGGCTCCGGCGACGCCAAGGGCTTCGCCAAGGACGCGCTGATCGGCGTGGCCCTGCCGTCGAAGACCTCGGAGAACTGGGTCCTCGCCGGTGACCTGTTCACCAACGGTCTGAAGACCGCGGGCTTCCAGTCCGACGTGCAGTACGCCGGCGCGTCGACCACGGTCGCCGACCAGCAGGCGCAGATCACCGCCATGGTGACCAAGGGCGCGAAGGTCATCGTCATCGGCGCGACCGACGCCGCGCAGCTGACCACCCAGGTCGACGCCGCCCACGCGGCCGGTGCCAAGGTCATCGCGTACGACCGCCTGATCAAGAACACCGCGAACGTCGACTACTACATCGCGTTCGACAACTTCAAGGTCGGCCAGCTGCAGGGTCAGGCCCTGCTGGACGGCATGAAGGCCAAGAAGGCGACCGGTCCGTGGACCATCGAGCTGTTCTCCGGCTCGCCGGACGACAACAACGCCGGGGTCTTCTTCGACGGCGCGATGGACGTGCTCAAGCCGGCCATCGACAAGGGTGACGTCATCGTCGGCTCCGGCCAGAAGGACGTCAAGCAGACCGCGATCCAGGGCTGGAAGGCCGAGGGCGCGCAGAGCCGCATGGACTCGCTGCTGAACTCCACCTACACCAGCGGCAAGACCCTGGACGGCGTGCTCTCCCCGAACGACACCCTGGCCCGCGCGATCATCACCTCGGTGAAGGCCGCCGGCAAGCCGATCCCGGTCGTCACCGGCCAGGACTCCGAGGTCGAGTCGGTCAAGTCGATCATGGCAGGCGAGCAGTACTCCACGATCAACAAGGACACCCGTAACCTGGTGGCCGAGACGATCAAGATGGTGCAGTCGCTGCAGACCGGTGCCGAGCCGACCACGAACGACACCAAGTCCTACAACAACGGTGCCAAGGTCGTCCCGGCCTACCTGCTCAACCCGGTCATCGTGACCAAGGCCAACGCGGCCGAGGCCTACGCCAACGACCCGAAGCTGGCCCCGCTCACCAAGTGAGCTGATCAGCCGCGGTAAGCAGGCGCTCCTGGTTCGCCAGGGGCGCCTGCTCCTTTTCTACCGGGCCTGCTCGACCATGCCGAACGGGGCGTTGAGCAGGCCCTTCGCGGTCTTCACCTGAAACCGGGTGCGGCCCTGCTTGACGATCGTCCCGGTCAGCCCGCCGTACTTCCCGGCCCCGGTCAGCCGCACCTGGTCGCCCACCTTCGGCCGCGCCACGGTGACCGCCGACGGGCTCTGGATCCGGGTGAGCTCGGCGGCATAGGCCGGATGCACCGGCGCCGGATGCCCCCGATAAGTCCAGGCGAACAGCGCGGACCGGTCGAACCGCGGCGAACACTCCCGGCACGACTTCACCCGGACCGGCTGCCGATGCGCCGTCGTCCGATGCCCGGCCCGGCAGATCCCGTGCCACGACCCGTCGACGCGCGGTGCCTCCTCCGGCACACAACGCCGCCCGGAACACCCGATCCGCATCGCCGTCGCCCGCCACACCGCGTCATGCCCGTGCCGCGGCCCGACCAGCGCGTGCGCGATCTCGTGCAGAATCGTCTCGGTGACCTGCTCGGGCGAGTACAGCGAGATCAACGGCCGCGACAACCCGATCTCCTTGCCGCCGGCCCGGCACACCCCGGCCCGCGTCTTCGCGTCGTCGAAGGTCAGCCGCCACTTCGTCAGCCCGTGCCGCGCCATCAGGTCGAGCGCCAGCGCCCGCGCCTCGTTCAGGTTCAACCGTGCTCCCCGTCGTCCCGACAATCATGCCTCAAGATCAAATTCAGGAGCTTCATGTCCCCTCTCCGCCGTGGTCCGGACCGTCGCTCCCGCGGGGACCCTTCCGGGCCTCGCAGGGCCGTGGCCGGCCCAGAACGCGAGACCCGAAAGGGCGACCTCCGTGGGTGGTCCCGCTCAAAGCAACGAACCCGTCCCCGGCCCCGCCCTGACAACGGTTCCGCCGCAGCTGCCGTCCCCAGCCCTCGCTCCGGCCCCGGTTCCGCCGCAGCTGCCGTCCCCAGCTCCCGCCGCGACAACGGTTCCGCCGCAGCCGCCGTCCCCAGCCCTCGCTCCGGCCCCGGTTCCGTCGCAGCCGTCCGTCGACGGCTCGAGCGGGCCGGAAAGTCCCGCCCGCCGGAGCCCGCGAGGTGGGCGGTTGGTCGCGCAGGCAGCGCGCAGCCGGGACCGGGAGCGCGCTGCCGGTTACTGCGCGGCGGGGGTGGTGGCTCCGGACGGCACCGGTTCGGTGCTGCTGGTGGCCGGGCCGGGCGTGGGTGCGGGGTCGGCGGCGACCGGCTCCGGGGTGGGTTCGGCGTCGTCCGCCACCGGCTCGGGGGCGATCGTCAGTGTCGTGGGTTCGCCGCCGGTGACGAAGGCGTGCCGCGGGTGCTGGACCGACGCGAGCGAGACGATGTCCCGCCCGAACAGCGCCGCGGTCAGCCAGATCGCCAGCACCCGGACCTTCCGCTCCCAGCTCGGCACCGCCAGCACGTGGTAGCCGCGATGCATCAGCCACGCCGGGAACCCTTTGACCACGATCCCCTTCCACTCGAAGATTCCCTGCCCGAGGCCGAGCGTCGCGACCGTGCCGAGGCTGTGGTGCACGTACCGCCTGGTCTTCTTTCCCCGCAGGTCGGCGAGGATGTTGCGGGCCAGTAGTTTGCCCTGCCGGACGGCGTGCTGCGCGTTGGGCACGGTCACCGTCCCGTTGCCGACGGCCAGGTCCGGGACGGCCGCGTCGTCGCCGGCGCCCCACGCGTCCGGGATCGGCGCCTCCTCGGTCCCGACTCGCAGGTCGGCCCGGACGACGAGCAGCCCCCGGGCGTCGATCGGCAGGTCGGTGCGGTTGTGGACCATCGGGTTCGCCGCGTTGCCGGCCGTCCACACGATCAGGTCGGAGTCGAACTCCACCCCGGTCGACAGGACCACGTGCCCATCCTGCGCGGAGAGCACCTGGGCACCGAGGTGCACGTGGCCGCCGCGCTCCTCCAGCGACCGGACCACCCAGCGTCCCTGCTTCCCGGTGACCTCGGGCAGGATCCGGTCCCGCGCCTCGACCAGGTGGAAGTCGACCTCGGCCGGGTCGAGCTCCGGGTACTTCTTCACCAGCGCCGAGGCGAGCGACAACAGCTCGCCGAACCCTTCGACGCCGGAGAACCCGCCGCCCACGAACGTGACCGTCAACAACCGGCGGCGGCGCGGCCCGGGCGGCAGCGTCGACGCCCGGTCGAACGCGGTGAGCAGCTGGTCCCGGATCGCGACCGCCTCTTCGACGTGCTTGAGCCCGATCGCCTGCTCGACGACGCCGGGGATCGCCAGTTTCCGGGTCACCGCACCGGCCGTGACGACGAGCGTGTCATAACCCCGCCGGTATTCCGGACCCTCGGCCGGACGCACGGTCACGCTTCGCGACGCATGGTCGATCTTCACGACCGTACCGGAGATCAGTTCGGTGTTCTTCAGATGACGTCGCTGCGAGACGGCGGCGTGCCGTGCCTCGATCGACCCGGCCAGGACCTCGGGCAGGAAGGGCTGATACGTCATGAAGGGCCGCGGGTCGATGACGACGACCCGTGCCTCGCCGCGCCGGAGTTTCTTCTCCAGCTTCCACGCTGTGTAGAACCCGGCGTAACCGCCGCCGACCACCAGAATCGTTCGCACACCACAGAGACCGGCCGGCCCGTCCGATGGTGACAGCGAGTATCGCGGGTCACAGGACAGGCGGGCGGCCGGAGAAGATGTCCGGGCGCCGCGCTGGGATCGCCAACACCCGGACACACCTTGCAACGGATCTCAGCCGGGAGAGTTCACACCCGGTGTTCCGCACGGTGCGTCGCGGCGACCGCTTTCCGCGGCCGTCCGGTGGAGAGCGCCGACGACCGAACTCACATCGGGCGGGCCGCCGGCCGACGTGTCGACCCGGACGACCTCGTGCACGCCCGGCGGCGGCTCGAAGATCGACGCGCGCATCTCACCGCGTTCGAAGAGGTCGAGCAGGACGACGTCGCCCGGCCGGATACCGCCCACCGTGCGCCCGCGCTCCGTCCGGTCGCGCAGGCGCTGCCCGATCACCGAAGGGTCGGCGACGACGTGCACCGCCACGATCCGGGCACCTGCGGCGCGGAGCCCGTCGACGAGGTCGCGGGAGAGGACGGAGTTCTCCACGACGACGCTGGTCGCGGCGTTCGCGAACCGGCAGGCCGTCTCCACGAACAGTGCTTCGGCCCGGCCGCGGGACGAGTCGCGGCTCACCCCGGACAGGTGCAGGCCGGCCGAGATCTCGTCGCGGGTCAGCAGCGTCAGCCCCAGGGCACCGGCCACCGCGGTGGCGGTTGTGGTCTTCCCGGCTCCGGGCGATCCGCACACGGCCACGATCGTCGCCTGTTCAGGTGTCGGCATCCGGCCATGCTGTCAGTAGGGGGAAAATAGGCGGATGGCGACCTGCAACCTGTGTCATCGGGACATGGCCGACGGCGAGATCGAGGAGCATCGGCGTGCCGAGCATCCGGATGTCGGGCTGGACGGCACCCGCGAGTCCGACGACAGCACGATCGTGCCGGACGCCGCGAGCCAGTCGGTCAGGCGTCCGCATTCACCTGACGACGTCGAGTGAGGAGGGGGCGGCCACCGGTGAGGCACCACACCGCGATCACCGGGTCGCAGATCGCGCACCCGAACGACGAGTCGTGCGCGAACGGCAGGATCGGGTTGCCTTTCAGGTGGTGCAGCACGTCCCAGCCGGTGTGCAGCAGCCAGCCCACTCCGATCCACCGCCAGTTGCGCAGGCCGAGGTAGGCGACGACGGTCAGCACCGTGGTGAACGCGAGTTCCCACACCCCGAAGCCGCCCCCACTGACGTAGACCGCCCCCGCCCCGGCGATGCCGAGCGCGTTGACCTTCTGGCGGTGACGATCCGGGAGCAGGGACAGGGCGAGGACGGCGACGACCCCGATGAGCAGCGGTAACAGCACAGACATGACCAAAACCTAGGAACATTCGACGTACGTCGGAAGTGGCTGAAATGCCCGGTGGCAACGGGATCTGGCCAGGCGGTTCAGCGCCGCGCAGATGGGTATCGCCGGGAGATGCGTCTCACCGTCAACGGTGCACAGCACCACCTCGTCGGCCTGGATCCACGGACCACCCTGCTCGACGCGCTGCGCGAGCGGCTGCATCTGACCGGCGCCAAGAAGGGCTGCGATCACGGGCAGTGCGGGGCGTGCACGGTGCTGCTCGACGGCCGCCGGGTCAACAGCTGCCTGATCCTGGCCATCACCCAGCAGGACGCCGAGGTCACCACCGTCGAGGGGCTCGGGCACAAGGGCGAGCCGCACCCGGTCCAGCGCGGTTTCCTGGATCATGACGGGTTCCAGTGCGGTTACTGCACGCCGGGTCAGATCTGCTCGGCGGTCGGCATGCTCGATGAGGTCGACCGGGGCTGGCCCAGTGCCGTGACCAGCGACGACGACCTGCTCAGCGACGCGGAGATCCGGGAGCGGATGAGCGGGAACCTGTGCCGCTGCGGGGCCTACCCGAACATGGTTCCGGCGATCAAGCAGGCGGCGGGACGATGAAGACCTTCGACTACCGTACGGCCACGGGCCTCGCCGACGGTCTGGAGCCGGGCGCGGTGTTCCTGGCCGGTGGCACGAACCTGGTCGACCTGATGAAACTCGGCGTGGCCACCCCGGACGTGCTCGTCGACGTGAACAAGCTCCCGATGCACGAGGTCACCGACCTGCCCGGCGGCGGGGTGCGCATCGGCTCCGGCGTCCGCAACAGTGATCTTGCCGCGGATCGGCGCGTGCGGACCGCCTACCCGGTGCTCAGCCAGGCGCTTCTCGCCGGTGCGTCGGGGCAGTTGCGGAACATGGCGACCACCGGTGGCAATCTTCTGCAGCGCACGCGGTGCCGGTATTTCATGGACGCCACGATGCCGTGCAACAAGCACCGGCCCGGCTCGGGTTGCCCGGCGCGCGACGGTGACCACCGCAACCTCGCGATCCTGGGCGGGTCGGCGGCGTGCATCGCGACGCACCCGTCGGACATGGCGGTCGCCCTGGTGGCGCTCGGCGCGGTGGTCCAGGTCGACGGGCCCGGCGGTCAGCGGTCGATCCCGGTGACTGATCTGTATCAGCTTCCCGGGGACACTCCGGAGCGCGACACGATCCTCGACCACGGTGAGCTGATCACGGCGGTGGACCTGCCGGAGGTACCGTTCGCGACGCGGTCGGCGTATCGGAAGGCGCGCGACCGGGCGTCGTACGCGTTCGCCGTCGGCTCCGTCGCGGCGGCTGTCGAGGTCAAGGACGGGCTGGTCAGCGATGTGCGACTGGCGTTCGGAGCGGTCGCGCCGAAGCCGTGGCGGGCGCTGGCGGCGGAGGCGGCGCTGCGTGGGCAGCCGGCGACCCGGGAGAACTTCCAAGCCGCGGCGGACGCGGAACTGGGGGAGGCCCGGCCGTTGCGCGACAACGCGTACAAAATCGATCTGGTTCGGAATTTGACCGTTTCCGTTCTGGAGAGCCTTACCGGCCAGGTGACCCGATGACCTCGATGCTGTCGCGGGCGGTCGGCTCGCCCGTCGCGCGCCTGGAGGGCCCGGCCAAGGTCTCCGGCGCGGCCCGCTACGCCGCGGAATACCCACAAGATCATTTGGCGTACGGATGGATCGTCGCCTCGCCGGTCGCCCGCGGCCGCCTCGACGCGGTCCTGACCGACCCCGCCGAGGAGGACGTGCTCGCCGTCCTCTGGCATGGCAACGCCCCTGAGCTGGAAAAGTCCGACGATCCCGAGCTGGCGGTGCTGCAGTCCGACGAGATCCGGTACCGCGGCCAGCCCCTCGCGCTGGTCATCGCCACGTCGATCGAGGCCGCCCGCCGCGCCGCACAGGCCGTCCAGCTCGAGATCACCGCCGAGGACCACGACGTCGAGCTGCGCGCCGACCACCCGGATCGTTACACGCCGGAGACGGTCGTCCCGGACGTGCCGGCCGGCTCCGACATCGGTGACGCCGACGGGGCGCTGGCCACCGCACCGGTCACGGTCGACGTCGTCTACGAGACGCCGGCGCTGCACAACAACCCGATGGAGCCACACGCCACGATCGCCCGCTGGGACGATCAAGATCTTATTTTGTACGACTCCAATCAGCACCCGTCCGGCATCGCGCAAACCGTCGCAGCGATCTTCGGGCTGACCGCCGAGCGCGTGCACGTCGTCACCGAGCATGTCGGCGGCGGCTTCGGGTCGAAAGGCAGCGCCCGCCCGAACGCGGTCCTCGCCGCGCTCGGATCCCTGGTCACCGGCCGTCCGGTGCAGGTCGCGCTCCCGCGCCAGGCGATGTTCAGCGTCGTCGGCCACCGTGCCCCGACCGTGCAGCGGATCCGGATCGGCGCCACCGAGGACGGCACTCTGACCGCGATCGATCACCAGACGTGTACGCAGTCGAGCCGTCTCCTGGAGTTCGTGGAATCCGCGTCCGTGGTGACCCGCGACATGTACCCCGTCCCGAACCTGCGCACCGGCCACCAGGTCGTCCGCCTCGACGTGCCCACCCCGCGCTGGATGCGCGCCCCCGGTGAGGCCCCCGGCATGGTCGGACTGGAGTGCGCGCTCGACGAACTGGCGGTGAAACTCGGCGCCGACCCGGTCGAGCTGCGCATCCGCAACTCGCCCTCCAACCCCCGTTACGTCGAGTGCCTGCGCACCGGCGCCGACCGTTTCGGCTGGTCACCGCGCGCTCGGCGAGTCGACGGCGAATGGCTGGTCGGCACCGGGATGGCCGGCGCCACCTACCCCGCGCAAGCGATGCCGTCGACCGCACGGGTCCGGGCCCTCGGCGGCGACGAGTACGAGGTCGCGATCGCCGCCGCCGACCTCGGCACCGGCGCGCGCACCATCCTCGCCCAGATCGCCGCCGACGAACTCGACGTGCCCGTCGACCAGATCCACATCCGGATCGGCGACAGCACTCTGCCCCAGGCGTCGGTCGCCGGCGGCTCCTCCGGCAGCGCCTCCTGGGGCTGGGCGGTCACCGGCGCCTGCCGCGAACTGCGCTCCGCCGGTGGCACCCGCGACGAAGCGACCTTCGACACGACCGAATCGGTTCAGCAGCAGAAGGAGGACCGGCACGCTTCCGGCGCGCACTTCGCCGAAGTACGGGTCAGCACCGTCACCGGCGAGATCCGGGTGTCCCGCCTCTTCGGCATGTTCGACGGCGGCCGCATCCTCAACCCGCGTACCGCGCGCTCCCAGTTCCTCGGCGGCATGATCATGGGAATGGGCATGGCGTTGCACGAGGAGTCGGTGCTGGACCCGGCCCAGGGCACCTGGGTCAACCACGACCTCGCCGAATACCACATCCCGACCCACGCCGACGTCGAGTGGATCGACGCGGCGTGGCTCGACGCCCCGGAGCTCGACCTCAACCCGATGGGCAGCAAAGGCATCGGCGAGATCGGCATCGTAGGTTCCCCCGCGGCGATCCTCAACGCCATCTTCCACGCGACGGGAGTCCGCATTCGTTCTCTCCCCGCCCGCCTCGACAAACTCCTCCCGCACCTCCCGACGACGTAGCCCGCGATACGACGCTGACGCCCGGCCGGCCGCGCTCGGCCGGGCACCGGCGTCGTTATCCGGGCGTCGGCACACCGCTGACGCCCGGTCGGCCGCGTTCGGCCGGCCGGCGTCGTTATCCGGGCGTCGTTACGCCGCTGGTGCCTGGCCGGGCGCGTTCCGGTGGTTTCGAACGTTGTTACACCGCTCCCTGTCTGCGGTAGAAGCGCTCGGCTCCGGCCACACGAGCCGGTCCGGTCGCGACCATCCAGACTGTGATTCACGTCATTGTTGAGGTTGACCCAAGGGCAGGGTCGAAGGTCGTCCTGGCACGACGCCGACCCGACGGCACCGACCTCTGGGAGCAACCACGATGATCAGTCCCCTTTCCGGCGAGAACAGCAGTGCCGTGCGGACCGCCGTCCTTCCCGCCGTCGAAGCGGCCCAGATGCACCCGGGCACGCCCAGCACCGTCACCGCCGAGACGGCCCGGAAGACCACCGCTGCCCTCGACGTCGTCAGGGCGGCGCCGGCCCCCGCGTCCTGGCCGGATCGCCCGGCGTTGCAGGAGGTCATCCAGGACATCGTCGACTCCGGATTCGTCGGGGTGTCGCTACGTGTCAACGACGAGCGAGGCGAATGGATCGGCAGCGCCGGAAAAGCCGAACTGGGCGGGACCGAGAAGCCACCGGCGAACGGGCATCACCGGATCGGCAGCAACACCAAGACGTTCACTGCGGCCCTCGTGCTGCGGTTGGTGGCCGAGGGCAGGTTCGGCCTGGACGACCCGGTCGCCCCGTACCTGCCCGAGTCCACGCTGGACGAACGGATCACCTTACGGATGCTGCTGCAGCACACCAGCGGGTTGTTCAACTTCACCGGCGAGGTCGACGAGGACGGAACGTTCACGCCGGGGGTCACCATGCCCTATGGTCCGACGGGCAGTGACTGGCTGGACAACCGGTTCACGGTCTACCGACCGCAGGACCTGGTGGACCTGGCCTTGGCCGAGCCGGCGCGGTTCGAGCCGGGAACGAGCTGGAGCTATTCCAACACCAACTACGTCCTCGCAAGGCTGCTGATCGAAACGGTCACCGGCCGCCCGTACGCCGAGGAAATGCACCGGCTGATCCTCGGGCCCCTCGGACTGTCCGGCACCGTGGTGCCGGACGCCTCGCCGGAGCTTCTCGAGCCGCACGCGCACGCCTACTACCGCCACGGTGACACGATCGTCGACGTCACCCGCCAGAATCCCTCCTGGCTCTCCACCGGCGGCGACATGATCTCCACCACCCAGGACCTGCACAGGTTCATCTCCGCGCTACTGGGCGGCCGACTCCTCCCCGCGCCGCTGCTGGCCGAGATGTGCACCCCCCGTCCGACCGGCATCCCGGACATGAACTACGGCCTGGGCGTCTTCGTGATCACCACCGGCGGCCGCGGCACCGTCATCTCCCACAACGGCGCCGCCATCGGACATGCGGCGCTGATGTACAGCACACCCGACGGCAGCAAGACCCTGACCGCCGCGCTCAACTGCGTCGACGATGCCGGCCTGTCCATCGGGCCGGCGTTCCGGAACGCCCAGCATCGGCTGCTCGACGCGGTCTTCGACGGTGGACGGACCGCGGACCGGTGACCCGTGTGCGAACCGTGGCCACGCCGGGATCGGTGAGCCCGACATGGTTGATGCGCTGAAACGCAAGGCAGGCTGAGCGGATGACCAACGGAGTCACGATCGGGCAAGCGGCGGTGTTCGTCGGTGTCACGGTCAAGACGGTGCGGCACTACCACAAGCTTGGCCTGGTCGAGGAGCCGGAGCGCGACCACTCCGGCTACCGGCGGTACGGCTCGGCCGCGCTGCTGCGGCTGGTGCAGGTCCGGACACTGGCCGAAGCCGGGGTGCCGCTGGCCGAGATCGCGCCCATGCTCGACGCCGATGCCACGCGGTTCACCGCCGCGCTCGCCGACGTCGAGCGGCAGCTCACGTCACGGATCGAAAAGCTGACCGCGCGGCGTGACATGCTGCACCGCCTCGCCGACGGCGATCGGGCCCTGCTGCCCGATCGCGCGGTGGCACTGCTGGCGCGGATGCGCGGCCTCGGCTTCACCGCCGATGAGGTGGCCGCCACCAGCGACGGGTGGGTGCTGGCCAAGGCCCTGGCCCCGGAAGGCTTCGACGACTACCTCACCAACTTCGAACAGGCTCTGCAAGACACCCGGCTCGTCGCCCTGGCCAGGCGCGCGGCCGAAGCCGCCACCTGGGAACCGGACGACCCCCGCATCCCCGCTGTCGCCACCGCCGTGGCCGAGCACTACCTCGCCGACCCCGCACTGCTGAACACCGTGACCGGCCTGCAAGCCCGCAGCGATGCCGCGACCCGGTACACGCTGATCGCCCACCACGGCGAAGAGCCGACGCCCACCGCGGAACGGCTGACCGCGCTGTTCGAGGCCAAGCTGCGCGCGGCCGGCATCCACATTCCCAGGCCACATTCCCGCTGACCACACCGGCTCGAGGCGCGCCTTGGCGCACGGGCTGAGTAACCAGCTCGCGGTTACCCCGCTCATCGCGCCGCGTTCGGCCGGTTCCCGGCGTCGTTGTCCGGACGTTGACACGACGCCGGTCCCCGGCCGGCCGCGTTCGGCACCGGCGTTGTTGTCCGGCGGCTGATACGACGCCGGGAACCGGCCGGGCGGGTTCGGGTGGCCGGCGCGCAAACCTTGACCGCCGGCCAGCGCGCGCCGCGCCCGGCAGCGTCATCGACGGCGGGCTGCGGCGGGACGGTTGTCGGGGTGGGAGGCGTGGACGGGTCTGCTGCTCTGACCGTGCCCACCCACGGAGGCCGCCCTGGCGGGCTGAGCGTTCTGGGCGCCCCGCGCCCTGCTCGGCCCGCCAGGGTCCCCGCGGGAGCGGCGGAGGGTGACCACAGCGGAGACGGGAAATGAAGATCTTGAAGTTGAGCTTCGTTTTATGAGCGGGTGAGGAATTCGCGGTAGGTGGTGGTGGCGAGGTGGGCGCCGGCCGGGGCGATGATGGCGTTGCCGGGGACGGCGGCGAACATGCCGGCGGTGGGGTCGGTGACTACCGTGCGGGGGTCGTGCTCGGCGGTGAGGTAGGTGCGGGCCAGCTCGTCGAGGGTGAAGATCTCCGGGCCGGCCACGTTGCGGGTGGCGTTCAGCGGGGCGCCGGTGGCGACTTCGGCGACCGCGGCGGCCACGTCGGCCGAGGCCATCGGCTGGATCGGGGTGGCCGGGAGGCGGACGGTGTCACCGTCGGTGGTCCAGGAGAGGATCGCGCCGACGAACTCGAAGAACTGGGTGGCGCGGACGATCGACCACGGGATCGGGCCGGCCTCGAGGATGTTCTCCTGCAGGACCTTGGCCTGGTAGTAGACGAGGCCGGGGACGAGTTCGGCGCCGACGATGGAGAGGATGACGGCGTGTCCGACCCCGGCCTTCGACGCGGCGGTGAGCAGATTGTCCATCGTGGTGCGGAAGAACTCGGGGGACGCCTCGTCGAAGGTCGGCGAGTTGGTCAGGTTGACCACGACGTCGGCGCCGCTCAGGGCCTCGGTCAGGCCTTTGCCGGTGATCAGGTCGAGGCCGGTCGTGGGGGAGTGCGGCACGGCGTCGTGGCCGGCGGCGTCGAGCCTGGTGACGACCTGCGAGCCGATGAGCCCGGTTCCCCCGATGACGGCGATCTTCATGGTGGTGCCTTCCTTGCGGTTCTGACTCGGTCGCCGGCTATGACCGGACAGGCCTGGAATCTGTGACACGGTTCTGGTCCTGGATACCGGGGCCGCGTTTAGGCTGCTGAGTGGCAGTTCCGGCAAATCGTCACGAAAGGTCGGCCAGTGGCGAGGCATCCGATACCCGGTTCGGGCGTGCGCGCACGTGCGCGATCGTCCGTGGTGCTGGTGTCGGTGCTGGTCGTGACGATCCTGGGAGTGGTGTCGGCGCTCCTGCCGGCACGGATGCTGACGTTCGGCATGGTGGCGATCGGGCCACCGGTGGCCGCCATCGCGGCGGTTCCGGAGGCGGTGCTGCTCGTCGGGGTGTACGCGCTCGGCGTCGCGCTGGCCGCCTCCACCGCGCAGGGGCTGCTGGGTTCGACCGACCAGTCGGCGCGGCTGGCGCTGGTGGCCGCGGTCACCGCGATCTGCTGGGTGCTGGCCCGCTACCAGCAGCGACTGCACCGGGCGAACGTCGCCGCGGCCCGGGAGCGGGAGATGCTGGCCGCGATCGCCGAGCAGTCCGGGGACGCGATCATCGCGAGCGACCTGCACGGCGTCGTGCTCGCCTGGAACGGTGGTGCCGAGCGGCTCTACGGCTGGACGGCGAACGAGGTGATCGGCCGCCCGCTCGACGACATTCTTCCTGAGGATCGGGGCGGCGACCTGGAGGAGGCGCTGGCGGAACTGGCCACGGGGCGGCGGCTTCACTTCGACGAGTCCCGGCGGGTCCGCAAGGACGGGACGCCGTTGCTGGTCTCGGTGGACGTCTGGCCGATCCGCGACGACAACGGGATCGTGGTCGCGGCCGCCGCCACGGAGCGTGACATCACCGAGGAGAAGCTCGCCCGGGAGCGGTCCGCGCGCGCCGATCGCCTGGAGAGTCTCGGTCAGCTCGCCGGTGGGGTCGCGCACGACTTCAACAACCTGCTGTCGATCATCCTGAACTACGCCGACTTTCTCGGCGACCAGGTCAGCGGCGAGGCGGCCGACGACCTGTCGCGGATCCGCAATGCCGCCGACCGGGCGAAGTCGCTGACCGAGCAGCTGCTGCTCTTCGCCAAGCGGGAACCGACTCAGGTGGAGATCATCGACCTCAACCAGGTGGTGACCGACGCCGACGAGTTGCTCAGCCGGACCATCGGCGAGAACGTCCGGCTGGTCTGCCGGCCGAACGCGGGCTCGATGCCGGTCCGGGCGAACCGCGGGCGCCTCGACCAGATCCTGCTCAACCTGGTGATCAACGCACGGGACGCGATAACGGAGGGTGGCGTCGTCGTGATCGAGACCGACAATGTGACCCTGAGCGACGGGCCGGCGGCGCCGTTGCCGCCGGGACGATACGCCCGCCTGACCGTCAGCGACACCGGCTGCGGGATGACCGCCGAGGTCCGGGACCGGCTCTTCGAGCCGTTCTTCACGACCAAGCCCGCCGATCGGGGTACGGGCCTGGGGCTGGCCACGGTCTACGGCATCGTCGGCGACGCCGGCGGCATGATCGGAGTCGAGTCCGCACCCGGCATCGGAACCACGTTCCGCATCCTGCTGCCGTCGGCCGCGATGCCGGACGACACGCCCGCGGATCCGTCGGCGGGTGAACTCGCCCACGGCCACGGCGAGTTGGTCATGGTGGTGGAGGACGACGATTACGTACGCGACCTGGTGATCCGGATTCTGCGCGACAACGGCTACCGGGCCACGGCTCTGGGTGAGGAGTCCCTGGCCGGCATGGACCTGCACGACGTCTCGCTGGTGATCACGGACGTGGTGATGCGCGGTCGTTCGGGTCCGGCGCTCGCCGCGCGGCTGCGGTCCCGGCGGCCGGATCTGCGGGTGCTGTTCATGTCCGGGTACAGCGACGCCGAGGTGCGCCGGGAGCACAGGCTCGGGCCGGAGATTCCGATCGTGCAGAAGCCGTTCACCGCGGTGGAACTGCTCGCGGTCGTCGGCGAGACGATGTCGGCGGCTCACGCAAACGGGGCTTGACGGGCACACGATGTTGACATTGACTCCTGAGGTTGGATGTACTGCCTTCCGACGTTGACCAGGCAGGGCGTGTTCTGGAATGCGGTCCAGCGCTCCACGGCGAAGCCCTGATCGGATCATCGGCATACCGGCACCGCTGTGAGAACGTGCACAGGCTCAGGAAGGCAGGTAACCGCCGTGGGGATAACCCCAGCCGAGATCGACAGCATGGCGTTCCGGCGGCCACGACCGGGAACGAGCGGGTACCACGAGGAGCAGGTCGACGCCTTCCTGGAAGACGTGGCCGGCGAGATGCGGCGGCTCGAAGCGGAGAACCGGGCCCTCAGCGAGCAGCTGGCGCCCGACGACCTGGCCGAACGGGTACGGCGGGCGGAACTGGACTGCCTGCGGGCCGAGGAACACGCGCGGGCGCTGCGAGCCGAACTCGACAAAGCCGCCGCCCCGGTGAGACTCGACAACCCGCACATGCTGGAGCTGGCCCAGCGGAACGCGGACGAGCACGTGGCTGAGGCTCGCCGAGAGGCCGAGGCGCTGGTCGAGCAGGCCACGACCAAGGCGGCTCAGCTTGTCAGCGACGCTCAGCTGCGGGCATCGACGATCGTGGCCGATGCCCGGCATGCGCACGCCGAGGCGATCTCCGGGATCGAGATGCAGCGAGCGGCGATGCTGGATGAGATCGGGGAGCTGGCGGAGCTGGTGGAACGGCAGCGAGCCGGGGTTCGCGGGGATATTGCCGGGCGGTTGAGCGAGTTCGGGGGCTGAGCGGTTCCTACCGGGAGCGGCGGGCTCGGGGCGGGAGCGTGATGCCGCCGAGCGTGCGCAGTGCGGCTTGGCTGCGGGGGCGGCCCAGGCGGATGATCGGGACCGGCTCCGGGTCGAGCTCGGTGAGCGTCTCGGCTGACACCGATCCGCCTTCGGTGTCCAGTCCGTCATCCGGCTCATCGTCCGGCTCGGCCTCGGCGGCCCGCGCGGTCTCGTCCTCCGGCTCGTCCTCCGGCTCGTCGTCCGGGCTGCCGCTGCCGGTGCGGCGGATCTCGATCTCCAAGGTGTCGCGAGTGCGCACCTCGGCCTCCGCCAGCGGCGCGGCCAGCAGGAACACCTCCGGCAGCGACGGCGCCTCCACGGTCGCCCGCTCCGGGCCGAACAGGAGCTTCGCCGCACCCAGGTTCGCGGCGGCGAACAGTGCGCTGACCGCGGCCAGCACCGGTGACGCGCTGATCGACGTGGCGACCAGCACCGCGGTCGCTGCCGCCGTGGCCAGTGCGGTCGCCGCGCCGGCCTGACGGATGCGCTGTGTGCTGCGGGCGCCGATCAGGAACGCGGCGGCCGCGGACGCCGACCCGAGGGCCGCGGACACCACCCAGACGGTGGCCATCGGCCAGATCGGGCCGACCGGGTCGTCGCCGTCAGCCATGAAGAACACCACGAAGGGCGCCCCGACCAGGGCCGTCATCAGGAAGACGACCGCATCGACGGTCAGCACCATGGCGCCGCCGGTAACCGCGTCCATCCGGCGCGCCCAACTGATGTCGGTCATGCGATGCCCTCCCCATGAGCTTTGATCAGGCACCGTACCTTATCGATCGGGTAACGGTAGAGGGGTCAGGCGCCGGCGGCGGCGCGCTGGTGAGTGTCCCGGATCGCGGCGGCGACCGCACCGTAGAGCGCGAAGCCTGAGCCGACCCCGGCGATCAGCGCGACGGTGCTCGCCGAGGCGCCGAGCGCGTGAGCCGCGAATCCGGCCAGCCCGAGCAGCGTCATCACGGCGCCCAGCCAGTGGTACATCGGCATGCGCCACGCCCAGGCCAACGCGTTGAAGTGCACCCCGACCACCACGGCGACCCAGGCGATCGCCACCTCCGGCGTCTCGAAGACCTGGTTGATCAGGTAGAGCCCGCCGAACAGCGCGACGACCTCACCGGCGACGACATACCAGTACCGCCGGTCGGCGAGCCCGGCGACGTCACCCGGGCGTGCCTCCGCGGCCAGGCGGCGCGCCCGCAGAACCCCGACGAGCAGCACGATCGCCACGGCCGAGCCGGCCACTCGGAGCACGGCCGGCCACGGGCCCGGCGGGCCTCCGCTGTTGACCATCACGAACGTCGTGCCGAAGCTCAGCGCGACGATCGAGCCGATCAGGAAGCCACTCGGTCGCCGCACATCGTCACCAGTCCCCGTCATCCGGGTAATCCTGCCGTCCGACGTGGAATTCCGCTGCCCCGCTACGGCCGAGGCCACGATTGCGACGATACGCAACTCCAATATCGGTGATACAGTCGTTCGTATCGCCGCTATCGAAATGCGATAGCGACGCTATCAGGAGGAGTGTGTCATGACTCAGCAGCGAGTGGCCATCGTGACCGGCGCGTCCCGGGGCATCGGCCGGGCGATCGCCCGCAAGCTCGCCGCGGAAGGCGCGGCGGTCGTCGTCGGCTACAGCGGGAACACCGTCGCCGCCACCGAGGTGGTCGACGAGATCACCGCCGACGGTGGCCAGGCGTTCGCGGTCGCCGCCGACATTGCCGGCGAGCACGCCGTCGAGGCCATGTTCGCGCAGGCCGAGGAGCGTTTCGGCGGCATCGACGTGGTGGTCAACTCGGCCGGCGTCCTGGCCCTGGCACCGATCGCCGACCTGGATCTCGACGACCTGGACCGGATGCATCGCACCAACATCCGCGGCGCTTTCGTCGTCGCCCGGGAGTCCGCGCGCCGGCTGCGCCCGGGTGGCTCACTGGTGCTGATCTCGACGTCGGTCGTCGGCCTGCGGTTCCCGACCTACGCCGGGTACACCGCCAGCAAGGGCGCGGTCGAGGCCATCCCGATGATCCTCGCGCGTGAGCTGCGGGGGCGCGACGTCACGGTCAACGCGGTCGCCCCCGGCCCGACGGCCACCGACCTGTTCCTGGAGGGCAAGGACCAGACTGCCATCGACTCCCTGGCCAAGCAGCCGCCGCTGGAGCGGCTCGGCACTCCGGAGGACATCGCGGCCACGGTCGCGTTCGTGGCGAGCGCAGCCGGCCACTGGATCAACGGCCAGGTCATCCGGGCGAACGGGGGCATCATCTGACCACCACGACGGTCAGGCCGGCAGGGTGTCGCCCCACCGGGCGAACTGGGCGCGGGCCTGGCGTTCACCGCGGGCGAGCAGCAGGGAGCGGCCTCCGGGCAGCCGTCCGAGGCCCTGGCTGAACAGGGCGTTCGCGGCGACACGGGCGAGGCCGTACCACGGTGGGCGACAGGGCAGGCCCAGGTCGCGCATCGCCGCGCGGCCGAGCAGCCAAGTGCTCACGGAGAGGGCGCGTTCCCGTTCGTACGTACGGCGCCGGCCGCTGGTGACCTCGTCGGTCATATCGATCAGCGCCCGGGCGAGCGCGACGCTGTTCCCGTCCGGCGGCGGGTCGTAGGAGAGGAAGTGATAGAGCTGGCGTCGCCCCTGCTTCTCCGTGTGCGGAAGCCACTGCTCGTCGACCCCGAGCAGCCAGCCGACGTAGCACCAGAGGTGCATCACCGCCCGGGCGTCGTCGCGCGGCACGCGGACGCCGAGCAGGCGCAGGTGAAGCAGGAAACTGGTCGAGAAGACCCCGAGGGTGCTCGCCTGGTCGTACTGGTTGATCGGTAACCCGCGCCCGGCGTGGTCCCAGGTGGGGTCGGCCTCCAGCGACGCGTTGACGAGGGCGTGCATCACGCGGACGTGCAGGGTGGTCCGGAAACCGGGACCGTCCGGGGCCAGGCCTCCGGGCGCGGTGACCGCTCGCCACCAGATCGAGGTCTCCTTGATCCGGCGCAGCGTCTCCCCGCCGGTCAGCCGCCCGGTCCGGACCAGGGGTTCGAGCGCCGCCCCGGTGCGGTAACCGCCGAGCAGCGAGCCGTAGGCCAGGACCAGGCCGGCGTCCATCCCGAACGCCCGGCAGGCCTCGGCGCCACGGGCCAGGAGACCGTTGTCGAGCCAGGCGGGAGGCGTCCGGACCGTGGCGAGAAAATCTGCGAAGATCTCCGGTACGTCGTCGGCCGGCCCCGCCGCGATCAGCCGGTGCAGGTCCCGGATCGTGAGGCCGGGTGACTCGCGGATCGCTCTGATCAGCGCCGCGGCGGGCTCGTCGCGGCGGTTGAGCCCGGCCTCCAGCGCGGCGAGCTCGGGCTCGGTCGGTCGTGCTCCGGCTCCGGCCAGCAGGCGCAGCGGACGGGCGGCGCGTTCGCCCCAGTCGCGGTCCGCTCCGAACCTCGTCGGCACCATCACCCGACCCTAGGTCAACCGCGATTCGCACTCCAGTTCCGGCCGGTGTTCAGATGGTGTGCGGGTCACCCCGGCTCAGCACCGTGCGCCAGTGCTGCTGCCGGACCTCCGGTGGGGTCAGGACGCAGTCGCCGCAGGTGCCGCCGCCGGGGATCCGGTAGTAGAGGCAGCAGCTGCGGCGCACCAGGAACCAGCGGTCGCGGCCGGCGTCCGGCTGGATCAGGTCCGCGGTGAGCCGCAGCGGTGGCAGGAGCAGCGACTCCTCGACGATCGCGGCGGCCCGCGCCGCATGCCGGGGCCGGTTGTCGGCGATCATGCCGGCGGCGCCGCCGAGCGCCGACGCCACATTTCCCCACAGGACCTGGGGCGACAGGGTGAACCGGCGGCGGAACACGTCGAGCACCGGTTCGACCAGTCCGATCGTCGCGGTGGCGGTGAATCGCTGCGCGATCGTCCGGGCCGGTTCGTCCGCGCACGGCACCGCGGCCAGCTCACGGAACGCGATCGGGATCGGACCTCCGGCCACCGGTTGCCACCACAGGCGGTCGATGTCCGGCAGCGGGAGGGCGTTTCCGGCGGCGACCGCGCCGAGCAGAGGGGAGATCAAGCGGGAGGCGAGGCCGAGGAAGGTGATCGACGCGACGGCGCGTTCACCGATGGCTTCGCGATCGAGACCGGACATTCGCACGAGGGTGTCCTGCGCGACCGCCACCCGCTCGGCGACGACCCGCTCGTCGAGCAGGTCACGCAACGGGCGCCAGCCGGGCGCACCGTCCCAGGGCTCCCAGGCGAAGTACGGCCCGAGCCCCGAGGCCACCCGCAAGGCGTCCACCGATCCCACGCGGTCCACCATAGGATTCCACCGGCGCGCGGCGCGATCCGGATGGACAGGAGCTGACCAGTGGGTGTTTTGATCGACTACTTCCGGGCGCCTGACGTGGTCGCCGTGCGCGAGCATCTGGACGAGCACGACGGTGACTCGCCGGTGGGCGCGTTCGACGGTGTCGGCCTCAAGTGGATCGAGCCGGGCGTGACGCTCGCCCGGGTGATCGGGTTCGCCACCGACCGGGAGTGGAGCGTCGATCTGGTCGACGAGAAGCTCGTCTGGCCCGTGGGCGCCGAACGCGACATGGAGTATGAGGGTCCGTGGGTCAGTGTGCTCGACGACGGCTCACGGGACGTTCTGGCCGATATCGATGCCGCGCGGATTCCGGAGCTCGCCGACCGGTGGGCGCAGATCGAGGAGTTTCACGGTCTCGCCGACCCGGAACATCTCCGTGAGGTGTTGACCGAGCTCGGCGCGCTGGCGGCGCGCGCCCGCGAGCACGGGGAGTCGCTCTACGCCTGGATGTGCCTGTAACCCGTGGTCGTGAGCCGTGTGAGCAGCGGCACCCGCGACGAAGGCTCAGACTTTTCCCGACGGGGTCGATAACACCGTCATGAAACTGGAGGTACGACGGCTGTGGCCGGTCCTCGGCGCCCTGACCGCGTGCGTCCTCGGCTTTCTGCTGCTCAGACAGATTGCTACCAGCGCGTTCGACGGGCTCGAGGCCCGTCAGGTGGCGCAGGACGCGGACCGGATGCGGATCGGGCTCGACAACCAGGCCCGGCTGCTGACCGCGTTCGGGGTGACGAACAGCATCTGGGACGACGTCTACTACGCCATCGGTGACGGTGACGATGAAACGTTTCTGGAGGACTTCCCGCCGGCGACCCAGCACGACACGAACGGCCTGGACGCGGTGTTCGGCATCGGCCCGGACGGGTCGCTGCGCGTCGGCGGCACGACGAGCGGCTCCGCCGGGAGCACCAGCGGCAGCGGAGGCGGCGCGAGCAGTGGCGCCGGGTTCGGGGCGCTGCCGACCGGGCTGGACAACCCCGCGCTGCTCAAGAAGCTCTACGACCCGGACGCCGCGGCCGGGACGCCCACCTGCGGCGTGCTGTCGAGCGGCGGGGGCTACCTGTTCTGCGGGCTCGGCGCGTTCCGCAGCAGCGGCGACGGCACTCCGTCCGGCGGCTTCGTCATGCTCAAGAAGCTGGACGAGACCCGGCTCGGCGCGCTCGGCCAGGACCTGAACCTGAGGATGGGGATCGTCGACGCGATCCGCCCGGACGCCACCGCCCAACCCGCGCTGACCAGCTCGATCGGCTCGGTCGCGGTGCGCACCGCAGTGCTCGGCCCGGACCGGATGGCGGTCGACGCGACCGTCGCGACCGTGGACGGCGGCAACCTGACCCTGGAGGCGGTGCAGCCGCGACCGATCTATCAGGCGGCGACGCGTACCGCATGGCGGCTCTTCGCCCTGATGGCCGTCGCCACGGTGCTGCTCGTGATCATGATGCGCTGGTCGACGCGCCGCGCCCTGCGCAACCGGGTCCGGCCGTTGCGGGAGACCACCGAGCGGATCATCGCGTCGGGCGATCACACGTTGCGGATCGGCGCGACCGGCAGCGACGATCTCGCCGGTCTCGGTGACGCGATCGACGGCATGCTCGACAAGATTTCCAAGAACGAAGAACTATTGCGTACGGAGCAGGAGCACCGTCAGCACGAACTGCAACGCGCCCACGAGGAGCAGTCGGCCGCCCAGCGCGAGTCCCAGCGCGCCGCCCAGGAGCTGGTCACCGGCACGTCGACGGTGGTCAGCGGCCAGCTGGTCGACGTCGCGGAGCGCGCCGGCACGGTGAGCGCGGCCGCCGGCCGGATCGAGGGTCAGGTCGCCGACGTCCGCACGGTCGCCGGCCGTCTCCTGACCGGCAACGCGGAGGCGTCCGCGGCGGTCGGCACCCTGCACGACAGCCTGCGCCGGGTCGACGAGGTGGCCCGGTTCATCGGCGGGATCGCGAAGCAGACGAACCTGCTGGCGTTGAACGCGACGATCGAGGCGGCCCGCGCCGGTGCGGCCGGCAAGGGGTTCGGGGTCGTCGCCGACGAGGTGAAGACCCTCGCGCTGACCACGGCCGAGTCGACCGAGACGATCAGCGCCACGCTGGACGAGCTGAACGAGCACGTCACCGCGGTCGTGGAGATCATGTCCGGGATGTCCGCGGCGATCGCCGACATCGACGTCACGACCGCCCGCGCCCAGTCGATGACCGCGGAGCAGGCGACGACCCTGACCGCGCTCACCGAGCAGGTGTCGGCCGCGATCCGGCGCCTCGACGACCTGACGGTCTGAGCGCCGGACCACGCTACCGATCAGGCCGCGACCTGGGCGAGCAACTCGTCGCAGAAGGCCGGCAGGTCGTCGGGCTTGCGGCTGGTGACGAGCTTGCCGTCGACGTGCACCTGCTCGTCGACCCAGGTCGCGCCGGCGTTGGTGACGTCGGTGCGCAGGCTCGGCCAGCTGGTGAGCGTCCGGCCCTCGACGACGCCGGCCTCGACCAGCGTCCACGGGCCGTGGCAGATCGCGGCGACCGGCTTGCCGGTGGCGAAGAAGTCCCGGACGAACCGGACCGCGCCCGGATCGGCCCGCAGGAAGTCCGGGTTGGCCACGCCGCCGGGCAGCACGAGAGCGTCGTAGTCGGCGATGCGGGCGTCCTTGACCAGCTTCTCCACCGCGTACGTCCCGGCCTTGTCCATGTGGTTGACGGCCTGGACCTCGCCGTCCTTGATCGAGATGAGTTCGGCGGTGCCGCCCGCGTTCTCGACCGCCTTGCGCGGCTCGGTGTACTCGACCTCCTCCACGCCGTCGGTGGCGAGGAACGCGATGCGCTTGCCGTGAATGTTGGTAGCCATGGTGAATCGGTGCCCGTCACCACATCGGGTAAACGTGACTTTCCCCGGGTAAGGGTTTGCTCATGACTGTTCCGACCTGGGTGAAGACGTCAGCGGCGGTGGTCGCAGCGGCGGGCGCCGGTTCGATCGCCACCGATCCGCAGTCGCGGTGGTACCGCACCCTGCGCAAGCCGCCGTGGCAGCCGCCGCCGGCCGCGTTCCCGGCGGTGTGGACGCCGCTCTATGTGCTGATCGCGGCCGCGGGGACCCGGGCGCTGAACCGGGGGAGCGCCGACGAGCGGCGGGCGTTTGCCCGGTCGTACGCGATCAATCTCGGTCTCAACGCGGCCTGGACGGCGCTCTTCTTCCGGGCGAAGCAGCCCAAGGTCGCCCTCGCCGAGATCGCTCTGCTGAACGTCTCCAACCTGGTGCTCCTGCGGCAGGCGGCGCGGGCCGATCGCCTCGCCGGGGCGGCGCTCGCGCCCTATGTCGCGTGGACGATGTTCGCCACGGCGCTGAACGCCGCCATCGTGAAACGCAACTAGGCGAAGCCTCCCGACTCGCACCGGGCCATACGGTCAGCCGCGATTCGGTTCGCCGGGGCCGGTGCGACCCTCCCGACTTCGGCCCCCGGCCTCCTGCTGCCCGCCCCGCGCCTGACCCCGGTGACCACCCGGCCGGGCGGTCGTGGTCTCCTGACCCGGGAGGGCCGATGGATTCCGGGGACGAACTCGCCGCACGCGTGCGGGAGCAGCTACGCGCGGGCGAGGAGTTCCGCGCCGCGATCTGGGTCAGCAAGGCCGCCGGGCGCACGCCGACAAGGATGAGCCGCGCCGAGATGTCGGGCTTCCGGTTCCGCCGGCCGGTGAGCACCGGCCGCCCGGGGGTGCGGCGCAACCTGGCCGAGCGGCTGGACCAGCACGTGCGCCTGGTCACTGATCCCCGGGTCCTGGCCGTGACCGATCAGCGCGTGATGCTGTTGTCCCGCCGGCTCGGCTGGTCCCGCGGGCAACTGCGCCCGCGATGGGAGTGCGCGCGGCCGGAACTGACGGCGGCGACCGAGCGGGAGGGCCGGCTCCGTCTCGCCTTCACCGACGGGTCCACGATGCTGCTGCTCGCTCCGGCCGCCGAGCTCGGTACGTTCCTCGCACAGCAATGACGTACGCCACCCGCCCGTGGACGCCGCCCGACTGCCTCGCCCTGAGCGGCGCCACCTGCGCTGCCGCCTCACCGTGGTGAACCCGGGCCGGCTCGGGAACCCCTGACCGGCCGCGACGCGGACCTGCCAGTGCGACCGAAGACGGCGACCGGGTCGCCGGTGTACCGGACGTCCCGATGATCATCCGCTGCGCGGCCCACCGCGGGCGGGCGTCCAGCGGGCCGGAGGCTGTCGCGTCGTATCGTCGAGCCGTGCCTGCCCCCTCTGTCGCGTTCGCCGCACCCCACCCGGCTGCCGCCGACGCCGCCCGCACCGTCGTGGCGGCCGGCGGCAACGCCCTCGACGCGGCACTGGCCGGCGCGGCCGCGCTGACCGTGGCGTACCCGCATCAGTGCTCGATCGGCGGTGACCTGGTCGCCATCGTCCGCCCCGCGGGCGGGTCACCCCGTGCGATCCTGTCGATCGGCGCGGCCGCCACGGCCGTCGACGTGGCCGCACTACGAGCGTCCGGGCCGCGCATGCCGGAACGCGGTCCGCACCCGATCACCGTCCCGGGGGTGATCGCCGGATGGGCCGCGCTCGCGGCCGAGGGCGCCCGGCTGCCGCTCGCCGACCTGCTCGCCCCGGCCCGGGCGCTGGCCGCCGGAGGGGTGCCGGTCAGCCCGGGACTGCGGCGGGCGATCCGTGACGGGCGGGACGTCGTCGGTGCCGATCCGGGCCTGCGCGCGCTGCTGCTCGACAGCGCCGGAGCCCCGGTCACCACCCTGGTGCAGCCGGCGCTCGCCACCACGCTGGACTCGGTTGCCGCGGATTGGCGTGCGTTCTACTCCGGCGCGCTGGCCGAGCGGCTCGTCGCCGGACTCACCGCGCTCGGCAGTCCCCTGTCGATCGACGACTTCCGGGCGCACCGCGCCGAGATCACGGATCCGCTGACCAGGACGATCGACGGGGTCACCTGGCACGCCGCGCCACCTCCGGTCCAGGGCGCCACCTTCCTCGCGATCGCCGGGTCGCCGGACCTGCTGCCCGCCGCGTATCGCGCGCGAACCGCCCGTGACGTGCTGCTCGGCGACCCGCGGACCGGCCCGGTCGACCTGGACGGGCTGCTGCTGCGCTCCCCGGTCGCGGGCACTGGCAGCGTTGCGCCGCGCCCGGCCGGGGACACCGTGGCGGTGACCGCGGTCGACTCGGACGGGACCGCGGTGACCCTGATCCAGAGCGTCTTCTTCAGTTTCGGGTCGGGACTGCTCGATCCGGGTACGGGCATGGTCCTGCACAACCGCGGTTCCTCGTTCAGCCTCGATCCGGCCCACCCGGCGCGACTGGTCCCGGGGGCGCGCCCGCCGCACACTCTCTGCCCGGCCCTCGCCGTGGCCGGCGAAACCGTGGTGGCCCTGGGCTGTCAGGGTGGCCGTTCCCAGCCGTGGATCCTGGCGCAGGTCGCCGCGGATGTGGTCGGCTCGCCCGATCTCGACGCCCTGCTGACCCGGTCGCGCTGGGTCATCGGCGCCGAGGAGATCGACCGCGCGACACCGACGTTGCTGCTGGAGCCGGGTACGCCGGACGCGCCCCGGCTCGCGGCGACGGCAGCCGGGCTGGGCCTGACCGTGGAGACCACCGCGGGCCGGCACGACGACGCCGGTCATGTCCAGGTGGCCCGGCGCAGCGGCGGAACCCTGGCCGCGGCCGGCGATCCCCGAGCCGACGGCCGCGCGGTGCTCCTGTGACGGCGGTCAGCGGCCTCGTGCACACGGCGGCCCGCTTCAGCGGTTCCGCGGCTGTGGCGCATACCTCCGTACTGCGGAAGGTTTTCTTGCCGGTGGGGTCAAGTTGTTGCTAGGTTCTTGACCATGGAGTCAATTTTTCTCGCGGATGACGCGGAGGAGCAGGTCAGCGATGCCGAGGCGGCCGCGACCGAGCAGCCGGCCGTGCCGAAGCTGATCTTCCTGGAGTCGGCGGGCGACGCCGGCGTCTGCGGCGTGGACGGGGTGTGCGACTGATGACCGCCAGCGTTTTCGGCAAGGCCGCCGAGCCGATCGTCGTCGACGTCTGGAGCGACGTCGTCTGCCCCTTCTGCTACCTGGGCGACAGTGTCCTGCAGCAGGCGATCGAGCAGTTCCCGCACGGCTCCTCGGTCGAGGTGCGTTACCACAGCTTCCAGCTGAACCCGGGCTTCCCGGTCGGCGAGGCGATCAAGGCCGATGAGTACCTGGCGAAGAACTACCGCATGCCGGCCGCCCAGCTCGAGGCCTCGCACGCCCACCTGACCTCGCAGGGCGCCGCCGCCGGCCTCGACTACCGGTTCGAGGACGCGATCATGGTGAACACGCTCGACGCGCACCGGATCATCCACCTGGCCAAGGCGGCCGGTCGCGAGCACGAGATGGTGATGCGGCTGTTCAAGGCCGAGTTCACCGACGGGCTGAACCTGGCCGACCACGAGGTCCTCGCGGACCTCGCGGCCGAGCTCGGCATCGATCGCGCGAAAGCGGTCGCGGCGCTCGCCGACGGTGCGTTCGAGAAGGAGATCCGGGCCGACATCGCGCAGGCTCAGGCGTACGGGATCTCGGGTGTTCCGTTCTTCGTCTTCGACGACAAGTACGGGATCTCCGGAGCTCAGCCGATCGAGGCGTTCCGCCAGGTGCTGGACAAGGCTTGGCAGGACCGCGCCGCCCAGCCGGCGTGAGCGCACCATCGAGCTCGGTCGTACCGTCGTGCCGGAGCGGGGCGGGGGAGGCGGCATGACCGAGCCGGCGCGGCCGCGGCGCGCCGACGCCCGCCGCAACGTCGAGGGCATCCGCCGGGCTGCCCTCGACGTGTTCCGCACCGGCGGCCTGACCACCCCGCTGGACGAGGTCGCCCGCGCCGCCGGGGTCAGCAAGGGCACCATCTACCACCGGTTCGGCAGCCGCCGCGGCCTGATCGACGCCGTCGTCGACGAGCTCGTCGCCGAGCGCATCCAGGGCATCATCGCCGCGGTCTCGGCTCTGGACAGCCCGCTCGCGCGGTTCGAGGAGTACCTGCTGCGCATGTTCCTCCTGCAGTTCGACGAGCCGGCCGCCAACGACGTCCTGATCCGCGCGCTGCCTGACTCCGAGCCGCTGCTCACCCTCTGCGAGAAGGCCCAGGAGTTCGCGTTCGGCCTGCTCCGGGCCGCGCAGGAGGCCGGCGTGATCCGCACCGACCTGACGCCCGACGACGTGAACCACCTGATCCTGGAACGCGGCGCGATCGTCCAGGCGTGCGGCCAGCAGCCACGCGAGGACTACCAGCGCCGGTTGCGGTTCCTGCTCGACGGCCTCCGATCAACCCCCTCTGCGCGTACGTCGTGAGCCCCGTCCCGCCGCCCGTGCGGACGTCGCGGAGTGCCGGTCCGGGAGCTCAGCGCGTGACGCGGCGCGGGTCGGGGTCAGGGGCGGATCGGTTCCCAGCCGGCTGCCTGCCAGGCTTGCCGGAGGAGGTGCGTGAGCGCCTCCTCGTCGCTGAATGCCCGATCGTCGACAGCGGCGATCGGCTGGGCCGGGCAGTGGGAGTTGGTCGCGGCGGCCGCTGTCATCGTGGCCAGTGACCCGGCGGTCAGTCGTCGTGTCGTGTCCGGTATGCCGAGCCGGCTCAGGCCCTGCCGGAGCACCTGCATGGTGATGCCGGCCAGGAGTGGTCCTTCGGGCCAGATGATGTGGGTGCCGTCCCAGAAGGCGACGTTCCAGACCGAGCCCTCGCGCAGGGAACCGTCGCGACCGGCGAAGAGGACGTCGTCGAATCCGGCCCGGCGGGCCTGGAGGTAGTGGAAGGTCAGTCCGAGCGTCGCCACGTGTTTGAGGTGGGGGAGTTCCCGTTCGTACGTGATGGTGCGGACCCGCAGCGGCGGGCGCGGATCGCCGGGGACCGGGTCGGAGACGGAGACCATCAGGTCGGTCCGTACCGGATCGTGCGCGCCGGGCAGGACGGTGACCCGCACGGACGCGTCGTCCCGGTCGCCGAGCGCGTGCCCGATCAGCGACCGGACACTGTCGGCGGACGTCGGGGTGGCGTCGGGGAAGAGGACGGCCGAGGCCTCGCGCAGCCGGTCGAGATGCAGGGTCAGGCCGGGCACGGCCCGGTTGCGCACCTGCAGGGAGGTGAAGTGCCCGTAGTTCCAGGTGGCGGCTCGGAGCAGTGCCTCCGGGGTCGCCGGCTCGCCGTTGATCTCCACGTGCGTCACCCGGGTCATCATGCCAGGGAGCGCTCTCCGGGGTTTGTTTGATCCATTGACATTTGTTACCGGCGGGTGACAGCGTTGTCAGGGATAGATCTCATCGCCACCGATGGGGGTTTCCCTTGCGCGATCTTGTCCGACGGAGGGTCGCTGCCGCGGCCTCCCTGGCTCTGGTGACGAGCGGCCTGACGCTGACGTCGTCCACCTCCGCCGAAGCCCACTCGAAGAAGCCCCGGAGCGTCGTCTCCGGCAACGCCCGCTTCCAGGTGCTCTCGCCCACGCTGATCCGTACCGAGTACGCGGCGAACGGTAAGTTCACCGACGCCGACACGTTCAACGTGATCGGCCGTGACGACTTCAAGCCGACCGCGTTCACCCAACGGGTCTCGCACGGCTGGCTGACCATCGACACCGGTGCCGCGACCCTGCGTTACCAGGTCGGCTCCGGTGCTTTCACCGAAGACAATCTGACGGTGCGCCTGAAGACCGGCAAGCAGACCGTAACCGCGGCTCCGTGGGCCGGTCAGGGCGTCCCCGAGTGTGTCTTCGGCGCCCTGTGCGAGGCCGAGGACCTGGCGCTGAACGGGCCGAGTGCGGCCAACGATCACCGGGACTACACGGGCCACGGCTTCGCCGCCGGTTTCGAGGGCACGGGCGCGTCGGCCACGTTCGCGGTCGCCCCGGCCACCGCGGGCGCGCAGCAGTTGACGGTCCGGTACGCGAACAGCACCGGTGGCGACGGGCAGAACGTCACCCGCACGCTGACCGTCACGGTCGACGGCGTCGCGGCCGGGACGCTGAGCCTGCCGCCGACCGGCAACTGGGACACCTGGGCGCTCGCCTCGGTGCCGCTGACCCTGACCGCCGGCCGCCACGAGGTCAGCCTGCTGCGTACGGCCACCGACTCCGGCAACGTGAACGTCGACAGCCTCGCGGTCGTCGCGCCGGGTGCGGCCTATCCCGCGCCGGTCACGCCCGGCCCGCAGCCGTGTGCGTTCGGCACGCCGTGCGAGGCGGACAGCGGCGTCCTGGCCAACGGCGGGAAGCTCGCCGACGACCACAACGGGTACTCCGGCGACGGGTTCCTGGCCGGGCTGGAACGGACCGGCGCCGGGAGCGCGCTGACCGTGACCGGCGTGCCGGCCCCGGGGACCTACCAGGTGCAGCTGCGGTATGCGAACGCCCAGGCCGGCGACCAGCCGATCCAGGACCGGACGATCGCCGTGACGGCGAACGACGGCCCCGCGGTCACGGCCACTCTGCCGCCGACCAGCGGGTGGGACTACTGGCGTACGCAGTCGGTTCTGGTGTCCTTGAAGGCCGGGACGAACACGGTGAGCCTCGGCTGTCCCAGTGACCAGGCCTGCCACGTCAACGTGGACACCGTCGCGGTGACCGCGAAACGCGCACCGCTGCTGGCGCCGCACGCACCGCTCGGCGGGTATCGGCGTGGCCTGGACGGGGTCAACGGGGGCGCGCGCACCTTCGCCGGCCTGCTCTTCCAGGACGGTTGGTCGCTGCTCGACGACTCGACCACCGCGCATCCGGACGGGTACGTGTTCGCGTACGGCCAGAACTACCGTCACGCGCTGGACGAACTGTCGACGCTGACCGGCCCGACCGAACTGCTGCCCAAGTGGACGTACGGCGTGTGGTACTCGGAGTACTACGACCGTACCGCCGCCGAATTCGAATCAATTGTGTCGCGCTTCAAGAGCGAAGGCGTGCCGCTGGACTCGCTGGTCGTCGACACCGACTTCAAGTCGCCGGACCGGTGGAACGGCTGGGAGATCGACCCGAGCCGGTTCCCGGACTGGACCGCGTTCGCGACCTGGCTGCGCAAGCAGGGCGTGCACACCGGGCTGAACATCCACCCGAGCATCCTCGGCTCCGACCCGCACTTCGCCCAGGCCCAGCAGATCGCGAAGGGCAAGCTGAAGCGGACCGGCTGCAACGGCGGCGCCGACTGTTACGTCTTCGACTTCGGTGATGCCGACCAGTTGCAGGCCTATTTCTGGCTGCACGACCAGATGGGCGCCGACGGCGTCGACTTCTGGTGGCTGGACTGGTGCTGCGACGCGTCCCAGGGTCTCGACTCGCACATCAACCAGGCCTACGCCGACAAGACCGGTTTCGCGTTCTCCCGGGCCTACGGCTCACTGCAGGCCGGCGGCTACGGCAACCCGAGCGCGGTGACGGGCGGGCCGTGGGCCGACAAGCGGACCACGCTGCACTTCACCGGCGACGCCATCTCGAACTGGGAGACGCTGCGGTTCGAGGTCGGCTACACGCCCGGCGAGTCGGCGGCGACCGGGCTGGCCGCGATCAGCCACGACATCGGCGGGCACACCAACGGGCTGCAGGAACCGGGAACCGAGCCGGGCAGCACCAAGCTGCCGGACGACCTCTACGCCCGGTGGGTGCAGATGGGCACGTTCCAGCCGATCGACCGGCTGCACTCCAACCACAGCGACCGGCTGCCCTGGCAGTACGGGCCGGCCGCGAACGCCTCGGCCAAGAAGTTCCTCAACCTGCGGAAGAAATTGCAGCCCTACACGTACGCGGCGGCCGCGGAGGCCACGCGCACGGGCACCCCGATCGTGCGGGCGATGTACCTGGCCTACCCGAACGAGCAGGAGGCCTACGCGACGGCCGGCAGCCAGTACCTCTACGGGCCGGATCTGCTGGTCGCGCCGGTGACGACGCCGGGCACGACGGCGACGACGACGGTGTGGTTCCCGCCGGGCAACACCTGGACGGACTACTTCACCGGCAAGCGGTACGCGGGCGGGACCACCGCCTCGGTGACCACGACGCTCGACACCATGCCGGTCTTCGTCCGTTCCGGGGCGAAGAAGCCGTAACCGGTGACGCCGCGGGCCGCTCACTCCGGTGGGCGGCCCGCTCCCGCCGGCTGACCCGCACCGTGGTCGTTCGTCTCGCACGACCACGGTGCGGGTCAGCCGGGACGTCACTCGGCCGAGCGGCTCCTCGCCCGCCGGCGCACGTAGATCAGCAGGCCGGCCGCGGCCACGACCGCGACCACCAGCACGAGATAGCGGCTCAGCGTCGCGGCGATCTCCTCGATGTGGTCGCCGGCCAGGTAGGCCGCCGTGGACCACACCCCGACCCAGAGCGCCGCGCCCAGCGCGTTCCACGTCAGGAAGTGCGGGAACCGCATCCGGGTCAGACCGGCGACGATGCCGTTGAACTGCCGCAACCCCTCGAAGAACCGGGCCACCGCGACGACCCGCGCGCCCTGGCGGGTCATGAACCCCTCGACCCGCTCCAGGCGTTCCGGGGTGAGCCGCACATAGCGCCCGAAGCGCCGCACGAGCCGACGGCCGCCGCGCCGGCCGATCAGGTAGCCGAGGCTGTCACCGATCACCGCGGCCAGGAACGCCGTCACGGCGACGGCGGCGATGCTGAGGTGGCCGCGGCCGGCGAGCGCCGCACCGGCGATGATCACGGTCTCGCCCGGGGCGGGGATGCCGAAGCTCTCGACGAAGACGACGGCGGCTATCCCGAGATAGCCGAATCGGTCGATGAGCTCCAGCATTCCCCCACGGTAGGCCGGGCGCCGGGCGGCGACACGCCTTCGCGACCCTCGTCACGGGCGTGAACTGGGTCAGCGGCGGACCGTGCAGCTCGTGGTGACGGTGGCCGCCGCGTTGCTCTCGGAGGTGACGGTCACGGCCGTACGCGCTGATCTGTTCCTGACATGGACGTCCACCGACGTGGTGCGGCCGGCGGGCACTCCCACGACCGTACGCGGAAGGGTTGCCCCTGAGGCCGACACGCGGAACACGTCGTCGCCGCGGCCGGTGTTGCGGACCGGGATGCGGCAACGGGCCCAGCCGGAGGAGTCCGCCTTCGCGGTCGCGGGGGAGGCCTGCACGCCGCGGCGAGCGGGCCCGGCGCCGTCCAGCGAACGCACCGCGACCCGGTAGGAGAGCACCCCGTTGCGGTCCCGCTGCCGGTCCAGCACGTAGAACTGCAGGCGGTTGGCGGTGTCGGTGTACTCGAACTCGCTGCCCGACCCGGTTCCGGCGTGGAACAGCGCGTCGGACAGCTGCCGGTAGTCACCGACCGTCATCTTCTGCGGCGTCCCGTCCGGCTGCACGAAATCGACCTTGTCGATGTCCTGCGGGTTCGCGTCGACGGTCCAGATGAACGGCGCGCTGTCGGCGTCCTTGGTCTTGGCCAGCAGCACCCCCGAGTCCGGCGTGAACGAGTCGAAGCCCATCCGGTCGACCACTTCCAGGGTGTAATTGTCGTAACCACCGCCGTCGCAGTAGGGATCGGTCGCGGTGTTGCAGGCCGGCGCTTTGTCGCCGCCGTCGAGCGTGACGTTGATCCCGGCCAGGCCGCGACCCGCCACCTCACGCGCGGTCACCTTCGTCAGCACGACGCCCGAGCCGGTCAGCGCGTCGCGGGAGAGTTTCAGCACGGCGGCGTCGTCGACGATCCCGAGTTTCATCTTGTTCCGCAGCATGTGTTGCGCGCCCATCGACGAGCCCGCGGTGCCCGGGATCAGCCAGCGGCTGTGCGGCCCGCCCGGCCCGTTGAACGTGCCGCGGCTCAGCATCTCCCACGGCCCGCTGTAATCACGCCGGGCCGGGACACTGTACGGATTGTTGTAGTTGTCGCCGATGCCGAGAATGTGGCTGAACTCGTGCGCATAGGTCGACATTCCCGAACTCTCGGCCTGCAGTGAACTGCCCTGCGTGGCATTCGGCCAGACGTTCGACGACGCCGCCCAGGAGGTCCAGTCGACGTACCGCGTCGCATTGGAGTTCGGCAGCGCGTCGTCCGGCGGGCCGAACTCGTCGGTCACGTCGTCCTTCGTCCGGAACTTCATCTGCCCGAACTCCTGCCAGGTCGACGACTCGTCCTGACCTGCCGACAGGAAGAACACGAAATCGAACGAGGCCGCTGTCTCCTCACCCACCGCCGTGGTCCAGGCCGATTTCGCGTCCGTACGGATGTCGCGCCCGCACGTGTCGCCGGACGGGCACCCGAGTCCGCGTTGCATCGAGTTCTCGATCCCGTACTCGTGACTCTTCGCGGGCATCCGGTAGACCCCGAAGGAGCTCAGGTCGATGCCGTAGCGACCGTTCGAGTCCTCCATCCAGTACTCGTGAATGGTGTGACCGCGGTTGAGCGTCCCCGGCTTGTTGAGGAAGTCCCGATAGAATGCCGGAACAGCATCACGAGCCAAGTTCTGTACGCCGGAAGGATTGCCGTAAATGGTGGAATTGGCCGGCTGCGTCACCACGAAAGGCTGGTTCGGGAAGTCCACGAGCACCAGCGCGCCCTTGAAGGTGCGCACCGAGCCCTTGACCGCCGGGTCCGCCCAGTTCGTGCCGGGCACGGCCTTGTAGTCGGACCAGGTCATCGTGTCCGGCAGTTCGTAGTGCTGCGGGTCGATCGCCGGTGGGCCGTCCGGTTTGGCCAGCGCGGCCGGCTCGTCGCGCTGCCACGGCTGGGTCTGCGGCCAGTGTCGCATCCGCCACGGGGTGTCCGGGTCGACACCACCCGGCGGTGCGGCAGTGGCCGGAGTCGCGGCGGCCGCGCCGCTCACCGCCAGGATCGCCACGGACATGACCGAGATCAGACGCCGCGCGCTAGTCATGCCGGTCATCCTGGCAGACCAATCGACGCATCTCAATGCATGGGATGCGGGCGTACAGTGTGAAGCCGAATCGATACAGGAGTACCCCTATGCCGCTCACGCCGGCCGACGTACACAACATCACATTCCATCGGGCCGGGCTGGGCAAGCGCGGCTACGACGCGGACGAGGTCGACGCCCTCCGCGACGAGATCACCCAGGAGATGCTGCGCCTCCTCGCCGAGCGTGAGGAGCTGGAGCAGCAGCTCCACGGCGACCGTCCGGCCGATCCCGGCGCGACGGCGGTCATCGCTGTCCCCGGGCCGGCTCCGGACGCCCTGGCCGCCGTCAGCGACGAGCTGGACCGGGCGCTCGTCGCCCGCGACCACGCCGAGCAGGACGCCGACGAGCTGCAGCGCCGCCTGGCCGAGGCCCACCACGCCGGCCCGGCGCCGGCCGAGGTCAACGGCCAGGTCCTCGCCATGGCCCAGCGGACCGCCGAGCAGCACATGCAGGACGCCTACCAGGAGTCGGAGCAGATGCTGGTCGACGCCCGGGTGCAGTCGCAGCGGATCGCCGAGCAGGCGGCAGCGACCGCACACGACATCGAGGAGGACGCGCTGCGCCGCGACGACCAGGCGGTGGCCCAGCTGACCGAGCGGCGGTCGGCGCTGCAGCACGAGGTCGCGGAACTCACCGAGTTCGCCGAGAACTATCGGGCCGGGCTGGCCGACGATGTCCGGCATCAGGGCGACTTCTAGCTCGCTACTCGTAGCGGGCGGCGCGTCCCAGCTCCTCCTCGATGCGGATCAGCCGGTTGTACTTCGCGGTCCGGTCACTGCGCGACAGCGAGCCGGTCTTGATCTGCCCGCACCCGGTGGCCACGGCGAGATCCGCGATCGTGGTGTCCTCGGTCTCACCGGACCGGTGTGACATCACCACGCGGTAACCGGCACGGTGCGCGGTCTCGACCGTGCGCAACGTCTCGGTCAGCGTGCCGATCTGGTTGACCTTCACCAGGATCGCGTTCGCGTAACCGCCCTCGATCCCGCTGGTCAACCGGTCGGCGTCGGTGCAGAACACGTCGTCGCCGACCAGTTGCAGCCGGTCCCCGGCCTGCGCGGTCAGCGCCTTCCAGCCGGCCAAGTCGTCCTCGGCCATCGGATCCTCGATCGAGCTGATCGGGAACTTCCGGGTCAATTCGATCAAGTACGCGATGTGCTCGTCCACCGATCGGGTCAGCCCCTCGCCCCGGTAGACGTAGGCGTCGCCGTCGAAGAACTCCGAACTGGCCGGATCCAGGCAGATCGTGATGTCCGCGCCCAGCCGGTACCCGGACTCCCCGACAGCGCCCACCACGAACCGCAGCGCCTCGTCGGCGTCGGCGAAATCCGGTGCGAACCCGCCCTCGTCCCCGACGTTCGTGCCGTGCCCGGCCGCGGCCAACTGCCGGCGCAGCGTGTGGAACACCTCCGCCCCCATCCGCACCGCCTCCGCGAACGTCGGCGCGCCGACCGGGGCGATCATGAATTCCTGGAAGTCGAGCGGGTTGTCGGCGTGCGCGCCGCCGTTCACGATGTTCATCATCGGCACCGGCAGGCGGGTCGCGCCGACCCCGCCGACGTACCGGTAGAGCGGCAGCCGGTGCGCTGCCGCCGCGGCTTTCGCGGTCGCCAGCGACACCCCCAGAATCGCGTTCGCGCCCAGTCTGCCCTTGTCCTTCGTACCGTCCACATCGGTCATCGTCGTGTCGACGAGAGCCTGGTCCTCGGCGTCCAGCCCGCGCACCGCCCCGAAGATCTCCCCGTTGACCGCGGCGACCGCCCGGGTGACCCCCTTGCCGTGGAACCTCCGCGGATCGCCGTCGCGCAACTCGACCGCCTCGTGCGCGCCGGTCGACGCCCCGGACGGCACCGCCGCCCGCCCGAAAGACCCGTCCGCGAGCTCCACGTCGACCTCGACGGTCGGATTGCCGCGGCTGTCGAGGATCTGCCGTCCGAACACCCGGCTGATGGCCGTCATCCTGCACACTCCCTGATCCGGTTGACGTCTGCCGGACCAGCCTGGCCGTCCCCGCCCCGGTCTGTCATCGCGAGAAGAATCGCGTTGACCTGCACCCCGAGGTGCGGGTTTAAGGTGCGGCGGCATTACCTCCCGGGTAATCGCCGGGACTACCGCGCGACGGCACGATCGAGATGTCGGACACCGCCGCATCGGGAGGCCTCACGGACATGACCGCATACGCCGTCGCGCACCTGCACAGCACCAGCGACCACGAGGACGTGCTCGACTACATCGAGCGGATCCAGGACACGATGGACCCGTACGGTGGGCGATTCCTGGTGCACGGAAGCCCGGTCCAGGTCGTCGAAGGGGAGTGGCCGGGGGCACTCGTCATGATCGCCTTCCCGGATCTGGACTCGGCGCACGCCTGGTACGCGTCACCGGCGTACCAGGAAATCCTGCCCCTGCGCACCGGCCACCTGGCCGGCGACGTGGTGTTCGCCGAAGGGGTGCCGACCGGCTACGACGCCCGGAAGACCGCCGCCCGGATGCGCGCTCGTCCCTGAGCTCGCCGTTCCACCGACTGGCCGACTCTTGCGGGCATCCGGATCCGTCGGCGATCGTGCGTGCCGGCCGGCAGCGAGGCGTCGCGCCGGGTACCACACACGCCGACGCGTTGCTCTGCTCACGAGCGGATGCTCAGTCGCCGCTGTGGCCGACGAAGAAGATCGCTTCGGGTGTCGTGTCCCGGTAGCCGATGACATAGGTGCCGTACCAGCGGTCGCGCAGGTCCAATCCTCCGGTTGCCGCCACCTCGGCCACCGCATCCGTGCTCGGCGTGCGGGTTCCGAACAGGCTGTCGAGCAGTTCACCGGGAGCCGGCGCGACCGCGAACATGTCGGGGACGTCCGACACGGACTCCATGTCGATAACCGAATGAGTGCCCGACTCGGGCTGGATGAATCGGAGGGTATCGGGGTCGCGTGGCTCGCCGGCGCGGACCGCCCGCCATAACGGCCGTGCCTCCGGCTCCGCCAGCGGCCCGGAATCATCCACGAGCCATTCGGCGAACTCCTCCTCCGTCATGGTCAGGGCTTGAGGCAGATCGTCGGTGCGGTAGAAGTCACCGTTCCGGAAGGCCTCCCACCTCGCGGCATCAAGGGCGGCGGCGATGTCCGGTTGGTACGCGACCCGGCTCACCCATGACGAAGCTCCCACAGATCCCCCTCGAATCCGCTACAGCCTAATGGATCGTCCGGCTGCTCCCCGAGGCATCCAGCTCTGCCGCTGACCGGGTGTGCGGCCCCCTCAGTCCCCGACGAACACGAGCTCGCCCTGGTCCTCGGCGCAACGCTCGGCCATCGCGCGGAGTCGCATCAATCCACGACGCTCGGCGCCGGCCGTTGCCCCGATGAGCAGCAGCTCCAGTTCGGCGAGGAGTTGCCGCATCTGATTCGCACCGAACCGGGTTTCCCCGTGTGGATCAACCGCGCTGAGCAGCCCGAGTGCCGGGTTTCCAGGATCCAGCAGCCGATCGAAGTCGCCGGCGGCATCGAACAGCCCACCGCTCGGATCCGGCAGTTGACGCACCCGCTGTTCGCCTACCTGCAGCTCGACCTGAATGCCCATCCGTCGATGATCCAGGACGTGCCGACGGTCGTCCCCTTCTGCCTCCGACAGGTCGCGCCGGGCCACCGGACTCGAACCGGCTCACCCCGGACTGCTCAGGTGCGCACCGTCAGCATGGCGCACTTTCCCATCTGCTTCCGCCCGACGCTCGAGCGGGAGAGTAGCCGCCGCGGTCTGCCGGTAGGCGACATCGGACAGTCGTCGTTTGAGCACTCCGGTGCCGCCGCCATCCCTGATCACGCAGCGTGCCGAGGAAGTCGGCGAAGCTCGTCGCCAGCGGTACGACTCCCCAGTCCACGCTCCAGAAGGCGACCGACGGGTGACTGTCGTCAGCGCGGTGGTCGAAGCCGAAGAACCTCCCCGACCCGGGTGACATGAACACGTTCCTACTCGATCTCCTCAACTCCCAGCCGCTTCTGCCGATTTGCCGGCTCATGACAGCTAGATATCCGTGGGCCCGGACCCTGGCCGCGCTCGCCGGTATCGCAGCGCTCCTGGGATTGCTGGTCGTCGTCACGAACCAACTTACCGAACGGCGGATCGGCGACGATGACACCGACCTCTCCGGAAGCATGTACGATTCGATCCCTTTCGACCAAGAGGCTTTCCGCGATTACTTCCGCACGCATAGTCCTTTTCTCGAGCCGGTCCCTATCGGGGAGGCCGTGACCATGACGGGCGACCCGGGATTCGTTGCCGAGCTCCGAGCCGACCGCGCCTACAGTGCCAGCACGGCGTCATATACCCTCCGGATCAAGAATGTCGGTACCGAGTCATTCGATGGGTCTTTTTCAGAAGGCTGCGCATGGCTGGAGATGGGCGACGGAAAAAGGTACTACCCGCCCACGGTGAGAAACCTCAGGAGTAGATGGTTGGCGCCGTCCAGGGTTGATCCGGCTACCGATTCCGACATCCTTCTCACCTTCGACATCCCGCCCAAGGCCCAGCCCGTTATGCTGATTCTCTGTCTCCGCCTCGGGGATATTGATCCGAACGCACAGTGGAATCTGACCCTTTCGTAGCCCGGACTGCGGTGACTTGCTGGTCCGCCGCGATCCGGTCGTCGCCCGACGTCACGGCCGGCGGTCAGTGGGTAAAGTCTGCCCGAGCGTGACGTGGTCGTCGTCTACTTCGGCCCGGTGAGGCTGGACCGTCGCGACGACGAGCGCGCCGAACCTCGGGCCACGGCGATCTAGCCCGAGGTGCCGTGGGAGATCCGCAACCAGGCGTGGATGCATCGGCACAACGGCGACGAGCCTTACCCCTCGACCCTGGATCAGTGGCCACGATGGAACTGAGAGATGAGATCTGTCGGGCGGCGGGGCCTCCGATCCGGCAGTGATAAATCGGTGGACGCGGGCGCGGCCGTCGCCTAGCGTGCTGGTCACCGTGACACCACCTGAGGAGGTGAGCCCCGATGATCGATGTAGCGATGTGGGTGCTCCCTTCGTCGTCACGGTTCGGCGGCTGACGTAGGGGCTGCCGGGAGCGCCGCGTTTCCCGGCACTCCCGAAAGGCATCAAAACCTGTGAATTCTGTACGAACCACCGTGGTCACCCGGCCGGCGGAGTTTCAGTGGCACGCCCTTGAGGATGATCTGGTCGTCGGCCGTGCCGAGGCGCACCGGCGGCCCGACGGCCGGCTTCTCGTCAGCGTCGACGCCTGGCACGACGTGGTTTTTCAGCAGCTCGCCGCGGCGATGCTGGCTGTGCTGCCGCGACCGTTGCACACCGTGGTCGACGAGGCCGATGTCGACCTGACCGAGCAGTGGCGAGCGGCCGGGTTCGCGATCGGCCGCCGCGAATGGGAGTACGTCGTCCCGACTGATCCGATCATCACCGGGCTCGGCGCGGTGACGCCGCCGCCGGGCGTGACGATCGTGGCGGCCGACAATGCGACTGCGACTGCGACTGCGACTGCGACTGCGACTGTGACCGCGACTGTGACTGTGACTGCGACCGAGGTCGACGGACAGCAGGTGGGCCTGCTCCGGTTCGCGCCGCTGCCTCGGCGGCCGCGGATCAGGCTGATCACGGTTCAGCCGGAGTTCCGTCGCCGCGGCATCGGGCGGGCACTGCTCGCCGACGTGCTGGGCACACTGCACCGGCGCGGCATCGAGACCGCGTCGGCCGACGTGCACGAGGCCAATGTGGCCGTGCTCGCGCTGGCCGGGAGTCTGCGGGCCCGCCGGGTCAGCAGCAACCTGGAACTGGAGATGCGCTGATGCCCGGATCTGCCGACGGAATCCAGCTGGAGGGCGTTGTCCTCGAATGCCTGCGTAACGCCACGTTCAAAGTCGAGCTGAAGAACGGGCACACGGTGCTGGCGCACATCAGCGGGAAGATCCGGAAGAACTACATCCGGATCCTCCCGTTCGACCGCGTGCTGGTCGAGCTGACGCCGTACGACCTGTCCCGGGGCCGCATCCTGTTCCGCTACCGCAATTGACGGCCGCGGTCCGGGTGGGTCAGCCGATCACGGCTTCCACCCGGACCGTGGTTCCGGCCGGTGCGGGCGGGATGACCGTGCCGTCCACCGGGGAGCCGTCGACCACGAGCTGGGTGACGCGTCCGGTCACCCCGATCGGCTTGCGCACGGTGATCTCGTACGTCGCGCTGCGGTAGACGCGGGTCGCCACGAACCCGTTCCACGCGCGGGGCAGCACCGGGTCGATCCGCAGCCCGTCCAGTTCCGGGCGCAGACCCAGGATCCACTGGGTGATCGCGACGAAGTTCCACGCCGCGGTCCCGGTCAGCCAGGAGTTCTTCGCCTCGCCGTGGGTGGGCGCGTCCTTCCCGGCGATCATCTGGGCATAGACGTACGGCTCACACCGGTGCACCTCGCTGATCGACTCCCGCGCCGACGGGTTGATCCGCCGGTAGTAGTCGAACGCACGGTCGCCGTCCCCGGCGATCGTCTCGGCGATCATGATCCACGGGTTGGTGTGGCAGAAGATCCCGGCGTTCTCCTTGTACCCGGGCGGATATGTGGAGATCTCGCCCAGCTCGACGTGGTAGCGCGAGTACGCCGGCTGCTGCAGGACCACGCCGTGCGGGGTGGCCAGCCGCTCGGCCACGCTGTCCAGCGCGCGGGCGGCGAGGCCGTCGTCCAGCCCGACCCCGGCCAGCACGCACATGCCCTGCGGCTCGACGAAGATCTGCCCCTCGTCGTTCTCGCCCGAGCCGATCGGGTTGCCGTGGAAGTCGTAGGCCCGGCGGAACCAGGCGCCGTCCCAGCCGTGCTCGACGATCGTGCCGGTCATCTTCTCGGCCGCGGCCCGGTACTCGGCCGCCTTCTCGCCGAGCCCGCGCAGGTCGGCGATGCTCGCCAGTTCCTTGGCGGCCAGCACGAACTGCCCGGCGATGAAGACCGACTCCGCCTGACCGCCGCTGACGTTCTCGGTCGTCTGGAACGGTTCGCCGGGCGTCTCCGAGAAGCAGTTGAGGTTGAGGCAGTCGTTCCAGTCGGCGCGCCCGATCAGCGGCAGGCCGTGCGGCCCGAGCCGGTCCAGGGTGTAGGTCAGCGAGCGGATCAGGTGCTCGTAGAGCGACACTTCGCTGCCCGGCGCGTTGTCGAACGGCACCGGTTCGTCCAGGATCGACGCGTCCCCGGTCTCCTTCAGGTAGGCGGACACGCCCAGGATCAGCCACAGCGGGTCGTCGTTGAAACCGTCGCCGATGTCGTTGTTGCCGCGCTTGGTCAGCGGCTGGTACTGGTGGTAGGCGCCGCCGGTGGCGATCTGCGTCGCGGCGATGTCGAGGATCCGCTCGCGGGCCCGTTCCGGGATGATGTGGACGAATCCGAGCAGGTCCTGGTTCGAGTCACGGAACCCCATGCCACGGCCGATGCCGGTCTCGAAGCCCGACGTCGACCGGCTCAGATTGAACGTGATCATGCACTGGTACGCGTTCCAGATGTTCACCATCCGGTCGGTGTCCGGGTCGGGGGTGCTGACCTGCAGCCCACCGAGCAGCGCGGTCCAGTGCCGGGTGAGCGCGTCGAAGCCCGCTTTCACGGCGGACGGTTGCAGCCAGTGGGCGATTTTCGGGCGTACGCGCAATTTGTTGATGATCTGAGAATGCGGTGGGTCGAACTTGTCGTCGCGCGGGTTCTCCGCATAGCCCAGCACGAAGATCACTTCGCGGGTCTCGCCGGGCTCCAGGCTCAGGCGCACGTGGTGGTTGCCGACCGGCGACCAGCCGTGCGCGATCGAACCGGAGAGGCTGCCGCGCTCGACCGCGATCGGCGCCTCCCAGCCGCGGTAGGGTCCGAGGAACGCCTCGCGTTGGGTGTCGAAGCCCTCGATCGGCTCGGAGCAGGCGAAGAACGCGAAGTGGTCGCGCCGCTCGCGGTACTCGGTCTTGTGGTAGATGACGCCGTCGTCCACCTCGACCTGGCCGGTGGAGAAATTGCGCTGGTAGTTGGTGGCGTCGTCCTGCGCGTCCCAGAGGCAGAACTCCACCGACGAGAAGAGTGACAGGTCAGCGGTGGTGTCGCGCTCGTTGGTCACCGCGACGCGCCAGACCTCGAGGGTCTCGCCGAGCGGGACGTAGTACAGCGTCTCGGCGCGGATCCCGGTGCGGGCGGAGGAGATCGTGGTGTACGACAGACCGTGCCGGCACTCGTATTCGTCCAGCTCACGACGGGTCGGCTGCCAGGACGGGGACCAGTAGTCGCCGGTCGTGTCGTCGCGCAGGTAGAGGTAGCGCCCGCCGACGTCGAGCGGCGCGCTGTTGTAGCGGTACCGGGTCAGCCGGCGCAGCCGCGCGTCGCGGTAGAACGAGTAGCCGCCCGCGGTGTTGGAGATCAGCCCGAAGTACTCCTCGCTGCCCAGGTAGTTGATCCAGGGCAGGGGGGTGTCGGGGCGGTCGATGACGTACTCGCGGGTCCGGTCGTCGAAGTGTCCGTAACGCACCATCCATCTCCTTCGATTGGGAGCGCTCCCATTACGGGAGTGTAAACACGGATTCGGTGCCCTGGGAACGGTCTTCGGCCCCTGGCCGGCGGAGGCGGCAACGCGGCCGCGTCCGCGGGTCCGCCGCCGGCTCTGCATCGCCGGTTGTGCCGGGGCTCACGTATGATTGACGCGTCAATTACTTCGAGGCATTGTTGACGTGTGAATGACGTGATCTTTGGACTCGACACCTTCGGGGACGTCCCGGTCGACGACGCCGGCGCGCCCGTCTCCTACGCTGCGGCCATCCGCCAGGTCGTCGACGAGGCCGTGCTCGCCGACCAGCTCGGCGTCGACGTGATCGCCCTCGGCGAGCACCACCGCCCGGAGTACGCGATCACCACCCCGGAAACGGTTCTCGCCGGCATCGCCGGTCGCACCTCGCGGATCCGGCTGGCGTCCGGCGTCACCGTGCTCAGCTCCGACGACCCGGTCCGGGTGTTCCAGCGCTTCGCCACCGTCGACGCCCTGTCCCACGGGCGGGCCGAGGTGATCCTGGGTCGTGGTTCGTTCACCGAGTCGTTCCCCCTTTTCGGGTACGACCTGAGCGACTACGACGTCCTGTTCGAGGAGAAACTCGAGCTGTTCGTGAAGCTGCTCGACGAGCAGCCGGTCACCTGGACCGGCACCACCCGCGCCGCGCTGGAGAACGCGGACGTGTTCCCGAAGACGGAGTCCGGCCGCCTCGACACCTGGGTCGGCGTCGGCGGCTCCCCGCAGTCGGTGGTCCGCACCGCGCGCCACGGGCTGCCCCTGATGCTGGCGATCATCGGCGGCGCGCCGGACCGGTTCGCGCCCTACCTCAAGCTCTACGAGCAGGCCGCCCAGCAGCTCGGCACGGTCGCCCACCCGGTCGGCATGCACTCGCCCGGCTTCGTCGCCGACACCGACGAGGAGGCGAAGGAGATCTTCTACGCGCCGTACAAGGTGATCCGCGACCGGATCGGCGCCCAGCGCGGCTGGCCCCCGCTGCGCCGCGCCGAGTTCGAGGCCGAGATCGCGAACGGTTCGCTCTACCTCGGCTCGCCGGAGACCGTCGCCCGCAAGATGGCCCGCGCGATCAAGGCGCTCGGCGTCGGCCGCTTCGACATGATCTACACCGGTGGGGCCCAGCCGGTCAGCGCCCGCCTGCGCTCGGTCGAGCTGTTCGGCTCCAAGGTGATCCCGATGGTCCGCGACATCCTGGCCGGCTGACGATGACCACGATCGGCATCCTCGGCGCCGGCAAGGTCGGCACGGTCCTGGCCCGGCTCGCGCTCGCCGCCGGACACGACGTCCTCGTGTCCGGCTCCGGCGACCCGGCCAAGATCGAGCTGATCATTCAGGTGCTCACGCCGGGCGCCCAGGCCGTCTCCGCGGCCGAGGCGGCGGCGCGGGCCGACCTCGTGATCCTGGCGCTGCCGCTCGGCAAGTACCGGGACATCCCGGCCGACCCGCTGCGCGGCAAATTGGTGATCGACGCGATGAACTACTGGTGGGAGGTCGACGGCATCCGCGACGACCTGACCGACCCGCGCACGTCGTCCAGCGAGACGGTCCAGGCGTTCCTGCCCGGCGCGCGCGTCGTGAAAGCCTTCAACCACATGGGCTACCACGACCTGGAGGACGGCGCCCGCCCCGCCGGAACGCCCGGCCGCCGCGCCATCGCCGTCGCCGGCGACGACCCGTCCGGCGTGGCGACGGTGTCCGCCCTGGTCGACGCGCTCGGCTTCGACCCGGTCGTGGCGGGCCCACTCGCCTCGGGCGTAGCCATGGAACCCGGCACCGAACTCTTCGGCGCCAACGTGGACGCCCCCGAGATCCGCGCCATGCTCGCCCGCTTCCCGTCCTCCCCGCGCGGGCTCCAGGTCGCTGCGGCTCGCGCCTGACCCTCAACCCCTTGTGCGGGTACGCCGTGAGCCCCGTCCCGTGGCGCCCGCCGCAAGGCCCGTCGCTGGCTCCGGTGGGCGCGCGGCTCGCGCTGTCCGGCCGGTTCTCCTGGGCGTCGTCCGGGGCTCATGACGCCCAGGAGAACCAGCCGCGATCTCGCGCCGCCGGGCGGCCTGGCCCATGGCGCGCGTCGCGCGGTGCTCGCACGGGCGGCGACTCACTGGACGAGCGGTTCACGGGCGGTGATGGCGGCACCGGCCAGGGCACGCGTGTCCGGGTCGGCGCCGTTGGCCTGTTCGCTGCGGGCGAGGCTGATCGCCTGGTCCAGGCCCTCGTGCAGTTTCTCGGTGACGGCGGTGTCGAACGCCGTACCGGAAAGCTGGGTCAAGGCCGTCAATGCGGAGGTGGTGACCATGCCCGGCATCGGCATCCCCTCGTGGGGGTTGTCGGACGGCAGGCCCGCCTTGTCGTGCAGCGCGCGCAGCTGGATCAGTTCGGCCTCGGTGACCGTGCGCACCCGGGTTGCCAGGTCGGTGACGGCCGGGGTCGCGGTGTGCGCCGGGATCGCGTCGAGCAGCGGGATGACCTGCTCGTTCATGGCCAGCGTGATCTCGATCCAGGCCAGGTCGGTGCCGCCGAACGTGGCCGGCGGGACAGTGGGGGACGCCGCCGGCGGCGGCGCCGTCCGCTGACCACAACCGGTCAGGAGAAGCAGCGCCGCCGCCGTGGCCGCGAGGATCCGCAAGGTCAGCCGCCGGTGAACGACGGCGTCGAGCCGCACTTCGCGCCGGCGTTGATGCAGACCTTGATCAGGGCGCCGAGCTTCGCCGGGTCCCAGGCGTTCATGAAGTCGCCGTGGATCGACGACGCCATGCCGGACGACAGCGCCAGGCCGTCACCGCCGAGCGAGTCGTAGCCGAGCATCAACGACAGGCTCGGGATCGCCACCGGGTAGTTCCCGGTGCACACGCCGTTGACCGACGGGCCCATGTGCGACTTGTGGTCGGGCGAGTCGACGTGCTTGCCGTCCCAGCAGTCCTGGAACGTGAGCTGGTAGATCAGGTTGCCGCCGGCCGCGCACTCGGGCCAGTTGCCGTCCTTGCTGCGGCCGATCTCGGCGCTGCCGGCGCACCAGAACTGTCCGCTCGCGCCGGCGGGCGTCGCGACCTGCCGCTTGGCGTCACCCTGGACCATCACGAGGCCGGGCGGGAACGGCCGTACCGTCTTCGGGTCCTTGATCTTCGCCCCGTAGTACGCCCGGAAGTTCTTCATCTTCACCGGGGTGCCGTTGAGCAGCAGGGCCGGCCCCCAGTAGGCGCTGTTGTCGCCCGGCGCGGTGCACGTCGTCGACTCGGCCAGCAGATCCTTGGCGGTGCTGGAGGCGGTGACCTTCGGGCCGAAGAACGTGTGCAGGTGCGACGCACCCGGCAGGTTCGGGAAGACGATCGGGTCGTCGGGTGCCTCACCGGAGACGGAACAGTCGGTGTGGAACTCCGGGACCATCGTGGTGCCGGCCGGGACGGGCTGGGAGGCGACCGCGTTGTACTGCGCGAGCGCCTTGTCCCAGGCGGCCTGGTCGACGTCGACCCAGCCACCCGGGCTGGCGGCCGGCGCGGAGGCCGGCGGGGCGGCGCTCGACGGGGCGGTGGCGGGCTCGGTGGTGGCGGCCGGAGTCGTCGCCGCGGGCGTGGCCGGGGTTGCGGAACCCGGCCCCAGCAGCAGGTAGTTGATGTTGACGAAGTCCGAGCGCGACTTGCTCCTCATCACCAGGACCAGGTCCTGCTTGCTGGTCGGAATCTTGGCAACCGTCGCGGTGACCGTTGTCCACTTCTGCCAGCCGCCGGTCCTCGCGACCGGGAACGTCGCCAGCAGCGTACCGGTCGCGCTGCCCAGCCGCGCCTCGACCGCGCCGCCGTCGCTGTTGTCCGAGGCGATCCGGGCGCTCAGGGTCGCGCCGCCGATGGTGACGCCCTGGTACTTCAGCCAGTCGCCGTCGGCGAGCCAGCCGACGTTCTTGCCGCCGCCGGTGTCCGAGGTCTTCTCCGTCTTCGCGCCGGACTGGGCGGTGAACGCCTCGGCCTGCAACGCGCCCGGGACGGCCACCTCGCCGGCGTCCGCGGTGGCGACGTAGACGCCGCTCGCGCCGAGCGCCGCGGTCACGGTGACCCCCAGGATCACCCGGGTGGTCCGGCGCCGCCGCCGCGGATCGGGTGGAGCGACGTGCCTCGTTTCAGAAGTCATGCAAAATCCTCAATTTAATGCCGGAGAACTGCTGCGCGACGAATTATGCGTACCTCTCACAGCTGTTTCAATGGTTCAATGAAAAATTCATTTGCCCAGCTCAGGACGGTCCTGGTGGCTGCGGTACGGCCTTTGAATAACAGTTTTTGCCAACTCTTTCCTTAAGTTTTCTTTAAGGCTTCATGGGTGCGTCGCGCTTGATCGGCGAGCGGCTGGGTACAGGCTCGCCGTGTTGATCGAACTGCCTGACCTGCCCCTGCCCGGCCGGGGGAACACCATCGAACGACTCCGCGGCCTGGCCTCGCTCGGCCGTGCCGACCTGGTCGCCTGCCGGCTGGCCGAGGGGCACCTCGACGCCGTCGCGATCCGCGACGAACTCGGCGACGACCAGCCCGGTGACGACAGCCGCTGGGGTGTCTGGGCGGCGGCGCCCTCCGCGGTACGGGCCGAACGCGTCGACGGCGGATGGCGCCTCACCGGCGACCGGCCGTGGTGCTCGGGCGCCGTCTGGTGCACTGATGCGCTGGTCACCGCGGCCGCCGACGACGGGATCCGGCTGTTCGCGGTGCGCAACGAGGGGCCGTACGCCCAGCCGCTGGACGGCACCTGGCCGGCGATCGGAATGTCCGGAAGTGACAGTCGCACGGTCCGGTTCACCGGCGCCCCGGCCCGCCCGGTCGGCGGCCCGGGGAAGTACGTCGGCCGCCCCGGCTTCTGGCACGGCGCCATCGGCGTGGCCGCGTGCTGGTTCGGTGGCGCGACCGGCGTCGCCGACACCCTGCTCGCCGCGGCCCGTGCCGGGAATGTGGGTCCGCACGCGCTGGCGCACCTCGGCGCGGTCGACGTCGCGCTCGCCTCGGCCTGGGCGGTGCTGGCCGACGCGGCCGGCCGGATCGACGCGGACCCGCGGGCCGACGCGGGCCGGCTCGCGCTGCGGGTGCGGGCGGCCGTGGAGTCCGCGGCCACCGAGGTGGTCGACCGGGTCGGGCGGGCGCTCGGCGCGGGTCCCCTGTGCCTGGATCCCGGGCACGCCCAGCGGATCGCCGACCTGACGGTCTACCTGCGGCAGAGCCACGCCGAGAGCGACCTGGAACAGCTGGGTCGCCTGCTGGTCGACGAGGATCCGCACTGGATCCCGGGTTCGCGAGTGGTGGAGGAAGCGGGATGGTGAAGCCGATCGAAGGCAACGGGACCACCGAGGAGCAGTGGCGGACCTGGACCGCGATGCGGCAATGGCCGGAACTGACCCTCGACCCGCCCGGGCCGCCGCTGGTCGTCGCGCCGCACCCGGACGACGAGATCCTCGGCGTGGCCGGGCTGATGGCCGTGCTCGGCCACGCCGACCTGGCCGCGGTGACGGACGGGGAGGCCTCGCACCCGGGATCCACCGTGCACACGCCCGCGTCACTGGCGGCGGTCCGGCGCTCGGAGACCGCCGAGGCGCTGCGCCGGCTCGGACTCGGGTCGGCGGCCGTGCATCGGCTCGGTCACCCGGACGGCGGGATCGACGAGGAGCGGCTGACCGGGCAACTCGCCGAGCTGCTCACCCCCGGCCGGTGGTGCCTGGTCACGTGGCGTGGCGACGGGCACCCCGACCACGAGGCGACCGGGCGGGCCGCGGCGCGCGCGTGTGCCGCGACCGGCGCGCGGCTGCTCGAATACCCGATCTGGGCGTGGCACTGGTCGTACCCGGGCAGCCCGGATGTTCCCTGGGACCGGGCGCATCGCGTCGAGCTCCCGCCGGCCGCCCGGACGGCCAAGGCGGCCGCGATCGCCGCCTTCCCGAGCCAGACCGCGCCGCTCGGGCCCGATTCGGCCGACGCCGCGATCCTGCCCCCGCACGTCGTGGCCCGATTCACCCGCCCGTTCGAGGTGATCTTCACATGAGCACGCCGATCGACTACTTCGAGCGGATGTACGCCGCCGACCCCGACCCCTGGAGCTTCGAGTCCCGCTGGTACGACGCCCGCAAGCACGCCCTGACCGCCGACGCGCTCCCGAATCGGCGCTATCGTTCTGCGTTCGAGCCTGGCTGCTCGACCGGCCTGCTCACCGCCCGCCTCGCCGGTCGCTGCGACCGCCTGCTCGCGGTGGACGCGGTCGACGCCGCGGTGCGTACCACGGCCGAGCGGCTCGCCGACCGGCCCCACGTGACGGTCCGGACCGCCCGGATGCCGCACGACTGGCCGGACGAGTCGTTCGACCTGATCGTCCTCTCCGAGCTGGGCTACTACTTCGACGACGCGGACCTGGCGACCCTGCTCGACCGGACGATCACCTCGCTGGAGCCGGGCGGCGACCTGGTCGCCGTGCACTGGCGGTGGCCGGTCGCCGAACACGCCCGCAGCGGCGACGAGGTGCACGCGGCCCTGGCCCGGCTCCCCGAGCTGCACCGGGTGGCTCGGCACGAGGAGCCGGACTTCCTGCTGGAGGTCTTCAGCCGGGACCCGGCCTCGGTCGCCCGGCGCTCCGGGCTGCTGTGATCGCCGTCGTGGTCCCGGCCCACAACGAGCGTGACCGTCTCCCGCGGTGCCTCTCCGCGCTGCGGGTCGCCGCCGCACGGGTGGCGGTCCCGGTTCGGCTGATCGTGGTCGCCGATGCCTGCACCGACGACACGGCCGCGCTGGCCGCGGCGGGCGGCGCCGAGGTCGTGACGATCACCGCCCGCAACGTGGGCCGCGCGCGTGCGGCCGGCGCCGCCCGAGCCCTGAAAGCCGGCCGCGCACGGCGGCGCGACGCTGCCGGGACTGCGGCCGGCGAGGGTCGCGCGCGGGGCCGGCGCGTCGACTGGATCGCGACCACCGACGCCGACAGCCGGGTCCCGCAGGGCTGGCTGCGCCGGCAGCTCGACCATGCGCGGGACGGCGCCGACCTGGTGGCCGGCACGGTCGAGGTGGACGACTGGTCCGGCTGGCCGCACCCGCTGCCCTCGGAGTACCAGCGCCGCTACGCGGAACGGGTCGCCGGCGATCGGCACGGGCACGTCCACGGGGCGAATCTCGGGGTCCGGGCGACCGCCTACGTCGCGGCGGGTGGCTTCCCTCCGGTGGCGCACGACGAGGACCGGGCCCTGGTCGCGGCGGTGCGGGGGAACGGCGGACAGGTGGTCTTCGACAGTCGGTGTCCGGTTCTGACCAGTGCTCGGCCCGACGGGCGAGCGCCGGGCGGCTTCTCCGTCCACCTCAAGAATCTTTACGACCGGTCGGTCTTCTTGTAGGGCGGTGGCATGACGCAGGACGGCCGGCCCGGGGGGAACGCACGCGCACCGCGGTGCTCGATCAGGCGCTGCTGCCGGCGACCGTCTCCAGGCTCGACGGGCTGTCCCTCAGCCAGGTCGCCGACGCGCTCGGGGTGAGCAAGTCCGGGCTCTTCGCGCACTGGCGTTCCGAGGAAGCGCTCCGGCTCGCCGTCATCGACCGGGCGCGCGAGCAGTGGACCGAGCGGGTCATCCGCCCGGCCCTCGCCGAGCCGACCGGCGCCCTGGACCGGTCATGGGCGCGAGATCGCCGCTGCTCTGCTGCGGGCTCAGACCATTTGCGGGTACGTCGTGAGCCGCCCCGGCGTGGATTCGTCGCGCTGCTCACGGCGTACGGGAAATCGGTTCTGGGGGTTGTGATCCGGCACCGGACGCACCCCGGACCGCAACCGGGCTGAACTCCGCGTCATCGCGCGACGGCCGAAACGGACGTTGCCGTGATGACGTGAAGGGACGCCGTACCTCGATGAGCAGTGACCGCATTCGTGCCGTTGCCCTGTCGTGCCTGCTGACCGTGGGTGTGCTGGCACCGGCGGCGCCGGCGCTGGCCGACGACCTGCCGGCCGATCCGCCGGTGGCCGCCGAGCCCGCCCCGGGGGAGCTGCCCGCCGAGCCGCTGCCCGCCGAGCCGCTGCCCGCCGAGCCGCTGCCCGCCGATCCGCTGCCCGCCGATCCGCCGGTGGTGGACGAGCCGGCGCCGGCCTCCGGCGTCGCGCCGACGCTGGCCGGGCGCCTCGCCGCGGTCGCCGGGTCGAAGACGATGAACTACTACCCGTCCGGCGCCGGCTGGTCGGCGATGTGGACACGCTTCGACGCCGAGCAGATCGACAGTGACCTGGCCCGGATCTCGGCGCTCGGCGCGGACGGCGTGCGGATCGTCGTGTTCCCGCGCGTCTTCGGCTTTCCCACGCCGAAGCCGGAGTACCTGGACCGGCTCGCCGCGTTCGTCGACATCGCGGCCCGGCACGACCTGGCCGTGAAACTGACCCTGTTCGACTGGTGGTCCTACTACAAGCTGGTCCGGGGCAGCGTCGACTGGGCGAAGGCCGTGATCGGCCCCTACGCCGACGACCCGCGCGTGATCGCGGTCGAGGTCAAGAACGAGATGTCGCCGGAGGACGTGCCGGCCGTGCGCTGGGCGCGCCAGATCATCCCGGCGATCCGTGACTTCGCGCCGACGATGCCGCTGACCGTTTCGGTCGACGGGCACGCCGGCCCGGACGGGCTCGCCGAGCTGCGCGACGCGTTCGGCGACGTGACGCTGGACTACTACGACTACCACTTCTACGGCGAGTCGGAGCAGGCGCTGCCGGACATCGTGCGGGCCAGGGACTCGGTTGCGCCGGAGGTCATGGTGATCGGCGAGACCGGGCTGAGCACCGGGGTGGGCAGTCCGGGAGAGCAGGCCGCCTACCTCGCCCGGGTGTTCCGGGCGGCCGCGGTCGCCGGCGTCCGCTCGGTGGCACCGTGGACCCTTACCGATTTTGCCCAGGGCGCGATCCCGGCCGGGTCGATGGTGTCGGTGACGCCGTCGCAGTACCAGTTCGGGCTCTACCGCCTCGACGGGACGGCCAAACCGGCCGCCGCGGTGGTCCGCAACGCGTGGGCCGCCACCGAGAGCTACGAGGACGTGCTGGACCTCAGCTTCGAACAGGACAACCGTGACTCGCCGTGGCGGGACAACCTGCCCGCGGCCGGGGTCGCCGAGCAGACCGACGAGGTGGCGCACGACGGACGGTACTCGGTGCGGTTCTCCGGGACCGGGCGGGACCCGCGCGGCCTGCCGTCGCTGCGGATCTCGCCGGTCACCCCGGTCCGCGGCGGACAGTCCTGGTCGGCGTCCGCCTGGGCCCGCGGCGAGAACGCGACCGGGACCACCGAGATCACGCTGAGCTGGTTCGACGAGCGCGGCCGATGGATCAAGCAGGACAAGTCGGCGCGCCTGCCGCGTGGGACGACCGACTGGCGGCAGCTGACCGTGACCGCGGTCGCGCCCGACGACGCGGCCGGCGTGCAGCTGCACCTGAAGTCCGGCGACAACGCGGGCTCGGTCTGGTTCGACGACGTCAGCCTCTCCTGAGCGACACGGCGTCATCAACGCGCTGAGCGGTCGAGCCGGTCATAGGATCGGTGGGTGTCCCGGCTCGATCGCATCGCGCTCATCTCCGACGTCCACGGCAACCTCACCGCGCTGGAGGCGGTGCTGCGCGACATCGACGACCGCGGCATCGACCGCATCTACAACCTCGGCGACTTCGTCGGCAAGGGCCCGCGCGGCCGCGAGGTGATCGACCTTTGCCAGGAGCGGTGCGCGGTCAACATCCTCGGCAACTGGGACGACTTCCTGCCCGACCCGGACCGGACCTACGACAACGAGGGCATGCGCTGGTGGCTCGCCCAGCTCGGTGAGGGCCAGGGCAAGTGGCTGCGCGACCTGCCGTTCTGCCACGACTTCTGGCTCAGTGGCCGCCGGGTCCGGCTCTTCCACGCCTCGGCCACCAGCGTGCACCACCGGGTGCGCTTCGACCACGACGAGGCGCAGTTCCGGGGCATGTTCGCCAACACGCCGGCCACCGGGTTCGACGGCCCGGAACCGACGATCGTCGGCTACGGCGACACCCACGACCCGTTCCACGAGGTCGGGCCGGACGGGTTGACCCTGTTCAACACCGGCAGCGTGGGCAACGCGATGGACGACCCGACGCCGGTCTACGTGATCCTGGAGGGCGTCCTCGACTCCCGTGAGCCGGCGTCGTTCTCGGTCCAGTTCGTCCGCGTCCCGTGCGACCAGGAGGCGGAGCTGGCCGAGGCGGCCCGGCTCGGCATGCCCGAGCTCGACGGTTACGTCTCCGAACTGCGGCACGGCCTCTATCGCGGCGCGACCACCCCGCACTATCACCGCTGACCGATCCCGGCGGTTCGATGCCCGCAAGTCCCGATTGCCCATCATCGGGGCCTGCGGCCTGCTGGAATGACCTCAAGTGTCCGCGGGGAGGCTGTACCGGGAGGGCGGATGGGCCGCGCGATCTGGCCACCATGGGTGTGGTTTCTGAGTTTTCTGGCGATGTCCGTCGTGGCGTACTTCGGCACGCCGGACTCGTGGTTGCAGACCATCTGTTACGCCGCGATCGCGTTGTCCGGGGGGCTCGCCCTGGTGCTCGGGGTCCGCCGCAACCGGGCGGCGGCCGCCCCGTTGTGGCTGATGTTCGCGGGCTGTCAGTTCCTGGCCGTCTGCGGCGACCTGGTGTACGCCTGGTACGCGCGTCACCTGCGGAGCTCGGCCTACCCGGCGCCGGCCGACGTGCTGTATCTGACCGCCGGCTTCCTCGAGATCGTGGTGCTGATCCTGATCCTCCGGAGACGGCTGCGGGCTCGCGATCCCGCCGGCGTGATCGAGGCGGTGATCATCGCCGGGGCGTTCGCGCTGATCGCCTGGGTGTACCTGATGAAGCCGGTCACCCAGTCGCCCGGTCTGACGTTCGCCGGGAAGCTGGTGGCCATCGGCTATCCCATCCTCGACCTGCTGATGCTGGCGCTGCTCGCCCGCATGCTCGTCGGAGGCGGCGGTCGCAACGGTGCGTTCCTGCTGCTCGCGACCGGTATGACGAGCTACCTGGCGGCGGACTACGCCTGGGCCCTGACCGATCACTTCGAGTTCCAGGCGGGCACCCTGAGCAGCCATACGATGGACGCCGGCTACCTGTTCGCCTTCGGTCTCTACGGCGCCGCGGGTCTGCATCCCGGGATCCGTGACCTGGCCGAACCGATCGAGATCAGCGACCGGCGGTTCTCTCGGTGGCGGCTGGTGCTGCTCACCGCGGCCACCATGATCGCCCCGTTGCTGCTCGCCGTCGAAGCCTGGCGCGAGCACAACCGGGTGCCCGACGCGCAGGCCGTCGTGGTGGGTTGCGTCGTCATGTTCCTGCTGGTGGTGGCTCGGATGGCGGTCCTGATCCGACAGGTCGAGCGGCAGGCGTCGGTGCTGGAACACCAGGCCGAGGAACTGACCGATCTGGCACAACGTGACACGCTCACCGGGCTGGCCAACCGGCGGGCCTGGGAGGCGGCGCTGCCGCTGGCGTTGGATCACGCTCGCCGTGACGGGAAGCCGCTGGTGCTGGCCGTCCTCGACCTCGACCACTTCAAGCACTTCAATGATCAGTACGGTCATCTGGCCGGTGACCGGCTGCTGAAGGAAGCGGCGGCGGCCTGGACGGGCGGACTGCGAGCCGGCGACCTGCTGGCCCGCTACGGCGGTGAGGAGTTCGCCCTCCTCATCCCGGACTGTGACACCGAGGCGGTGACCGAGTTGCTGGACCGGTTGCGACCGCTGACCCCGTCCGGGCAGACGTTCTCCGCCGGGGTTGCCGTCTGGGACGGTCAGGAGTCGTCGGACGGGCTGTTCGCCCGCGCCGACGCGGCGCTCTACCGGGCCAAGGGCGCCGGCCGCAACCGCGTGGCGCTGGCCGTCTGACCGCCGGCCCGCGACCCGTCCGCGGTCACGGATGCCATGACGACCCGATTGCGCCCGGATCGTTTCGCCTGGTAAAGGGCCTTATCGGCGCTTTCCACCAGGGCCTCGCCGCCCCGTGGGTCGCCGGTGGCGACGCCGATCGACGCCGTGACCGGCACCATGCCCTCGCCCGTCGGCACGGGATCCGTGGCGATCGTCCGCCGGACACGCTCGGCGATGACCTCGGCCTCCGGTCCGGACGTGCCGGGCAGCATGATGACGAACTCCTCGCCGCCCCACCGCGCCACGAGATCCGTGGGCCGGCAGGCGCTGACGATCAGCTCGGCGGACTGCCGGAGCACCGCGTCGCCGTTGAGGTGCCCGTACGTGTCGTTGATGCGCTTGAAGTGGTCGAGGTCGACGACGATCACGCTGATCGGCCCCAGATCCTCCCGGTCCGGCCACGCGAGCAACTGCTCGGTGAAGTACCGGCGGTTGTGCAAGCCGGTCAAGCTGTCCGTCACGGCCAGGCGCTGCTGCTCGAGCAGGGCCTGACGCAGTTGCTCGGCCAGCGCGGCCCGATCCCTCGTGAACAGGTGCTGCCGGAACAGCACGCCGACGAACAGCATGCCGCTGACGGTCAGGGTCGTGTCGTCCACGACGCCGGTGCGCACCTTCTCGGTGACCAGCAGGGTGAACACCACCGCGCTGGAGAACAGCACCGGAGTCAGCGCCAGCCCACGGTCGAAGGTGAGTGGTTCCGCGGGCGGCTCCGGGACCCGCACCGCGATCAGCGCCGCCACGAGACCGCAGACCGAGGCCGCCTCGAAACCCACGTCCAGCCAGCCACCGGGCTCATAGCCGGTGCTGATGCTGAGACAGGTGTACACCAGGTCGCTCAGGGCGTTGACGGCACTGCTCAACCCGACGAGCCGCACCGGCAGAGGTATGCGCGAATGACCGGCCGCGCCGATGATCAGGAGGCAGCAGAGCTGAGCGGTGTCGAAGACCGGATAGGTCAGCGTGACCACGTCGGCGGGGCCGAGCTGGGGTGACCACTGCGGCCGGATCGCCAGGCACCAGACCGCGGCCCCGACGCCGAGCACGATGATCGCGGTGTCGAGCAGGCCACGCCATCGGCGCAGCGCGCTCACGCCACCGAACCCGGTCATCAGCGCCGCCAGCATCGTCACGGACGAGGTCAGGTAACCCACGTCCGCGGCCGACGGCTGCGGCGCCCCGGAATCCGACAGGTAGTCATAACCGGCCCAGACACACTCACCGGCCAGCTGCGCGCACCAGGCGATGCTCAGCAGCAGCCAGAACCTGCGGTGCCGGCCGGTGAGGCGCCGGGCCGCGATCAGGGCCGCGGTGGCGCCGGCGGCCAAGGGCACCAGATAGACGATGTCGCCGACGAAGAGACTTCCGGCTTCCGAGTCCCGGTACAGCGCGACCAGGCCCGCGAAGAGAGCCAGCCAAGCAGCGGCGACGATGATCCACCAGCGGCACACCCGGTCCGCGACGACACGTCGGAGCGGGGCAGCAGCGTTGACCGACGCGATCATCCGCTGTCGCCTCCTCTCGTGGTCGTGCCGGGGCCTTCGGGATTTGATCGGACGGCTGCCGGCGTGATTGAGGATTAGCGGCGGCACGGTGAGTTCCGGCCCGCCCCGCCGGTCGCGCAGTGCCTGGCGATCGTCCGAACTCCGCGTCCCGGGCGCGGCGCCGGGCTGCGGCGGCCGGCGATGGTCCTCAGCCCGTACGACGGGGTGGCCGACCCGGGGGTCCTGGGGCTTTACGCGGACCTTTTCGAGAGTGGCCCCGGGGGTCCACCAGTGTCCTCCACGGGGGCGACGGGCCACCCCGTGGCGGCAGAGTGAGTTCCGGACGAGATGCCGCTAGGGCATCCGGTGCAGCGGAGGAGCTGACGATGGTGGACTTCAAGGTCGAGATCGTGGTCCTGCCGGTCTCGGACGTGGACCGGGCCAAGGCGTTCTACAACGGTCTCGGGTGGCGTGAGGACGTGGACTACCAGGGCCCGAACGATTTCCGCGTGGTGCACTTCACCCCGCCGGGATCGGCGGCGTCGATCATCGTCGGCAAGGGAATCACCGACGCGGCGCCCGGGTCGAGCAAGGGCGTGCACATCGTCGTCGACGACATCGTGGCCGCCCGTGCGGAGCTGGTCGCCAAGGGCGCCGAGCCGAGCGAGATCTTCCACGACGCGGGTGGCGTCTTCCACCACGCCGGCACCACCGACCGGGTCGACGGCCCGCACCCGGCGCGGCAGTCGTACAGCTCGTTCCTGAGCTTCGCCGACCCCGACGGCAACCTGTTCTTCCTGCAGGAGGTCACCCAGCGCCGCCTCGGCCGGATCAGCCACGTCGTCTACGGTTCGGCGGCCGAACTGGAGCAGGCGCTGCGCGACGCCGCGCTCGCCCACGGCCGGCACGAGGCCGACGAACTGGACGGCAAGTACGACGAGAACTGGCCGGCCTGGTACGCCACCTTCATGGCGAAGGCCGCGGGCCTCGAATCCTGACAGTCACCGACACCGACGCCGGCCCGGATCCCCGGGCCGGCTTTCGTGGTGCTCACACCGACTTGCTCACGTCCGCCCAGCGTTCGGTCTCGGCCAGCCGGGCCGCGCCCGTCTCCAGCGCCGTCGTCAACGCGCCCGCCCCGAGCGGCAGGCGCCGCGGCGGGTCGTCCTCCGCCACCACCCGCACGATCGCCTGCGCCGCCCGCGCCGGATCGCAGTCGTCGCCGACCGTCACGATGATCACCCGGATGCCGAGCGGCGCCACGTCCGCCTCGAAATACCCCTCGGCGGCCAGTTGCGCGGCCTCGGCCCGCCCGGTGGTGACCTGGACGAACGTGCCGTCCCGCAACGTCGGCCGGGCCGCCTCGGTCACGTGCACGACGCCGAACAGGTCGGCCTCGATCCGCTCCCGCAGGTCGGCGCCGTCCCCGGCATTGCCGCCGGTGACGACGTCCACGCGCCCGAACGCCTCGACCGTGTCCCGCACCGCGCGGCGCGCCCCGGCCGGGTTCGTCACGTCCAGCCGAACCACCTCGACCCGCCCCGGGAACGCCGCCACCAGGTCGGCGACGTCGTCCGGCCGGCGTGCGGCCGCCATCACCCGCGCCCCGGACCCGGCGGCCGCCACCACCACGGCCCGGCCCAGCCCCCGGAAACTCCCGGTGACCAGCCAGACCCTCGGCTCCTCCATGCTCGATCCTCCTCGTGACCGGTTCTGCTCATGCCACTGTGGCTGGCGGGCCCGGGTACGGGACCAGGGTCGAGCCCTGGCCGGGGGCACACCAGGGTTCGCGACCAGTACGGCATCGCGGGCGAGACCGCGGAGCGGCTCGGGCTTCCGGTGGGGACGGTCAAGTCGCGCGCTCATTACGCGATGCGCTCGCTGCGCGCCGCGGTCGCCTGACCCGGAGCGACCCCGAGGCTGGGGCCAGGGGCGCTCCGCGGCTCCGAGCCGGTCGAGAAGCGGAAACGGACACACTTCCACCCGGGGGCGCCCGGCACGCCGGTGAACAGCCTTGGCCGGACGATCCCAGGGCCCGGGGTCGTCACGTGTTCGCGTTGCGGGCGGCGACCCGCCAACGGTCCACCTCGGCTCCCGCGGCGGTCACGATCAGCTCGTCGGCGAGGTTCACGGTCGTACACACATGATTGGGAACGACCCGCAGGACGTCGCCGAGCCGGGGGAGCGGCATGCCCTCGGGGAGGGCGACGGTGGCGTGGTGCTCGGAGAGCGCGACGATCCGCGCGTCCGGGAGCTCGACCAGCCGGCCGAAACCGGTGGCCCACGCCTGCCGATCGGCGCCGAGCACCTTGCTGCCGGCATCCAGGATGAACTGGTTCCCGGAGCGGCTGACCACCGTGGACTCCACGGTCAGCGCCACGTCGGCCCACTCGCAGGTGCCGAGTTCCAGCTGCTGGGCGTCGCCGAAGACGTACACGCCGGGGCGCATCTCGGTCAGCACGCCGGTGCCGGTCAGCGCGGCGGTCGGCGTCGAACCGCCGCTGCGGACCCCGGGGCCGAGGCCCGCGGCGGCTGCGGCGAGCGCGGCCGACTCCTGCTCGGCGGCCGGACGCTGCCGCTCCGGGCCGTACGCGTGACCAGGGAAGGTGAACACGCCCCGTACCGTCAATCCAGAATTTTCTGCCGCGTCGGCGAGAGCACCGGCCGCACCCGGATCGACGCCGCTGCGGTGATGCCCGCTGTCCACCTCGACCAGCACCTCCAGCCCCGGCACGGCCCGGGCCAGCGCTTCCGCGCTCTCCGCGGAGTCGACGCCGATCCGCAGCCGGACCCGCGACGCGAGATCCCGCAGCCGGGCGGCGCGTTCCCGGGTGGGCCAGACCGGGTAAGCGATGAACAGGTCGTCGAGCCCCGCCGCGGCGAAAGTCTCCGCCTCGCTGACCGTTGCCACCGTCAACCCGGTCGCGCCGAGCTCGACCTGGCGCCGCGCGATCTCCACGCACTTGTGCGTCTTGGCGTGCGGCCGCAGCGCGATCCCACGGCCGGCCGCCGCGGTCGCCATCGCCCGCAGGTTCCGGTCGAGCACGTCAGCATCGACGATCACGCACGGTGTCGGCAGATCAAGAACCACAACATCCTCCTGAGGTACGGCGTGACAGCCGTCCGCCAGTAGATCATCGCGGAAAATTTTGGTCGAAGGGCTTGGCACTCCCGCCGGGACAGTGCTAAAAAATTACTTGTCGCTGCTGGTCATTCGCGGTGATGAGCCGCAAGACCTCATGCAACGACCTCGGCAGATCTGATCTTTAGCCGAGCGCCACGTGCCCGCCGGAAAGGCCGGCGGGCAGTCATGAGGAGGTGTTCGTGGTGCTGACTTTCGATCCTTTCCGCGAGTTCGACCGTCTCGCTGGGCAGATGATGAGTGGCAGCACCGCCGGCCTGGCGATGCCGATGGACCTGTACCGTTCCGGTGAGCACTTCGTGCTGCACTGTGACCTGGCCGGGGTCGACCCGGGCTCGGTGCAGATCGACGTCGACCGGCGGGTGTTGACGATTCGCGCCGAGCGCTCCGCCCGCACCGACGACGACGTGCAGTGGCTGCGTCGCGAGCGCCCCACCGGCACGTTCGAGCGCCGCATCACCCTGGGTGACGGCCTGGACCTCGACAAGATCGCCGCGACGTGGCAGGACGGTGTGCTGACGTTGACGATTCCGGTCGCGGAGGCCGCCAAGCCTCGCCGCATCGCCATCACCACCAGCGACCGTCGCGAGCCCGCCGCGCAGCCGGAGGTTGTCGAGGGCACCAGCTCGCCCGCCATCACCAAGTCCTGACCCGGCACCCGGGGCTGCCCGCCGTGATCGGGCAGCCCCGCCCGCCGCGGTCCGCCCGCCGCGGTCCGCCCGCCGCGGTCCGCCCGCCGCGGCCCGCCCGCCCGCCGCGATCTTCGGTTCGCCGCGACTTCCGTCGCGACGGGACGCGCCAGCCGACCCGTGGTGTCTGCGGGAAATCGCTTCGGGTGGGGTGAGGTCGGGCTATAGGCTTCTCGACCGCGAGCCGGCTGGTTGCAGCCGGAGCTTTTCTGACGGCGAGGAGTTGCCGATGCCTCATGTGACGCTCTACGCGCTCGAAGCGGAACTCGCCGGCCGTGAGTCCGGCCTGATCAGCGGGCTGACCGACGCCGTAGTCTCCGTCTACGGCGAATGGGCGCGCAGCTCGGTCGATGTCCGGCTCATCGGGATCCCCGCCGGTCGCTGGGCGCGCGGCGGGGTGGCGGTCGACTCAGTGGCGCCGTCGGTGACGTTCGGCATGCGCGAGGAGGTGTTCGCCCGGGACGACGCGGACACCGTCGTCGCGCGGCTCGTGTCTGCTCTCACCGCCGCGGTGACCGCCGTGTTCGGGGACGATTGCCGTGACGAGGTGCTCGTCGAACTGGTCGGGCAGCCCACGTCCCGTTCCGGACTGGGCGGCCAAGTCATCAGCGGCACCAGTCCGCGCGATCAGCGCCGGCCCCGCTCAAGTTCGTCCGGAACAGCGGCTCAGCCCCGGCCGAGGTTGCTCGGCCGGGGCTGAGTGCTGTTCCGGACGTCCGTGTCGACCCTCGGCGCCGAGGTTGCTCGGCCGGCGCTGAGGGCTGTTTCCGAGGGCCCGGGCTCGGCGTCGGCGATCTGGGACGGCGAGGCACCGGGGGAAGGAGTGCCGAGACGCCGGAAGGGACCGAGGGCGGGGCGCCGGGAGGCCCGGTGGGGAGGGAAGGCTGTTGGCGAGGGAAGAGGTCGGACGCGTGGGTGGCCGGGAGGGCTCGAGCGGGCGGGCGTGAGGGGTGCATGACCGGGCGGGTTCGCGGCCCGGCCCTGCAGGACGCTGATCACACCGCTGCCGGGGCGGCCGTCTCGGTCAGACGCCCGTCGGCCAGTTGCAGCCAGCGGGTGATGCCGATTTCCGCCAGGAAGCGTTCGTCGTGGCTGACCACCACGAATGCTCCCCGGTACGCCGTCAGCGCCGCCTCCAGCTGGGCAACGCTGTCCAGGTCGAGGTTGTTCGTCGGCTCGTCGAGCAGCAGCAACTGCGGGGCCGGGTCGCCGAACAGGACGCAGGCGAGGGTGGCGCGCAGGCGTTCGCCGCCGCTGAGGACGTGGACCGGCAGGTGCGCCCGAGCGCCGCGGAACAGGAAGCGGGCCAGCAGGTTCATGCGTTCCGCGTCGGTCAGGGCCGGGGCCCACGTGGTGAGGTTCTCCAGAACGGTGCGGGATTCGTCGAGCAGGTCGAGGCGCTGGGACAGGTAGGCGACGCGCCCGTCGGCGCGGGTCACGGTGCCGGAATCCGGATGCTGGTCACCGTTGATCAGGCGCAGGAGAGTGGACTTGCCCGCGCCGTTGGGGCCGATCAGGGCGATGCGCTCCGGGCCGCGGACGTCCAGGTCGACGCCGGGAGGGGCGAAAACGGGCTGGTCGCCGTACGTAATCTGCAGTTTTTCGCCGTGGAAGACCGTGCGGCCGGCCGGAACCGTGGTGCCCGGAAGCTCGATGGCGATCTTGTCGTCCTGGCGGGCCGCGCGGGACGCCTGGTCGAGGCGGGCCTGGGCGTCGCCGACCCGGTTGGCGTGCGTCTCGTTGGCTTTGGCCGCGGAGACCTGCGCGTCGCGTTTGAGGCCGCCGGCGATGATGCGGGCGAGCCCGGCGTCGGCGAGATTGCGGGAGGCGTTCGACGCGCGTTTCTGGGCCCGCTCCCGCGCCTGCTGCATCTCGCGTTTCTGCCGTTTGAGGTCCTGTTCGGCGTTGCGGACCTGTCGTTCGGCGACTTCGCGTTCGGCCTGGACCGCGTCGGTGTAGGCAGCGAAGTTGCCCCCGTACCACCGGATGTCACCGTGGTCGAGCGCGGCGATCCGGTCCATCCGGTCGAGCAGCGCGCGGTCGTGGCTGACCACCAGCAGGCAGCCGTTCCAGCTGCGCAGCACCTCGGTCAGCCGTTCCCGCGCGGGCCCGTCGAGGTTGTTGGTCGGCTCGTCGAGCAGCAGCGCGTCCGGGCGTTTCAGCAGCTGGGCGGCGAGTCCGAGGGAGACGACCTGGCCGCCACTGAGCGTGCCGAGGCGCCGGTCGAGGGCGATGCCGCCGAGGCCGAGCCGGTCCAGTTCGGCGCGGGTGCGTTCCTCGACGTCCCAGTCGTTGCCGATCGTGGTGAAGTGTTCCTCGGACGCGTCGCCGGACTCGATGGCGTGCAGCGCGGCCATGATCCGGTCGACGCCGAGGACCTCGGCGACGGTCTGCTCGGCGCGGAACGGGAGGTGTTGCGGCAGGTAGCCGAGGGTGCCCTCGACGACGACGCTGCCACCGGTCGGTTGCAGTTCGCCGGTGATCAGGCGGAGCAGCGTGCTCTTCCCGGAGCCGTTCGCGGCGACCAGCCCGGTGCGCCCGTCCGGGACGGAGACCGACAGATCGTCGAAGACCGGGGAGTCATCCGGCCACGAAAAGGACAGATTTGTGCAAATGATAGACATTCAAAGGCCTCTGAGGGTACGAAGGTGAACCGTGATCAGGGAACGACGACAGAGGCCACGCAAGCGCCGCGATGACACGCGCACGCCGGTGACCGCTTCAGCGGGTTAACCCCGAAACGTCGTCGTCCACTGACACTGGTCTGCTCTCCTTCTCAGGACCGCCCCGATACTAGCGCGCTTCCTGGCGCGCCCGGATCGTGTGGTTCTTGCGGAACATCGCCGTCGGGTCGTACTTCCGCATCACGTCGAGCAATCGGTCGTAGATCTCCGGAGTGTAGAGGTTCCGCAGCTCAGCCGACTCGGTTGCCTCTTCCGCCAGCATCCTCGCGGGTGTCCGCCCACGTCTTCAGCCACGGCACGGCGACCGGGAAGGTTGTTCGCGGCCGCGAAGCGGGTCGCTGCTCGCACGTCACCGACCGAGGTGGCGCCGACCGCGGCCGGCGGCGTGAGCGGGTGCGTCACGTGGAAGGTGAAGGACTCTGCGGCTTACCCCGGGTCGCCGGTCAGGAACAGCGGGCCGCCCCGCTCGCCGGCGAGCCTCGTGAGGTCGGGCTTCGCGGTCACGTCCCTGGTGACGGCGTCGGCCGGTGGAGCCGCTGGCTCAACCGGGTGATGTGTTGCGCAGGCAGGTCGCTCGTCGCCGGTGAAGTCGCTGTGGCGTCCCGATTCCCCCGTTACGCAGGCGTAACCGGGCGAGAGCGACCTGCCGCCCCTGCAACGTCGTCCATGCTCGCCGGTTGACCTTGTACGAAGCATGCGAAACTTTTAGCGTTCTGGTGAATTTCTTGAATCGCCTGGTCATGCGGAGGTCAGTTGGCGGCGGAGTTCGGGGTGCTCGGGGTCGTGGAGGCGCATGTCGACGGCAGTACCGTCGACCTGGGTCATGCCCGGCAGCGGAGCGTGCTCGGTGTGCTGCTCGCCGAGGCGGGCCGTCCGGTCACTGTGGACCAGCTCGTCGACCGGGTGTGGGGCGCCGATCCGCCGCAGCGGGCGGCCGGCGCGCTCTACAGCTACCTGTCGCGCCTGCGCCGTGCCGCCGGGGTGGAGATCCGCAAGGAGTCGGGCGGCTACCAGCTCGCCGTCGATCCGCAGGCGGTGGATCTGCACCGGTTCCGCCGGCTGATGACCGAGAGCCGGGCGACCGCTTATGATCAGGTGGCGGCCACGCTGATCGCGGCGGCGCTGGGCCTGTGGCGGGCCGAGCCGTTCGCCGGCCTGGACACGCCGTGGCTGAACGCGCTGCGCCGCACGCTGCTCGACGAACGGTTCGCCGCCGAGCTCGACGGCAACGACGTGCTGCTGCGGCTGGGGCGGCACGGCGAACTGCTGCCCGGCTTGTCCGCGGCGGTCGCCGAGCATCCGCTGGACGAGCGGCTGGCCGCGCAGGCGATGCTGGCGCTGTACCGCTGCGGTCGCCAGGCCGACGCCGACGAGCAGTACCGGCGGATCCGGCGCAGTCTCGCCGACGAGCTGGGCAGCGATCCGGGCGCCGCGCTGCGCCGGCTGCACGAGCAGATCCTCGCCGCCGACCCGGCCCTCGACCTGCCGGGCAACGATCTCGGAGTCCCGCCGGCCGCGGTCGCCCCGATTCCCGCTCAACTTCCCGCCGACGTACGGGCATTCACCGGCCGCACCGGCGAACTCGCCGCCCTCGACGGGCTGCTGGTCTCGCCCGGCGGTGACGAACCGCCGCTGACCGTCGCGCTGCTCGCCGGCACCGCCGGGGTCGGCAAGTCCGCGCTGGCCGTGCGGTGGGCGCACCGGGTCCGTGACGCGTTCCCGGACGGTCAGCTCTACGTGAACCTGCGTGGCTACGACGCCGAGCAGCCGGTGACGGTCGCCGACGCGCTGGCCGGGTTCCTCACCGCGCTCGGCGTGCGCGGGCCGGAGATCCCACCGGGTACGGACGAGCGCGCCGGCCGCTTCCGTTCTGAACTCACCGGGCGGCGGATGCTGGTGCTGCTCGACAACGCGTCCTCGGTGGAGCAGGTGCGGCCGCTGCTGCCCGGCACCGGATCGTGTCTGGTACTGATCACCAGTCGGGAGTCGCTGCCCGGGATGGTGGCCGTGCACGGCGCCGAGCGGGTCAACCTGGACCTGCTGCCGCAGCCGGACGCGCTGGCGCTGCTGCGCAAGCTGATCGGCGTACGGGTGGACCAGGAGCCGGCCGCGGCGGAAGCGCTCGCCGCGGCGTGTGCCCGGCTGCCGCTCGCGCTGCGGATCGCCGCCGAACTGGCCGCCGACCGTGGTGACGTGCCGCTGGCCGACCTCGTCGACGAGCTCGGCGACCATCAGGTGCGACTCGACCTGCTCGACGCGGGCGGGGATCCGCGGGCCGAGGTGCGGGCGGTGTTCTCCTGGTCGTACCGGAACCTGCCGGACGCCGCAGCCCGCCTGTTCCGGCTGTTCGGGCTGCACCCGGGCGAGGACGCGCACCTCGACGCGGTGGCGGCGCTGGCCGGTGCCGAGCCGGGTGAGGCGCGGCGGATGCTCGGCGTGCTGGTCCGGGCCAGTCTCGTCCAGGCCGGGCGGGGTGGGCGGTACGGCATGCACGACCTGCTGCGCGCCTACGCCGCGGAGCTGGCCGGCGAGCACGACGCCGAGGCGGAGCGGCGGGCGGCGCTGACCAGGCTGTTCGACCACTATCTGGCCGGGGCGAGCAGCGATGACGCCCGGGCGTGGATCGAGGCGGAACGGCCGAACCTGGCCGTGATGTGTGTCTACGGCACGGCGCACGGATGGTTCCAGCACACGATCGCACTGGCGGAGACACTGTTCGGGTACCTCGACGCCGGCGGGCCGGCGGCGGAGGCGGCGACGGTGACGGCGTCAGCGGTGACCGCGGCCCGTGCCGTCGGGGACCGTGCGGCCCAGGCTCGGGCGTTGTCGCACCTCGGCCGGCTGCACCGGCGGCAAGGACGACCGGGGGAGGCCGTCACGGCGTACCGGCAAGCCCTGGGTTTGTATGAAGAGCTCGGTGACCGCGTGGCCGAGGCGCAGGTGCTGCGCAACCTGGGCAGCGTCGACTGGCTGCTCGGCGACTATCGGCGGGCCGGCGACCGCTACCACCAGGCGTGGGAGCTGCATCGACGGCTCGGTGACCAGGCCGGGCAGGCGGACGCGCTGGTGCGGCTCGGCTTGATCGACGCCCGGCTCGGTGATCCGGAACGGGCAGCGGGGCGGTTCGAGTGTGCGCTGGAGCTTTACGTCACGCTCGGTGACACGTTCAGCGAGGCGTACGTGATGTCCCTGCTCGCCCGGCTGCCGCATCAGCCGGTGCCGCTCGGCCGGGCCGCCGCCCACCTCGAACGCAGCCTCGACACCGTCCGGCGCACCGGCGACCGGACCGCGGAGGCGTACGTGCTCACCGACCTGGCCGCGATCCGCGCCGGCCAGGACCGGCTCGGCGAGGCGACCGAGCACCTGCGGCGTGCGCTGGTGCTGCTGCGGCGGATCGGGGACCGGGCCAGCGAGGCCGCGGCGCTGAACGATCTCGGTCAGGTGCTGCAGGGCGTGGGCGAGACCGGCGAGGCTCGGCTCCAGCACGAGCACGCGCTGAGGCTGTCGGGGGAGATCGGCGACCGGTTCGAGGCGGCCCGCGCCCACGACGGTCTCGCCGCCACCAGCCCCGACCCCGGTGAGGCCGGAACCCACCGGGATCGGGGCCGGGACATCCGCAGCGACCTCGAAGTGCCCGCGCTCGGTCAGCAGGTCGGCTGATAGGGCAGCTCCGGGACGTACTGCTGCCACTCGCCGGCGTCGAGGCCGCGCCCGCTGATCGTGCACGCCGGCCGGGCCGGGTCGGCGGCCAGCGCGGACGGCACTCTCGCGTCCCAGAGGGTGACGTTGCGGGTCGGCACGCCGTAACCGCCGCCCGCGGCGAGCGTGTGGCCGTCCGGGCTGAACGCCGTGTTGAAACTCTGCAGGTCAGGGCTCTTGATGACGGCGTACGGGACGGGGCTGGCCGGGTCGGCGACGTCCCACAGCATCATCGCGTCGTCCAGGCTGGCGGTGGCCAGAGTGCGGCCGTCCGGGCTGAACGCGACCGACAGCACCTGGTTCGTGTGCCCGACGAGCGTGCCGGCCTGGTACGGCCGGGACGGGTCGGCGACATCCCACAGGACGGTGGTGGCGTTGTCGGTGCCCGCCGCCAGGGTGCGCCCGTCCGGGCTGAAGGCGAGCGCGTTCGCGGCGTACGCGTAGTCCTTGAGCTGCACCGAGGTCAGCTGCACCGGAACGGAACGAGTGGACACGTCCACCGTCGTCACGTAGTTGCTCTCGCTGACGGCCATGGTTCGCCCGTCCGGGGTGAACGCGATCGCCGAGATCGGCGCGCGGAGGGCGAGATCAGCGAGCCGGGTGGGCTGATGAGAATCGGTCAGATCCCACAGGGTCGTCTTGCCGTCACTGCGGCCGACGGCGAGCGTGTGACCGTCCGGGCCGAACGTCACCGCAGCCACGGCGCTCGTGCCGTCCTTGATCGTCGCCAGGGTCGCCGCGCGTTTGAGGTCGAACAGCGTCACCGTCTTGTCAGCGCCGACGACAGCCATCGTCCCGCCGTCCGGGCTGAGCGTGATCCCCTCGACCGTGCTGCCGTAGAGCGGCACCGCATCCCCGCGGACCGGGCTCTTCGGATCGGTCACGTCCCACGACACGGCCGAGCCCTGCCGGCCCGCGGCCAGCAGCGAGCGGCTGTCCGCGCCGAAGGCCAAGCCGACGACCTTCCCGGGAAAAGGCCCCGGCAGTACGGCCGACGCGTCCTGTGCGAACGGTCCCCTGGTGCTCCACAGGGTGGCCGTCCGGCGCGGGCCGGCGGTGATCAGCGTCCGCCCGTCCGGGCTGAACCCCATCGAGCGCACCGGGCCGCCGGGCGAGTTGAGCGTGGCCAGCCGGGTCGAGAGCCACGGCCAGTCGCCACCCTCGACGTTCCACAGCACGGTCGTTCCGGCGGCGTCGGCGAACGCCAGCGTGCGACCGTCCGGGCTGAACGTCATCGAACTCAGGTGGGCTTTTCCGGTCACGGCCAGTTTTGACGCGCCCTGGCTCGGCTGGGCTGGATCGGTCAGGTCCCACAGGGCCACGTAGTCGCCGCCGGCCTCGACGGCGGCGAGCGGCATCGTCGGGTCGAACTCGATACGGGCGTCGGTGATCGGGGTGCCGAACAGGGGAGCGAGCTTCGCGCCGGCCACCGGGTGCGCCGGGTCGGCCACGTTCCAGACGGTGACCGTCGGGCCGCTGGTGATCGCGGTCCGGCCGTCCGGGCTGAACTTCAGCGGGTACGCGTCCGGCAGCGTGGACCGGGCGGCGGGAACGGCCCCGGAGATGTCCCAGAGGACTGTGTCCTTGTCGTTGTTGCTCGTGGCGACGGTTCGGCCGTCCGGGCTGAATGCCACCGACGCGATTCCGGCGGCGTCGGTGAGGGGCGGGAGGCGTACCGGGTGGGCCGGGTCTGCCACATTCCACAATGCTGCTCCGGTGCCGCCGCCGAAGACCGCGACGGTACGGCCGTCCGGGCTGGCCACCAGCAGCGTCGCCGCCGCTTTCGTCGCGTCGTCGGTGGGTGTCGGGGCTCCCGTCGCGTCGCGGGCCGGTGTGGCCGCCTTTGCCGTGTCGCCGGCTGGTGCCGTTGACGTTGTTGCGTTGCCGGCTGGTGTAGCTGAGGTTGCCGGGTTGCCGGCTGGTGTAGCTGAGGTTGCCGGGTTGCCGGCTGGTGACGCTGTTCTGGTCGTGTCGCCCGGTAGCTTCGCCAGTCGGGTCGGGGCCGACGGCTTCGTTGCGTCCCACACCGACACTGTCCCGCCGGCGTCGACGGTGGCGACGGCCTGCCCCGCGAGCGACACGACGTTGTCCACGTCGCTCAGGGTGCCGGCGTAGTGCGTCGACATGACCAGGTGGCTCAGCTGCTCGGCGGTCTGCGCGTCCGGGTTCAGGCGCTGCGCGGTCACACCCAGCATCAAGGCCTTCCGCGGGTCGTCGGCGGCCATCGCGCGGGCCCGGGCCAGCAGTCGCCGGCTGATCTCGACGCGCTGCTGCGCCGCGGCCGCCTCCCGCTGGCGGCGAGCCTCGTCGGCCGCCTCGCGGGCCAGTTGCTCCTGCCGTTTGCGCTCCTCGTCGGCCTGGTGCGCGGCCTTGCGGTACTCCGCGGCGAGCGCCTTCTGCTCCTGGGCGCGGGTCGTCGCCTGGTCCGCGAGCGTCTCCTGGCGGCGGGCCTCGGCCTTCTGCCGCTCGGCCTCGGCCCTCTGCTGCTTCGCCTCCTCGCCGGCGCCCTGCGCGAGTTGCTCCTGCCGCTCCGCGTTGGACTTCTGGAACTGGGCACTGGCGCGGTAGTCGTCCGCCGCGTCCTGCTGCCGTTTCGCCTCCGCCGACGCCTCGTCGGCCAGCGCCCGCTGCTCCGCGGCGAGCCGTTTCTGCCGTGCGGTCTCGATCTTCGCGGCGCTCGCCCGGTCCTCCTGCTCCTGCGCGTTCTGCTGCTGGCGCTGCGACTCCGCGGTGGCGCGCTCCGCCGTGACCCGCTGCTGCGACGCCACCTCCTGCTGCACGCGGGCCTCGGTCGCCGCGGTGGTCGCCCGGTCGGCGTTGTGAACCGCGAGCACCCCGGTGAGTGAGGTGACCAGGGTCAGCAGCACCAGCATCGCCGTAGCCGCCGTCCACAGTCGCCGGGCCCGCCGGTGCTGCCGGACGTCCTCGCCCTCCAGGTCGTCCTTGCTCATCCCGTGCATCGGCGCGGCGAGCTGGGCGATGGCGTCCCGGAAGCGCACGTGCTGCAGGCTCAGGTGCAGGTCGTCGCGGGCCCAGCGAAGGTCCAGGAAGAGCGGCTCCTCGGCGAACACCCCCCGCAGCGCCGGCGGCACCGCCGTGGAGTCGGCTGTGAAGTCACCGGTGCCGGCGTCCCACTGCCACTCACCCTCGGTCACGACCGGCAGGATCAGGTCGGGTGACTTCGCCTCCAGCCAGTGCTCGATCTCCCGGTTGACCCAGGTCGACCGGGCCGCCTCCGGCGAGGCCAGCAGCACGAAGTGGTTCGAGTCGTCCATCGCCGCACGGATCGACGACCACAGCTTCGGCGTCACCGCCAGCCCCGTCTGATCCCGGAAGATCCACAGCGCCCGCCGGCGATGCCACGGCTTCGCCAATCGATGCAGACCACGCTGGACAGCCGGCGCCAGACGTCCGTCGGCAGCATGGCTGTAGGAGATAAAACCATCGAATGGCATGACATTTCCCACGGTCGAGGTGATCAGCGGGGACCGATTCTCCATGTCAGCAGCTCACGGGTAAAGCGGACCCCCACGCCACCACATTCACTGGCGCACACCGCATAGCGGACATGCGGGGTGATGTGCTTTGATCTATCCAGGCCGGGCATCTCCCCCCGTGGATGCCCGGCCCCTGACCTCTCCTGCCGCGCTTGCGGAACCTCGCGCCCACAGGGTCCCCACGCAGAAACCACCCCCGCTCCGGCCACCCTGGAGCCGTGCGGCCTCCACATCGCACACTGCCGCACCGCGCGATCACCGCCCGGTGCCCGCGCCCGCGGTGGGTGTTGAGCTGCGGCGAGGCTCCGAGCACGGTGGGTTCGTGCTGGGACTGGTGCTCGGTGCCGTCTACGTCCCGTGTGCCGGTCCGGTCCTCGCGGCGATCGCGGTCGCGGGCGCGACCGGGCACATCGGCGCCGGGACCATCGTGCTGGCGGTCGGGTTCGCGCTCGGCACCGGCGTCAGCCTGCTGATCTTCGCCTTGGCCGGTCGGGCCGTCGCCGAGCGGGTCCAGGCGTTCCGCCGTCGTCAGCGTGGCATCCGGATCGCATCGGGCATTGCCGTCGTCGGGCTGGCCCTGGCACTCACGTTCAACGCCGCCGTGGCCGTGCAGCGAGTGATCCCGGATTACACCACCGCGCTCAGCCACGAGGTCGAGAAGCTCGGCACGGTCGGCCCGGCGAAGGGCTCGACGGCGCCCACGCAACTGCGGGACTGTGTGGACGACTCGCTTCACACGGAGCCCGACGGGGTGCGGGACTGCGGGCCGGCGCCGGCGTTCCAGCAGGTGACGCAGTGGCTGAACACGCCGGGAGAACAGCCGGCGGCGCTGGACGGCAAGGTGACGGTGGTGGACTTCTGGACCTTCGACTGCATCAACTGCAGGCACGTCATCCCGCACCTGCACGACTGGTACGAACGGCACCAGGCCCAGGGTCTGCAGCTGATCAGCGTGCACACCCCGGAGTATTCGTTCGAGCGTGACATCCCCAGTGTCGAGAAGGCCGCGGCGAAGCTGGGCGTCACCTACCCGATCGCGATCGACAACGACTACGCGACCTGGTCGGCCTGGGGTGTGGAGGCCTGCCCGGCGGTCTTCGCCATCGACAAGAGCGGAACGGTTCGTTACATCGCCACGGGCGAGGGCAACTACGACGAGACGGAGCAGATCATCGCGTCTCTCCTCCAGGAGCAGAGGTAGCCGGGGCGAGGACGATGTCGAAACGCACCCGGGTCCACGGGCGGTCGCCGAGGCCGCGACCGTCCGGAGCAGGGGTTCCGGGCGGCTGGGGCTCGAAGTCCTTGATCAGGGAGTCGCGCACGCCGAAGACGCTGTCGCGGTCGAGCAACTCGTCACCGCGCACGAAGATGTGCGTGACGAGCGTGCGCAAGCCTTCCGCCTCGACCATGAAGTGCAGGTGGGAGGCGCGCAGCGGGGAACGACCGGTCGCTTCCAGGAGCGTGCCGACCGGGCCGTCGTGCGGGATCGGGTAGGGCGTGGGCACGATCGCCCAGAACCGGAACGACCCGTCCGGCCCGGAGAACAGGTGGCCTCGCGCGGCGGTGCGCTCGTCGTCATACTGCACGTCGTAGAAGCCGGCGTCGTCGGCCTCCCACACCTCGATCCGCGCGCCCGGCACCGGTTCGCCGTCGGTGTCGGTGACCGTGCCCTCCACCCAGCACGGCTGCCCGGGGGCGTCGCCGGCGAGGTCCCCGCCGGGCGGGATCTCCGGCGAGTTCTCCACGAAGAACGGACCGAACACGGTCGCCTCGGTCGCATCCCGATAAGCCTCGTTGTTGACCGTGACGGTCTGCATGGACACGCCGAACACGTCGGAGAGCAGGATGAACTCCTGCCGGCGGTGGTCGGTGAGGTGCCCGGTCGCGGTCAGGAACGCGATCGCCCGCTGCCACTCGGCCTCGGTCAGCCTGACTTCGCGGACGAACGCGTGCAGGTGCCGGGTGAGCGCCTGCATCACCTCTTTCAGCCGCGGGTCGGGCGTGCCGTCGAAGGACGCGACCACGCGCTCGGTCAGTTGCTGCTCGCGGAGCTGCTGTTCTGTGCTCATCGTGCCTCCTCACCAGCCCAGGCGTGGTGCAGCAGTGCGGTCAGGGTCTCGGCGGTGACCGGGACCGGGTTGCCAGCCGGCACGACCGGGAGGATCGCCTCGACGGCGGCCGGGATGTCGGTGTCACGGAACCCGTAGTCGCGCAGCGCCCGCGGGGCTCCGACCTCCTCCCGCAGGCTGCGCAGCCCGCCCAGGACCTCCGCGACGTGGGGCGGCACCGCGGAGATGTTGAGCGCGGTCACGTGCGGCAGGACGACGGCGTGGGTCTGTGCGTGGGGCAGGTCGAACATGCCGCCGAGGACGTGACAGATCTTGTGGTGCAGGCCCGACCCGGCAGAGGCGAACGCGACCGCCGCCAGATGGGCCCCGTACAACGTCTGCTCCCGGCCGGCCAGATCGGGCCGGGGCAGGCCGGCCCGCAGCGCGCGGATGCCCTCCAGAGCGAGGGCCTGGTTGATCGGGTCGGCGCGCGGCGCCCACATCGAGTCGACACAGTGCGCCACCGCGTTCAGGCCGGAGGCGACCGCCAGCTCGTCGGGCAGCGACAGGGTGAGCGTGGCGTCGTAGACGACCGTGCGGGGCAGGACCCGCTCGTCGGTGCCGGTGGTCTTGCGACCCTTCTCGGTCATGCCCCACACGTTGGTGGCCTCCGAGCCGGCGAACGTGGTGGGCACCGCGACGATCGGCAGGCCGGTGGTCAGCGCGACCGCCTTGGCCAGCCCCGTCGTGGACCCGCCGCCGACGCTGACCAGCACGTCGTGCTTCTCCGCGGCCTCCCGCGCGCGGGCGGCGACCGCGACCGGGACGTGCATCGCGACCTCGCGGAAGTGGGCCGCGCCGGGCAGCACGTCGTCGGCCCGGGTGCTGATCACCAGCGGTCGCTCGCCGAACCGGGCGACCTCCTCGGGCAGGCGCGCGAATGCCTGCCCGGAGGCGAAGACGACCCGCTGCGGCAGGGTCTCGTGGGTGAAGTTCATGCGGCTCGTCCCAGGATCGTGGCCGGCGCGGCGCGCAGGGCCTGGTGCGGATCGTCGGGCAGGCTCATCGAGCGCCAGCCGATGTGCCGCCGTCGTGACAGGAGAAGGCCTCACCCTGAACGGCCAGGGAGACCACGATCGCGTCGGCCGGGCTCCGCCGGATCACCCCGGCGGGCCGCTCGACGACGTGCGAATTGCCCCGGACTCGAGCCAGGTGGAGGCGATCCAGCTGCAGGTTCCGCTCGGTGCCGTCGCAGGGCTGCGCACCGAGCATGTGGCAGCGCAGGCCGATCAGCGCATCCCGGTTGTGGTCCTCCCACAGCTCGATGCGCCGGGCGATGGGCAGGCCGGCCGTGCTGAACCGGACCAGCCGCCGGGGCGAGGTCACGAGGAGCAGCGTACGACGATGTCGGCCACCTGACGAACCGCCGCGGAGCTCTCACCGGTGCGGGTCGCGATGGCCAGATCGATCGTCGGAGCCCGATTGATCAGCACATATTCGACACCTTCCAGGTCCAGGCTGCGGACCGCCTCCGGGACCAGGGCGACGCCGAGGCCGGCAGCGACGAAGGCGACCAGCGTCGCGGTCTCACCGACCTCCATGATCGATGACGGTCGGAAACCGGCCGCGGCGCAGGCGGCCAGCACGTGCTCGTGCATCGACGAGCGATGACCGGAGAAATGCATGACGAACGGGTCGCGGGACAACTCGACCAGGTCGATGCTCTCTCGATCGGCCAGATCGTGCCAGTCGGGCAGGACCGCGATCAGGCGCTCGGTGCGCAGCACGCGCACCTCCAGCTCCGGCCGGGCGATCCCGTCGGGACGCAGGACGACCAGGTCGTACGTGCCGTCGAGCAGACCGTCCAGCAGCGCCGGGCTCAGCGACTCGCCGTGCACCTCCAGGCGCACCTCGGGCAGCAGGCGCCGCACCTCACGGGTCGCCTGGGGGAGCAGGTCATAGGTGGCGGTGCCGATGAAGCCGACCGAGACCCGCCCGGTGTGCCCGGAGGCGAACAGTGCCATGTCGGTGACGGCACGTTCGACGGAACCGAGGACCGCGCGGGCGTGCTCGGCGAAGCGCAGCCCGGCCTCGGTCAGCTCGACCCGGCGCGTGGTGCGGCTGACCAACTCCACGCCGAACTCCCGCTCCAACTGCTTGACCTGCTGCGACAATGCCGGTTGGGCCAGGTGCAGGCGCTCGGCGGCCCGGCCGAAGTGCCGTTCCTCGGCGAGGGCCACGAACGATCGCAGGTGCCGCAGATCCATGCATACAGATTATCAATCCAGCGCGATTCAGTATTGGCCACAATCGGTGCGGGCGGCCTAGGTTGGGTGGCATGACTTCCGCGTACCTCTACGCCGCGGCCCGCACACCGTTCGGGCGGTTCGGCGGCGCCCTCGCCGAGAGCCGTCCGGACGATCTGGCCGCGACCGCCCTCCGGGGCCTGTTGAAAAAGGCCCCCGCCCTGGATCCGGCCGCGATCGGCGACGTCGTGTGGGGTTGTGCGAACCAGGCCGGCGAGGACAACCGTAACGTCGGCCGGATGGCCGTGCTCCTCGCCGGCCTCCCCGTCTCCGTTCCGGCGAACACGGTGAACCGGCTCTGTGGCTCGTCGCTGGACGCCGCGATCATCGGCTCGCGCACCATCGAATCCGGCGACGCCGACGTCGTGGTGGCCGGCGGTGTCGAATCGATGACCAGGGCGCCCTGGGTGCTGCCGAAACCGTCGCGGGCGTTCCCGGCCGGCAACGTCACCGCGGTCTCGACCACGCTTGGCTGGCGACTGGTCAACGACAACATGCCGAAGGAGTGGACGATCTCGCTGGGCGAGTGCAACGAGCTGCTCGGTGACAAGTTCGGCATCTCCCGCGAGCGGCAGGACGAGTTCGCCGCCCGCTCCCACAATCTTGCCGACGAGGCGTGGAACGCCGGCTTCTACGACGACCTGGTGGTGCCGGTCGCCGGTGCGGATCTCGACCGTGACGAGGGCATCCGCCCGGGCTCGTCCGCGGAGAAACTGGCCAGGCTGAAACCGTCGTTCCGGCCGGAAGGGACGATCACGGCCGGGAACGCTTCGCCGCTCAACGACGGGGCGTCCGCGATCCTGCTCGGCTCCGAGGCCGCGGCCGACCGGATCGGATCAGCACCGATCGCCCGGGTCGCGGGCCGCGGGGTCGCCGCGGTCGACCCGGTCATGTTCGGCTACGCGCCCGTCGAGGCCGCCGACAAGGCGCTGGCTCGCGCGGGCGTCACGTGGGCCGACGTTACCGCGGTCGAGCTGAACGAGGCGTTCGCCGTGCAGTCGCTGGCCTGCGTGGACGCGTGGGACATCGACCCGGCGATCGTCAACGCCAAGGGCGGTGCGATTGCCGTCGGGCACCCGCTCGGGGCGTCCGGCGGCCGGATCCTGGGCACGCTCGCCGCGCGGCTCAAGGAGTCCGGCGGACGGTACGGCGTCGCTGCGATCTGCATCGGTGTGGGCCAGGCGCTCGCCGTCGTCCTGGAGAACGTGGCATGAGCGAGTCCCCGACCTCAGCGGAGGTGACGGCATGAGCGCCGTCAAGATCTGCGACAGTACGGCCGAGGCCGTCGCCGGAATCGCGGACGGCTCGACTGTCCTGATCGGCGGGTTCGGGCTGGCCGGGATGCCGGTGCAGCTCATCGACGCGCTGATCGAGCAGGGCGCGACCGACCTGACGGTGGTGTCCAACAACGCCGGCAACGGCGACACCGGGCTCGCCGCGCTGCTGGCCAAGGGCCGCGTCCGCAAGGTGATCTGCTCGTTCCCGCGGCAGACGGACTCGTGGGTGTTCGACGGCCTCTACCGGGCCGGCAAGATCGAGCTGGAGGTCGTGCCACAGGGCAACCTCGCCGAGCGGATGCGGGCCGCCGGCGCTGGCATCGGGGCGTTCTACTGCCCGACCGCGGTCGGCACGCCGCTGGCCGAGGGCAAGGAGACGCGCGAGATCGACGGCCGGACGTATGTGCTGGAGTTTCCGATCAAGGGTGACGTGGCGCTGATCGGGGCCCATCAGGCGGACCGGATGGGCAACCTGGTCTACCGCAAGACCGCCCGCAACTTCGGGCCGGTCATGGCGACCGCCGGCAAACAGGTGATCGTCCAGGTCAACGAGATCGTCGACACCGGGCAACTCGACCCGGAAGTGATCGTGACCCCGAGCATCTACGTCGACCGGGTGGTGGCGGTATGAGCCTCGACAAGCACGAGATGGCGGCGCTGGTGGCGCGCGACATCGAGGCCGGATCGTTCGTGAACCTGGGCATCGGCCAGCCGACCCTGGTCGCCGACCACCTGCCGGCCGATGCGGGAATCGTGCTGCACACCGAGAACGGCATGCTCAACATGGGCCCCGCCGCGACCGGCGAACAGATCGACCCGGACCTGATCAACGCGGGCAAGGTGCCGGTGACCGAGCTGCCCGGCTCGGCGTATTTCCACCACGCCGACTCGTTCGCGATGATGCGCGGCGGACACCTGGACGTGTGCGTGCTCGGCGCGTTCCAGGTCTCGGCGCGCGGCGACCTGGCGAACTGGCACACCGGCGAGCCCGACGCGATCCCCGCCGTCGGTGGCGCGATGGATCTCGCGGTCGGGGCGAAGAGCGTCTACGTGATGATGACGCTGCTCACCAAGGACGGGTCGCCGAAGCTGGTGCCTGAGTGCACGTATCCGTTGACCGGGCTGGGATGCGTCAACCGGGTCTACACCGATCTGGCGACGTTCGTGATCACGGCCGGCGGGGTGGTGGTCCGGGAGACGTTCGGCATCACGTTCGACGAGCTCAGCTCACGATTGGCGGTGCCATTGCGGGAAGCGGAGTAACCGGGTGGCCGGGGTGTCGTTGGTGAGAGCGAGATCACCAGCCGGGACGTCACGGCTTGATAGAGGAAGGTTCACCGTGCCCGGGCGGTGGGCAACAAAGGTGGCATGAAGGACACGCGATCGCGGGCCTACCGCGTCATCAGCGCCATGGGTGCCGTCGCGGCGACTGTCGCGGCCGTCGCGGTGGTTCACGACACGCAGAGTGCGGCGATCGCCAGCGAGAGCTGCACCGCCAAGGTGAACCTCGCGCTGCCCGACAACGCGGAGCAGGTCAAGCTGCGTGTGCTCAACGGGACCCGGACGGCGGGTGTCGCGGAGCAGGTCAGCGAGGACTTCAAGAATCGCGGGTTCGTGGTGCAGAAGCCGGCGAAGAGCAAGACCAAGGTGGATCAGGTCGCGGTCGTTCAGTTCGGGCCGAAAACGGTCGGGGCGGCGCAGTGGATCCGGGCGTTCTTCCTCGGGGACGCGGAGGCGCAGTTCAACCCGGGGCGGACCAGCGACGTGATCGACGTGGTGATCGGGGCGCGGTACCGGCAGTTGGCTACGTTCACCGAGGTGAACCAGTCGCTGGCTCAGCTCGGGGAGCCAACGGCGCCTCCGGGGACTTGCGCGGCCTGATCGTCTTGCGCGGCCTGATCGTCTTGCGCGGTGGCGTCGACGACAGGTCGGTTGTCGGCTTCGGCGACGCAAAAGCGACGCCCGCCGTCCGGTCCGCGACGATTCCCGGTGCCGGCCCGCCCCGGCGCCGCCGCCATTCCGGTGTGCGGTGACGTTGGACCCGCCACGTCCGTCCCCGCGGGAACCGGTTGAGGGGCCGGTGGCCGGCTTCGGCGATGTGTGCAGTGACGTCGGTCGAGGGGCGGTCAGCGGCGGGGTGAGCGGATAGCTTTCCTTCAGCCCGGCCGTCGCCACCCAGTCGCCCTTCTCGAGCTGATCCCAGCCGGACGAGATGAAGCCGTCGAACTCATAGCGATTCCGGTGACCGCCATCGCGACTCGGCCGTTCACCGCAGCAGGCCAAGCCCCCGAAGCGACTGACGAACGATGTCAGACGGTCCAGGCCATCCACCGGACCCGTCACGACGGCACCGGACGCATCAGTGCATCCGTCCCACCGGCCCGGATCTTCCGGGGTGATCGGCGAACGGCGGGCGTGCAGATCGAGGAACTCCCTGGCGCGGTTGGTCAAGGCGCTCGGCTCGTCCACGATGTGACGGATCGCGGCGCGATCGTAGAACAAGCAGGGGTAGGCGAGACGCGCTGTCCCGGGGAGCGGCGGGCCGGCGACATTGCGGTTGGCGTTGCGGTGAGGCTGACCGAAACCGGGGTTCGTACGAGCGGACCTTGCCGGCGTGCTCCAAAAAGGACTGCGACGGGTTAGCGTCTTGTCAGAGATGCTGGTCTATTTCTGGGGGCTCGGATGAGCATACGCAGAGGGGCGGGCGCTGTTGCGCTGGTTGCGGCGGTGGCGCTGGCGACCGGTGGCACAGCGACGGCCGCGACAGCCGCTACCGCGGCGGCGACCACGAAGGCGACGTCGGCTACCGCCGCGGCCGCGAACGCGGCGACCATGAATGCGGCGGCGGTGGCGGCGGCAAGCGTGAGGCCGGGTGCGGCGGCGACCGCGAACGCGGGGCCGGGGGTTACGCATGAGGAGAATCCCCGGGTGCCGGAAGGGGCGGTGTGGACCGAGGCGTATTTTCCGTCGGCTGATCGGAGTGGGGTGGAGCTGCACGCCGACGTGTTGCGGCCGGTGGGGCTTTCGGCTCGGGCGAAGACGCCGGTGATTCTGGCGGTGGGGCCCTACTTCGGGCACGCCGGGCAGACGGGTCCGGAAGGGTGGACGCAGACCGGCCCGTCCAGCCGCTTCGCGGACTTCACCAGTGGCACCGACCTGTTCGCGCGCGGTTACACGTACGTCATGGTCGATCTTCGTGGTTTCGGCGGGAGCACCGGGTGCCTGGACTGGGTCGGGCCGGGTGAGCAGGCTGATGTCAGAGCCGCGATCCAGTGGGCGTCGCGCCAGCCGTGGTCGACCGGGAAAGTCGGTATGTACGGTAAGTCCTACGACGCCGTGACCGGGCTGGTCGGCAACAACCTGCGGCTGAACGCGCTGAAGGCGGTCGTCGCGCAGGAACCGGTGTGGAACATGTACAACTACCTGTTCAGCAACGAGGTGCCGCGGCCGAACGTGACCGGGACGCCGAACGCCTACAACGGCATCGCCACGATCGCGCCGCTGCCCGACGACAGCGACCGGTACAAGGCGAACGCGGCCTACGAGACGAGCCACCCCGAGTGCCTCGCCGACAACCTGACGAACAACAACAACCCGGAGCTGAACTCGCCCTACTGGCGGGCGCGGAACCTGGCGGCGGCCGCGAAGGGCACGACCACGCCGCTCTTCGTGACGCAGGGGTTCATCGAGAACAACACCAAGCCTGAGGACATGGAGGAATACCTCGACAACCATCGCGGGGTCGAACGGGGCTGGCTCGGGCAGTGGGAGCACGTGCGCGGCAACGAGACGAACGGTGACGGGCAGCTGCTGCAGGGGCGCGCCGGGTTCTTCGACGAGGTGATGCGCTTCTACGACTACTACCTGAAGGGCATCCGGCCGGCGGTGCACGACCCGGCGTACGCGATCGAGGACAGCACCGGCGTCTGGCGCGCGCAGCCGACCTGGCCGCTACCGACGTCGGCGAGTACGGAAAGTCTGCCGGACGGGCAGTACGTGGACGACGGTGCCGCCTCGGCCCTGGCCGCGCCGCAGGATCGGCAGTGGGACATGGAGCACTACGCCGATCCGGTGCCGCTCGCCGCGAACAAGCTCGCGGCCGGCGACACGCACAGTAATTTCAGCTGGTCGACGCCGGTGCGGTCGCGGCTGCGGATCACCGCCACGCCGTCGGTCACGTTCGCCGCGAGCGCGCCCGGCAACGTCATGGTCCGGCTGTGGGACGTTGCCCCGGACGGGACCTCGGTGATGTTCGACGAGAACGTGGCGTTGATCGAGCGGGCCGGGCGGGTCGCGTTCGACCTGAAGTCCACCGACTGGACCCTGGAGACGGGCCATCAGCTCGGCGTCCAGATCGGGACGATCGGCAGTGGTAGCTGGCGGGACACGCCGAGCGGGAACACGATCACGGTGACGCGGGCGCGGCTCGGGTTCGAGTTCCAGAACCCGCGGTTCGACGTGCCGACCCAGGGTGACCGGTCGCCGTTCCTGGACACGTATCTGCGGCAGTACACCCGGACGCTGACCGGGGTCGGCCCGGGAACGTTCCGGCTCGGTCGCTGACGACACCGGCTGCCCGGCCCGATCCTGGGTCGGGCGGCCCACAGAACTCGGCTCGATCGCGGGCGGGGAGCCCGATCCCGGGCCGGGAAGCCTGGTGATTCACCCGTGGCGAGGGGCGGGCGCGGCGACAGTGTGCGCATGGCCGATGCCTACACCTATCGCCCGGCCGGGCTGACCGCCCGTGACCGCGGCCACGTCCTGTTCGCCCAGGCCATGGGGTGCTTTTGTTCTTCCTGCGGATCTTCCAGGGAGCAAATCGCCGACAACAGCGGCCGGAAGGCAATCCCTGACGGCGCCGGGCGCAGGAAAGCTGCCGGCGACGGGCGGGGAGGGTTGCCGGCGGCGGGTGGGGAGGGTTGCCGGCGGCGGGAGGGTTGCCGGGGGCGGTGGGGGAAGGAAAGCGCCGACTGCGGCGGCCGGAAGGAAACCGGCCGCCGCAGCCCTGGGAGCGGGAAGGTCAGGCGGTACTACAACTGACCGACGGCCAGGTCCAGTTGCCGTTGGTCTGCACGGTCAGACCGAACGCGTTACCGCTACCGTTCGGCTTGGCCACCAGCGTTTGCGCATTCGGGTAACTCGCCGTGATGTTCCAGGTGGCGATCACCTTCGCCGGTGACGGAATGTTCAGCGTGACCGTCCACGAACTGGACCCGGAAACGGTGACGTTGAGGTTGTAACGGTCACTCCACGACGACCCGGCCGACAGTGTCGCCGTGCACGTGCCGGTCTGCGGGGGAGTGGTCGTGCCCCCGCCCCCGTCGCCGGTGGGTGCGACGGCCCGCCCAGTCGACGGCGAGATCATCCCGGCGCACAGGCCGCGGCTGGCCAGCCCCTGCGCGATGCGCGGAATGGCGGCGACCGTGTTGGCCGGCCAGTCGTGCATCAGGATGATCTGCCCGTTGGTGAGCCGCCCGGCCGCGGCCACGATCGCGTCGGTGCTCGCGTTGTTCCAGTCCTGCGAGTCGACGTCCCAGATGATTTCGGTGAGCCCGTATTTCTGCTCGACGGACTTGAGTGTCGCGTTCGTCTCGCCGTAGGGCGGCCGGAACAATTTCGGGGTGCCGCCCCCTGCGTTCGCGATGGCGGATTGCGTACGGGAGATCTCTGAATCGATTGTTGCTTGGCTCTGTTGGGTCAGGTGCGGGTGCGTGTAGCTGTGGTTGCCGACCCACATTCCCGCGTCGACTTGAGCCTTGACCAGGCCGGGATTGGCCGCGGCGTATTGTCCTTCGTTGAACATCGTGGCCCGCAGCCCGTTGGCTTTGAGCGTGTTCAGCAGGTTCTGCGTGTTGCCGGCGGTCGGCCCGTCGTCATAGGTCAGCCCGACATAGCCGTTGCAGGTGGCGGCCTCCGATTCGGCGGCGACGTTCACGGCGACGAGACTGGCGAAGAGCGTCAGGACGGCGAGTCCGACGGTGCGCGCGGTGGAGAGCACTTTCGACGACATTTCAAACCCCCTTTTCCCGTACGTCGTCAGCTCGCGGAACAGGACACGGAAGGCCAGGTCCAGTTGCCGTTGGTCTGGATCGTCACGCCGAAGGAATTGCCGCTGCCGTTCGGCGTGGCGACGAGGGTCTGCGCGTTCGGGTAGCTCGCCGTGGTGTTCCAGGTGGCGATGCTCTTCGCCGGTGACGGGATGTTCAGCGTGACCGTCCAGTTGCTGGAGCCGGCGACGCTGACGTTCAGGTTGTACCTGTCACTCCACTGCTGACCTGCGGAAAGCGTCGCCGTGCAGCCACCGGTCTGAGGCGGCGTGGTGGTGCCACCGCCGCCACTGCTCGTACCGCCGACGGTGATGTTGGAGTTGCCGCTGCTCTGGTATCCCTCGGTCGCCAGGATCTGGTAGTTGAACGTGCCGAGGTTCATGCCGTGGCTGGCCCAGGCGTCGAAATGGTTCCCGGTGGTGATGGTGCCGCCGGTGCGCCTCGACTGCCGCACACTCCAGTACTGGTAGAACGTGGCCGTTCCCTGAATCGACGGCTGGTTGACCCGCTGCGTGCGGTAGATGTCGTACGTTCCGCCGTCGCTGGTGACCGTGCCCATGAACGTGCCGGTCGGGCGATAGGTGCCCCAGTTGTCGACGATGTAGTACTCGATCAGCGGGCTGGTCGTCCACCCGTACAGAGTCAGATAGGCATTGCCGCTGGGGTTGAACGAGCCGGAGTAGGTGACGGCCCGGCGCGCACCGGTCGCCCAGCCCTTACCGGCGACGAAATTGTTGATGCCGCTCCACTGGGTGCTGTACTGACCGCCGGCGCCCATGGTCATGCTGACGTTGCCGGAGTCTTTCCAGAACGAGTAGTAGTAGCCGTTGTTCGTGCCGGTCTGATTGCTGGTGATGGTCGTGTCGGCGCGGGCCGGGCCGGCCATCATCGTGCCGGTGACCGCGATCAGTGCGGCACATGCGGCACCGAGGGCCAGTCTGATGCGGCCCCGGTTCCGGGGTCGAACGAGAGCGTCGGACATTGCGGTTTCCTTCGGGGAGGCCTGGGCGGGGAGAACCAGGCGGTGGGAGCGGAAGCCGACTCGGATCGACGGTGGGCGATCCCTGTCGACAGCGTGAGTATTTGCCTGCTCTCGGGGAGCTGTCAACAACTTACGGAAACATATCGGAACCAGAAGTCGTGAGCGCTTGCGAATAGCAGCAGCTCAAAGCCGTTGTTAACGTTCGACATTGCGACCTGGCCTCGAAACATTCACCAAGTTGCGGAAGGCAGTTCCGAAAGTTTCGGAACTGCGTGACGTGCGGTTGAGCCGTCAAGGTGTGCCACCTTGACGATCTGCGCCGCCGAGACCATTGCCACCGTCGGATCCGGCATCCGAGCCTGATCAGGCTGCCGCCAACGAGATCCGCCTGGTCAAAGTCTTCCTCTTCGGGGCGCCCGCGGCATCGCCTACCGTCTGTGCCCGTCACGGCGGCGATGCCGACACCAAGGCGCGAGCCAGGCGAGCCCACTACGCCCGACGGCTCAGCCTCTGCAGCAATCCATCATCGCGAATGGTGGTGGCCGTCCTTGATGTCTGGCACTGTTCCGGGGAAGCAGCCCGGCCTGTCAGTTGACCGAGTAGCCGGTGAAGCCGGTATCCGTCGCCATCACTACGTATGGGCCGATGTGCGCGCCCACGGCCGAGGTCGCGGCGGCGCTGGGCGTACCGGTTGCCGGATTGCCCGTCGCGCTGCAGGTGGTGGCCTGGTTGCCGCCGATGCGCAGGTGAATTGTGTCACCGAGCCGATTGGTGAAAGGCTCAATATAATCGTACTTATAGCTGGACAGACACCAGAAGGTCGCGTCGGCGGCCGCCGTTCGGGATTTCCCGGAATCGGCATCGATGACAAGAGGGATGTCGTTCCCTGGCGTTACTACTATTTCGTTCGTTCCCGTGACCGGGAATGGCTTGGCGAACGTCTCGAGGTTCTCCGCTGCGCCCAAGGGCACGGACCAGGTCGTTCGGCCGGTTTGGACCTCGAATCCTTCCATCGTGACTTCCAGGCCGGCGAAGGTGAAGGTCGCCTTCTGGTCTGGATCTATGGTCTCCGATCCTCTGTATCGGCAGCGAACAGGGAAATACGTCTTGTCCTCGTCTGTTCCGTAAATGCCGTTGCAGCCGATCACGCTGCCCGTGTCGCGCCACAGTACGGACCCGTCGTCCTCGGAGACTGCAGCCATCGCTCTGTTCGTTGAGAGGTCCTCGGTCCGACGCTGGTCATAGGGCTCGGCGGGTTTGCCGTAAACAGAGCCGGCGTATACCTTTTCTTTGCCGTAGAGCAACCAGGACCAACCCCAATCAGTGCTGAATCCTTCAGGGAAGGCATCACCGAGTTTTGTTGTCCAGCGGATCCTGCCATCGCGTAGGAGGCCAATTTCCTCGGGATTCCGTCCGTCGAACCCGAGTAGGCCGGCCGTGCCGATGGTGCGGGCGTCCTGCGGCATTTTGCTTGTAACGGCAACATACTTACCGGTGGCTGGACTGAATTTGTGCGGCTTGACTTCGTCATCGGTTTTTTCGTGCGACAAGACGCACACGTCGACATTGCCACTGCATGGCTCTGGGCTGGACAGAAAAAGCTGCGGACCGGAGACTTGCAGGTCATTTCCCGTTCGCGGATCGGCGATCACCAGCCGCGCGAGTTGCCCATGCTCGGAATTTGGCCGGAAGTAAGCGACCTTGTCGCCGATGGCAACCGGAGCGACCTCGACGCCGGGTGTGACCTGACTCGGTGACGCTTCCTGCCGCCAGATCTCCCTGCCGGTCACCGGATCGATACCAACGGCGAAGGTCCTGCGGTCCTGGCTGACCTGACCCACTGCGATACCCGCGATCGGCACGGGTTGTCCGGTAGGCCGTCCGGCCAACCGCCACAGTTCCTTCGCGGGTGGCACTGCCGATTCCGCAACCGTTGGCCTGCTGCCCTTCGAGAACGAGCAGCCCGTAGCCACGAGGGTGATGCACAGCCCCGACGCCAGGAACGCACGCCTCCGTCGTCGATCCACGAGATTCCCCCATCCCGTACCGGCTGTGGCCCCGGAAACATCGACCGCAAGCATATGACGGGTCCACAAAGGCCGGTTCGCTCAGATAGATTGACGCCACTTGGTCGGAGTCGGCGGAAGCGACAGGCATGGATTTGGCGTCTGCGGCGCTGCTGGGCATGGCCGGCGGCGGCATCGTCGAGGTGGTCGCAGTGTGGGGCAACCTGGCGGCCTGGCAGAAAGCTCGGCACTCGGCACGCCGCCGCGGCCGGCGGTTGCCGCCCCTGACTCGATACATCGACCCGGCGGCCGACATCCTCGTAGCTGTCACCCGGCTGGCGTTGGGCGGTGCTGCCGCACTTGTACTGCACAGTCAGATTTTCGGTGTCCTCACTGCCATTGCGGTCGGAGCCTCCGGTCCGGCCCTACTGGCTCAACTGGGTAGCGGCCGTGTTCCGGCGGCGCCCCCGGGCGACATCGAGGCGCCATGAGTACTGTGCTGCGGCGCTACTGGAGCGCACTCAGCGCGACTGCTCCCTATCCGGCTCGGCCGATGCGGTCCTGGCAGGGATATGGGCTGTGGCGGCGTTACTGGTGCAGCCTGCTGGGATTCGGCCTGCCGGCGCGCGAGCCCGTCGTGGTCGCGAGGACGGGCAATCCGCTGGCTGAACCGTCGGTGCAGGGATCGCGGATCAAATTTCCTCGTTTCGACCGGCTCTCGATGCGGATGGCTGCTTCCGAGGAACCCGGTTACCGGGCGGTGGAATGGATCGTCGGGTCCCAGAGGTTCGATATTCGTGAATCCGGGCCTGGCACGATCGAAGTGCTGGTGCACGATGCCGAATACGCCTCGGCCGAGCGGCTGCTGCCGATGGATGTCACCACGGAAAGCAGTTCTCATCGATATTTTATGGTCTTCGTTCCCAGTCGGTCAGGCGGAGGGGAGGGGGCGCTCCGCCTGACCGCTTCGAGGTGGCTCGACCTTTCGGTGAGCGACCCCGTTCGGGTGACAGAGGTCGATTCCGGGGATCCCGCGGCCCTGGACCAACTGGCTCGATCTGTAGCAGCAACTCCCGATCCGGCCATGCCTGCATGGGCTGCGATTGTCGCTTCTCTACCGGGAGACGATCCTGTGAGCCGGACCATCCGCGATGCCGCAGTCTGACCCATACGAACTGTGTACACGGCTGCTGTACGGCCCCCGAAGCTGGATGGAGCTGTGCCAGGCGTCCGTTGGTGACCTGGATGCTGCTACATCCCTGCGGCAACGACTGGAGCCCGAGCACGACACGGCGCGGGCGTTGGCAACCCGCGTCGTCTGGCCTGGCGAGTCCCGCCTGGGGCGAATGACGGCGCCGGGTCCGGGCCCCGCGTTGTCGGCGGCGAATGCGGCTGTGTGCGTGGTCACCGCAGTCAGCGGGGCCGCCGACACGGCCGGCATGCTCGGCGATGCCGCATCACACTGGCGCCGCGCGAACGTGCTGCCGGTTCTGCAGCTGAACGGCAGCGACATCGCCACCGAGTTTTCCGACGTGAATGTAGCCACCGCCGCGCGTCGCCTCGCCGTCCTGGCCGACGAGGCGGAAGCATCGGATGCGGCACCGTTTGGACTGCTGACGCTGCTGATGCGGGCACTGACGGACCAGTGGCCGCGCCCCGAACGCGAGGCGCAGCTGCCCGTACTGTTCGATAGGCGATCGACCGGTGCGCACGGATTGTTACGCCTGGCCGTGCTCGACACCGGGCCACCCGGGCTTTACCCCGACCCGCGTGTCATGCTCTTCCTGACGGCTGACCCGTCATTCGCTGAGTCCCTGGACGCTGCCTGGCGCATTGCGGGGCAACCGATTCGTGACAAGTGCGTGGTCTGGCGTCTGACAAGCGAAGACCTACCCTGTGACGAGGTGGGCGGAGCATCTCTGGGCGCGGCCTTCGGCGTGATTCTGACCGATCTTGCCCGAAGGATGCCGCCGTCGCTCCGGGTGCGCCGCCTCGACCGCCGCGTTGCCATCAGCGCGCGGCTTGAAGCTGACCTGAGGCTGACTCCCGTGACAGGGGTCACGAACAAGCTCGATGAGGCAATCCACCACGGCTTGCGGGTGATTCTCGCGGCCGGGTCCGCGCCTGACACCGTGCCCGATTCCCTTGCCCGCGAGGCCCGGGTGCGCTTCGCCGCTGACCTGCCCGCCGCGGTACGCCTGAGTCGTACCCGATTCAACCCCAGTTTCGCAGCCATCGTCGTTGCCCTGCTGCTGGCGATCTCCGGACTGACCGGCGGCGCGGTCGCCGCGATACATCAATCCCAGATAGCACGTCAGCGCGAAGTTGCGGCAGGGCTGCTGCCTGCCGCAACCGCTTTGCGCACACGAGATCCTGGCAGCGCCCTCCTGCTGGAAGGCCTGGCATACCGGCTTGGCGCCCCGGGCGCGAGATCCACCCTGATCCGCGACATCATGACGAACCGCTACGCCGGCCAGCTCACCAGCCCGGCGACTCAGAAATTCTGTGGCGGCCCGCAGGTGTGGTCCCCGGACAGCACCCACGTCATCACCCTGCAACGTAGCGCGGTATTGATCTGGGACATCGGAACGCGCTCGGTCCGCAATGCCATCGCTGTGTCCGGGGAGGTAAGTGGCTGCGCGTTTTCACCGGACGGCAAAACCATCGCTCTCGCTGTTGACGATCGCCTCTATGTGGTTCCTGTCGGCGCCACGACGCTGCCTCCTGCCGCTACCGATACACCTGTCCACTGGGTTCAGTACGCCCCGGATGGGCTGCTCGCCACCATGGCCGAAAACCAGCCTGTGCGCCTGTGGACGTCAGGTGATGCACGCCGGCCGAGCTTGCGCGCGTCCATTGCCACCGTAACCGGCCCGATCAACGGTGACTGGACGCCGCTGCTTGCCTTCTCCCGAGACTCACGCTTGCTGGCCTTTGCCAAGAAAGACGGATTGGTCCTCACCGACGTGCATGATCCTGACCGGCCCATGATCGCCTCCTCCATTCCGGGTGCGGCCGAGAGTCTGGCGATCTCGGTAAAAGGGCGGCTCGCCGTCGGGTTCCAGGACGGCCGCCACCAGTTGTGGGATATAAACGACCCGGCACGGCCGGCCCGCGATGGAGGCCTACCGTTCTCGCGGTCCCTGGGTCTGGGGTCCTCATCGATCGGTTTCACCCCGGACGGCGCACACCTGATCTCCGCCACTGACGGGTCGAGCTACGTGTGGGACATGACGGATGACGGCCCGGTACTGCGCCGGACGCTGGCGGAGGTTCCCAGCCAGGTGACCATGGCAGATCTCTCACCCGATGGTAAGACCGCCCTGGTGTTCACCGCCGCCACCGAACCCACCCTATGGCGGCCGTCAGCCTGGAATGAGCCGGCCATCGAAGCAACGCTGCCGCTCGGTGCTGCCAGAGTTACCGGCATGGCTGTCCAACCGGATACAAACCATCTCGTGGTTACCGCGGTTGGCAACGCGGCGACGCTGTGGGACCTGAAGGATGCCGCTCACCCGCGTCGCCTGTCGACGACCGGACCGCGGGACGGAAGGGGCCTCGCGATAGGGGATGACCCCTCGTCGGCCTCCACCGATAACGCTGACAGTGCCTTCAGCAGGGACGGGCGACATTTCGCCTCCCCGGACGGCACGGGTGGCATCGGGATCTGGGAGATCGACGCAAATGAGCAATTTCACCGCACCGGCACGGTGCCTGCTGTCGGGGCGGGGGGTATAGAACCTCTGGCTCTCTCGCCCGACGGTGCACTCCTCGTCGCCCTGGCCTACTCCGACGTGACCGAGCGAGCAGCTTCGGTGTCCCTGTGGGAAGTCCGGGGTGATCCCCGGCCAGTCGGCCTGCTGCCTGCCAGCACGCCACCGAGGTCCACTATATTTTCTCCGGATGGCCGCACGCTCGTCACGCTTGGCGACAACCGGACCGTTACGTGGTGGGATGTAAAGAATCCGGCCCTTCCGCAGGTTCTGGCCACGCGGAGTATCCCTCCGGGAAGCGATGGCCCCAACTTGGTCGTGTATGCACCGGACAGTCGGCGCATGTTCGTGACCGGCGCCTCCGGACCCGGCACCATCTGGGACACCACGGACCCGGCGGCACCGACCGTGCTCGGTTCAGTGCATGCCGGGGCTGAAGCATCCTCCGACGGCGCGGCGCTTGTAGGGTCCACGCTGGTGCTCGGCACACCTGGAGCGATCAACGTCTGGGACGTCGATGATTTTCGGGCCGCAAGTGAAGCGATGGTCTTCGCCGGTGGTGATGCGCACGGCATCTACTTCGGGCACATCGCCTTGACCCATGACGGTCTGCTGGCCGCCACCCACCTGGCGAACGGCATCAACAGCACTTTCAGCGGCGAGGCGCTGATCCAGCTGCGTGATCTCCGGCCCGTACTCGAAACCATCGCTGATCCGATTGCCGCGACATGCCTGATCGCCGGCCACGACTTGAGTACTCAACTGTGGCGGGAGTACGCATCGAGTACTCCCATTCGGCAGCTATGCGGCCACTGAACATGCTGCTCCGCTTCTCTCCGGCACGGCGTTGCTGCGCGGATGGGCCCCGTCCGGTACGCAGGCTTTCGCATACGCACCTGACGTTGCCTTATCCGCACGACATGACGCCCCCGTGGCGAGGAACGCGGTGTCAGTCCACGACGGTGATGATCCGGCGGCGGCGCGCCATCCGGAGCGCGAACAGGCCCGCCGCGAGCAGCAGGGCGCCGCCTCCGGCCAGCAGCCCGGCCGACGGCCCGGTCAGCGGCAGACTGTCCTGCGCCTCCACGGTCAGCGCGGCCCGGTTGTTGCCGGACACGGTGTCCTGGACGCTGCCGGCCGTCTGCACGAAACCGGCGTCGTGCGAGCCGTCGCCGATGCTGGCGGTGAAGGCGAACAGGCTCTGGTCGCCCTTGTGCAGCTGGCCGAGGACCAGGCAGACCCAGTCCCGGCTGGCCAGCGTGCCCGCCAGGTCGATGTCGTCCGGCGAGGTGCCCGGTAGGCACAGCTCGTCCGGCTTGGTCAGCGTGATCCCGGTCGGGAGCTGGACGTGCACATACTGCAGCGAGGTGAAGTTCAGCGGCACCGTCGCGAACGGGCCCAGGTTCTGCGTGCCGACCTTGACGGTGACCCGGTCACCGGCCGCGCCGCTGAAAACCCCGCCGACCGCCTTGCCGTCCGCGGCGGCCATCGGCGCGGTCACCTTGAAGGAGGCCACGTTGTCGTCCGGGTTGAGGTCGTCGTCGACGTCCCCGTCGGTGAGGCTCGCGGCCGAGGAGGTGCTCTTCAGGGCCAGCTTGTCGCCGGTCTTGCCCGCGTTGCGCTTGGCGAACGCGGCAACGTACTTGTCGGTGAGGCCGAGGGCCGCGACGCCGGCGTAGTAGCTCGCCGGGCCGGGCGTGTCCTTGCCGACCTTGAACGCCAGCGGGGTGGCCGGGTCGACGGAGGCGCTCTGGCCCGGGGCCAGCGTCTGGTCGAGGACGCAGATCACGCCGCCCTCGTCGGTGTCCAGCTCGCAGTTGCGGTAGCGGTCCATGTCCGGCGCGACGCCGTCCTGGGCGCCCAGGAACAGGCCCAGCGTCTTGGAGGGGGCGCTGCCGGTGTTGCGGATGGCGACCGGCGGCAGGTTCGCGGACTTGCCCCGGCCCACCTTGAGGTCCTTGATCGCGCCGATCTCGAGGTCGGCCCCGGCCTTGGTGGTGCGGACGACCTGCACCTGGATGCCGTCCAGCTCCTCGAAGCCGGTCACCAGGGTCACCTCGAACGACGAGGTCAGCGGAACCGTGGTGTCCGGCTTCACGGTGAAGGTGTAGCTCTGCTTCGCCCCGGCCGCGAGCTTGTCCAGCTTGCACTCGGTGACCGTGCAGCCGGTCGGCGGCACGAAGCCCAGGCCGGCCGGCACCGAGCCGAACCGGACGATCGTGTTCTGGGCGGTCCCGCCACCGAGGTTGTCCACCGAGAAGGCGACCGTCTTCGACTGCCCGTCGACCACGGTGATCGTCTCGGTCAGGTCGAGCACCAGCAACGGGAAGTCGGTGATCGAATCCGCCCGGGCGGGCAGGGCCAGGCCGGCCACGGCCAGGCCCGCGGCGAGCGGGGGCAGGGCGAGGCGGCGGAGCAGGGCGCGCAGGCTCATGGTCACCGTTCTTCGAAGGCGCCCGCCGGGTCGGCGGACGGAGAGCGGGAGGAGCGTAAACCGACCCCCGGGCATGATCAACAGCTGATCGGTCGATCCCGCCCGCCCGGGCGGTGGCGCCCTGCCGGTCAGCTGGTGGCGACGAACTTCGGGTGGCTGATCAGGAAGTTGTCGATCTGGTCCTTCTTGACGGCTTTCAGCAGGTCCATGCTGTCGGCGCTGAGCAACTCCACGTCCCGGCCGTTGATCTTGTCGGAGTTGAACTTGCCCTCGTTCGTCTTGATGGTGACCAGGCGGTCCGGTTTGAGGCTGCGCATCGACAGCGCCCAGTCGGCGAGCGGGACGCCGCCGGTGTCCACGGTCATCGCCTTGCCGAACGCGGTGAGCAGCTTCGGCAGCTTGGTCGGGGAGTCCAGCCCGTCCTTCAGCGCCTGGTTGACGATCGCCTTGAAGAACTGCTGCTGGTGCCGCTGCCGGCCGTAGTCGAACGAGCCGTCGTCGAGCAGGTCGCGCTGGCGGACGAAGTCGAGCGCCTGACTCGGGTTGAAGCAGTGGTTGCCCTTGGTGTACGTGTTCGGCGTCACGCCCGGCAGGGGGTGGTTCTTGTTGACGGTGCCGTCGGAGTGGATGTTGAACGGTTTCGTGGTGTTGCCGTTCTTGTCCTTGCCCAGGTGGATCGACTTCGTGGTGGTGTCCACGTACATGCAGACGCGACCCAGCACGTTCACCACGTCGCGGAAACCCTGGAAGTCGATGATCGCCCCGGCGTCCGGCGTGATCCCGGTGAGCTGTTTGACCGTGATGGTCAGCAGCTCGAAGCCGTGCTTCAGCGCGTCGTTGCCCTCGAGGCCCCGCGTGCCGTACGCAAAAGCGGCGTTGATCTTGTCTTTTCCGCCGCCCCACCGCTGCTTGCCGTTGTCGTAGGCCGGGATGTTGACGTAGCTGTCGCGCGGCAGCGAGATCAGGTAGCCGCTGCTGTGATCCTTGTTGATGTGCAGCAGGATGATCGAGTCCGACCGCAGCGGCTCGCCGTGCGTCTCCGTCGGCCGCTGGTCGATGCCGACGAGCAGCAGATTCTGCGCGCCGTCGAGATCGGCGTTCTTCTTGGTCGTGCCCTCGGTCGGCTCGGCCGCCGAGCCGAGCAGCGTCTCCTGACCGACCGAGGCGCTGGCCACCGCGACCGTCTCGCGCAGCGCGATCGCCCCGCCACCGCCACCGACCAGCAGCAACAACCCGAACGTGATGGTCGCGATCGCCCACCGGGGCGTACGTCGTCGCCGCTTGCTGCTGCCCAAGGAGCACTCCCCGTGATCGGTCCGGCCGTCCACATCCAAGACGCAATGAACGGCAGGCGATTCACCCCTGGGAGATGTTTGTCACTGGGATCACGTCACATTCGCAGAGCCGAGGCCAGCTGCTTACGGAAAGTGATCCCGGCCTTGCGGTAGCTGTCACGCAAATGCCACTCGGTCGGCGGCTCCCGGCTCGTCAGCCCGGCGGATCGCAGGCGGCGGCCCGGTCCAGCAACAGCGCGCGTTCGCGTTCGTTGCGGGTCAGCGCCGCCGCCCGCTCGAACTCGGCGCGCGCCTCGGCACGACGTCCGAGCCGGACCAGGAAGTCACCGCGCGCGCTGGGCATCAGGTGGTAGTCACGCAGCGCCGGGAAGGCCATCAGCTGATCCAGCAGATCAAGGCCGGCCTGCGGCCCGTACGCCATGGAGAGCGCAACCGCCCGGTTCAGCTCGACCACCGGCGACGGCGTGGCCCGCGCCAGCCGCTCGTAGAGCGCGGCGATCCGCACCCAGTCGGTGTCCTCGAACCGCCGGGCGCGCGCGTGACAGGCGGCGATCGCGGCCTGCACCACATACGGCCCCGGCTCGCCGTCGGTCAGGGACTCGGCCCGCTCCAGCGCGGCCAGGCCCCGGCGGATCAACAGCTGATCCCACCGTGCCCGATTCTGATCAGCCAGCAGGATCGGCTCGCCGCCCGGGCCGGTGCGCGCCGCCGCACGGGACGCCTGGATCTCCATCAGCGCGACCAGCCCGTGCACCTCGGGCTCGCGCGGCGCCAGCCGGGCCAGGACCCGCCCCAGCCGCAGGGCGTCCGCACACAGGGCCGGGCGCATCCAGTCGTCACCGGCGGTCGCCGCATACCCCTCGTTGAAGATCAGGTAGACGACCTCCAGCACCGAGGCGAGCCGTGCGGCCAACTCGTCACCGCGCGGCACCTCGAACGGCACCCCCGCGGCGGCCATGGTCTTCTTGGCCCGGACGATCCGCTGCGCCACGGTCGGCTCCGGCACCAGGAACGCGCGCGCGATCTCGTCGGTGGTCAAACCGCCGAGCAGGCGCAACGTCAACGCGGCCCGCGCCTCGGTGGACAGCACCGGGTGACACGCCACGAACACCAGCCGCAGCAGATCGTCGCCGATCCTGTCGTCCTCGGCGACCAGCGCGCCGATGTCCGGGGAGGACTCCTCCAGGTCGCGGCCGGCCTCGGCCAGCTTGCGCCGGTACGTCGCGTTGCGCCGGATCAGGTCGATCGCCCGGCGCTTGGCGGTGGTCATCAGCCACGCGCCGGGATTATCCGGAACGCCCTGACCGGGCCACTGCTCCAGCGCCGCGACCAGCGCATCCTGCGCCAACTCCTCGGCCGTGCCGAGATCACGGACCAGCCGGGTCAGGCCCGCGATCAGCCGGGGCGCCTCGATCCGCCAGACCGTCTCGATCGCGCGGTGGGTGTCAGTGGCCACGCCCCCGATCTACCCCACCGCGCGACCGGTCGCAACTACGCCGACTTGTAGCCGGGCGCGGCGTTCTCCTCCCGGCGCTTCACGGCCTCCCGCTGCTCGGCGGTGAACTCGTCGCCGAAGTCCTCCGCCCCGTACAGCCGGCGGATCTCGATGTTCGTCGACTCGCCCGGCCCGACCTGGGGGAGCGGGCAGCGCTTGAACCACTCCACGCACTCCTCCAAGGACTTCATCTCGACCAGGTAGAAGCCGGCGATCAGCTCCTTGGTCTCGGTGAACGGGCCGTCCACCACGGTCCGCTTCTCCCCGTCGAAGTAGATCCGGGCGCCGGTCGAACTCGGCCCGATCCCCTCCGCGGCGAGCAGCACACCCGCGTCGACCAGCTCCTCGATGAACCTGCCGGCCGTCTCGAAGTCCTCCGTGGCGGGCAGGACCCCGGCCTCGCTCGCCGTCGTGGCCTTGGTGATCACCATGAACCGCATGTCGCTGTCTCCTCGTGTCAGGTGCCTTCTTGCCTACGCGTCGAACGGCGCCCGGCCCACTCGACACCCTGCCGGAGAAATCTTCGCCTCGGCGATCTCGGCGTCGGACCGACCGGCGGCCATCCGGCGCAGCACCTCCACCTGCCGGCCGGTCAGCCGAGCGTCCGGCCAGACGGGTCGCGGCCCGGCCACCGGCGTAGGCGCCCGCCAGTCGCCGGATCGCCGCCGGGAGCCGGAGCGGATCCCTCCCGGGAGGGAAATCGGCCGGCGCTGACGCTTGACCCTGACGCAGCGTCAACCCTCGATGCTGACGGACATGAGTGTGTCTGCGGGAATCGAGCAGGCCGGCCGCACCGCGATACGGGTGCGGGGCCTGGAGAAGTCGTTCAAGGAACTGACAGTGCTGCGCGGGGTGGACCTCGACGTGGCCCGGGGAAGCATCTTCGCGCTGCTCGGCTCGAACGGGGCCGGCAAGACGACCCTGGTCCGGATCCTGTCGACGCTGCTGAAGGCGGACGCCGGCCGGGCCGAGGTGAACGGCTTCGACGTCGGGACGCGGGGCGCCGACGTACGGGAGTCGATCAGTCTCACCGGGCAGTTCGCGGCGGTCGACCAGATCCTGACCGGGCGGGAGAACCTGGTGATGGTGGCTCGGCTGCGGCATCTGCGCGACGCCGGGACCATCGCGGACGGGCTGCTGCGCCGCTTCTCGCTGACCGAGGCGGGCGGCCGGCGGGTCGGGACGTACTCCGGTGGGATGCGCCGCCGGCTCGACATCGCGATGAGCCTGGTCGGTGAACCACCGGTGATCTTCCTGGACGAGCCGACCACCGGGCTGGACCCGGAAGGGCGCCTCGAGGTCTGGCGGGCCGTCCGGGAACTCTCCTCGGGCGGCACGACCGTGCTGCTGACCACGCAGTACCTCGACGAGGCGGAACAACTGGCGGACCGGATCGCGATCCTGCACGAGGGCCGGATCCTGGTCGACGGCACCCTCGGTGAACTGCGCAGCCTGCTGCCGCGGGCCACGGTCGAATACGTCGAGAAGCAGCCCACCCTCGAGGACGTCTTCCTCGCACTGGTGAACGGGGAGAAACGATGACCAAGCACTTCGCCGGTGACACCGCGATCCTGACCGGACGGTCGCTGCGGCACATCGCGCGCAGCCCGGACACGATCATCACCACCGCGATCACACCGATCGCCATGCTGCTGCTCTTCGTCTACGTGCTCGGCGGCGCGATCCGGGCCGGCACCGGCACGTACGTGAACTACCTGCTCCCCGGCATCCTGATCATCACGATCGCATCGGGGATCTCGTACACGGCGTACCGGCTGTTCCTGGATCTTCAGGGTGGAATCTTCGAGCGTTTCCAGTCGATGCCGATCGCCCGGCCGGCCGTACTGTGGGCGCATGTCCTGACCTCGGTGGTCGCCAACCTGGTCTCGGTCGTGGTGGTCCTCGCGGTCGCCCTGCTGATGGGGTTCCGGTCGGGGGCAGGCATGCTCGGCTGGCTGGCCGTCGCGGGCATCCTGGTCCTGTTCACGCTGGCGCTGACCTGGCTGGCGGTGATCCCCGGGCTGACCGCGAGCTCGGTCGACGGCGCGAGCGCGTTCGCGTACCCGCTGGTCTTCCTGCCGTTCGTCAGCTCGGCGTTCGTGCCGACCGAGTCGATGCCCGGCCCGGTCCGCGCGTTCGCCGAGAACCAGCCGGTCACCTCGATCGTCGACAGCCTGCGGGCGCTGTTCGACGGGCGACCGGTCGGGTCGGGCATCTGGACCGCGCTGGCCTGGTGCGTGGGCATCCTGGTGGTGGCCGTCGTCTTCGCCGGGCGGGTCTACCGCCGCCGGGTGAGCTGAGCCAGGATCTCCAGCATGCTGACGATCGGGCAACTGGCGGCGTATGCCGGGGTCACGGTGCGGGCGGTGCGGCACTATCACCAGATCGGGCTGCTGCCGGAGCCGGAGCGCGACGCCTCCGGCTACCGGACCTACGGCGCGCCGGCCGTGGTGGCGCTCATCAAGATCCGTACCCTGGCCGAGGCCGGCGTGCCGCTGGGGCGGATCGCCCGGATGCTCGAAGCCGACGAGGCCGACTTCGCCGAGGCGATCGACGGAATCGACGCCCATCTTCGTGACGAGATCGCCCGCCTGGAGACCAGCCGCAAACAGATCGCGCAGCTCGCCGCCGGGGACAGCCTGGTGCTCCCGCCGCCGGTCGTCGCCTACCTGGACCGGCTGCGGGAGATCGGGGCGTCCGAGCGGATGCTGGCCGGCGAGCGCGACGGGTGGATCCTGATCGCGGCCCGCTGGCCGGACAAGCTGGCGGAGTGGATCCCGGACAAGTTCGCGCAGCTCGAGGACCCGCGGATCGTCCGGCTCTATCAGGTGCTGTCGGCGCTGATGGAGACGAAAGGACTCGACGACCCGCTCGTGCTGGAAGCCGTCGACCTGCTCGTCGAGCTGGCCGAGTCGGCGGCGGGCGCCGGTGGGTTCGAAGCGGGCACGGGGGAATGGGACGAGATGTTCTTCGCGCTGCTGGACAACCTGGCCGACGAGGCCGACGGCCGGGCCGAGCAGCTGCGGGAACTGATGCGCGAGCGCGGCTGGGACGGCTGGACCCGGATGCGGCGGGTCCGGGAACCACCCGCCTGACCAGGCCACCGGCGGCCGGGGCGGGAACCCCGTCGATGGTCTGCGCCGCGCCCTGTTGCTATCAGTATCGATAGTGATAACGTTCCCCTGTGGACATGTCGAAGGATCGATGGGCCGACCTGGCCCTGCACCCGGTCCGGATCCGGATCCTGCGGGCGGTCGCCGGCGCCCGCCTCACCACGCACGACCTCGTGACGCAACTGCCCGACGTCCCGCACGCCACGCTGTACCGGCACCTGGGCACCCTGGTCAAGGCCGGCCTGATCGAGGTGGTCGACCAGCGCAAGGTCCGGGGCGCCGTCGAGCGGGTCTACGCGCTGCCGGCCCACGGTGCGACGCTGAACCCGGCGGAGCTGGCCACGGCCACACCCGAGGACCACGCGCGCTACTTCACCGCGTTCGTGTCGAGCCTGCTCTCCGACTTCTCGCGCTACCTCGCGCGGGAACAGGTCGACCTCGTCGCCGACGGCGCCGGTTACCAGCAGGTCGTGCTGCATCTGTCCGACACCGAGCTGGCCGCGTTCGCCGCCGACCTGAACCGGGTCGTCGGCCCGCTGCTCGGCAACGAGCCCGGCGAGGGCCGGGTGCCACGCCTGCTGGCCACCGTCCTGCTACCGGTCGACCACAGCGACAAGAGTGAGGGGAGCACCCGGTGACGGTCGAGGTCTCGCACCTGACGAAGAGGTACGGCACGGTCACCGCCGTCCACGATCTGACGTTCACCGTCCGGCCGGGCGTGGTCACCGGTTTCCTGGGCCCGAACGGGGCCGGCAAGACCACCACCATGCGCATGCTGACCGGTCTGGTGCGGCCCACGTCCGGCACTGCCACGATCGACGGCCGGGCGTTCCGGCGGCTGCACCGCCCGTCCGGTGTGGTCGGCGCGGTCTTCGACGGCAGCGCGTTCCATCCGGCCCACACCGCCCGGGACCACCTGCGCGTCTATGCCGCGATGGGCGGTCACCCGGACGCCCGGGTCATCGAGCTGCTCGACCTGCTCGGCCTCACCGGCGCCGCCGACCGCCGCACCCACGAGTTCTCCACCGGCATGCGACAGCGGCTCAACCTGGCCACCGCGCTGCTCGGCGACCCGCGGGTGCTGCTGCTGGACGAGTCGGGCAACGGGCTCGACCCGGAGGGCATGCTCTGGCTGCGCGGACTCCTGCGCGGGCTGGCCCGCGACGGGCGTACCGTGCTGATCTCCAGCCACGTGCTGAGCGAGATCCAGCAGCTGGTCGACGACGTGGTGGTGATCCGGGGCGGCGAGCTCGTCGCGGCCGGGCCCTGGTCGGAGCTGGCCGGCCCGCCCGCTGTGCTGGTCCGGTCCCCGGACGCGGACCGGTTGACCGTCGTGCTGCGCGACGCCCGGCCGGGCGGGGAGGTGCCGCGGGTCGAGACCGTCGAGGACGGCCGGCTCCGGGTGCGCGGCTTGACCGCGCCCGCCATCGCCGACCTCGCCGCCGAGCATCAGGTGCGGGTGCACGAACTGATCACCGAGAGCACCAGCCTTGAGAACCTCTTCCTCCAGCTGACGACCGACAGGGTGGCCACCGCATGAAGAACCTGGTCAAAGCCGAGATCCGGCGGCTGCTCGCCACCCGGGTGCCCGGCGGTCTGCTGCTCGCCGCGGTGCTGTCCGGGGCCGGCCTCTTCGGCGCGATGGCCCTGGTCGGGCCGGAGAACTTCGACCCGCCGATGCCCGGGCTGGACACCGGGGCCGGCATCCGCGGCCTTCTCGGGCTGCTCGGCTACACCGCGTTCGTCCCGGCCGCAGTCGGCGCGCTCGCCGTCACCTCGGAACACCGGCACCGCACCGCGGCGGTGACGTTCCTGTTCGAGCCGCGCCGGGGACGGGTGCTCGCCGCGAAACTCGTCACGTACGGCGCGGCCGGCCTCGCGTACGGCCTGGTCCTCGCCGGCACCGCGGCCGGGGCCCTGTTCGCCGTCGCCGCCGTCCGCGGCATCTCTCTCGGCCTGCCGGCGGCCACGGTGCTGGCCCTGCTCGCCCGCATCGGCCTGGCCATGGTCGTCTACCTGCTGCTCGGTGTCGGTGTCGGCGCCCTGCTGCGCAACCAAGTCACCGCCCTGTGCGTGGTGATCGGCTATCTGTACCTGGGCGAGCCGCTGCTGCTGATGATCCCGGGCGTCAACGCGCTCTACCCGGTCCTGCCGGGCGGCGCCACGGCCGCCCTGACCGACTTCACCTACCTGGCCGACGCGATCTCGGACGAGGTCGGCGGCACCGCCGTCCGGCTGCTGTCCCCGGCCGCCGGGGCGCTGCTGCTCGCCGGGTACGCGCTGGCCGCCGCCCTGATCGCCGTCGTCCTGCCGATGCGCCGCGACGTCACTCTTTGAGCAGGGTGGCGATCGCGGAGTCGTCGAGGGCGGCCAGCAGCGCCGCCGGGTCGTCGTAGACGGCGATCGCGCCCGCCTTCTCCAGCTCGCCGGCGGATGTCCCGCCGCAGGCCAGGCCGATGCACGGGATGTCGAGGCGGCCCGCGGCCTGTACGTCCCAGACCGAGTCGCCGACGAAGACCGCGGCGTGCGGGTCGACGTCCGACTGGGCGAGCGCGGCCTGCAGGATGTCCGGCGCCGGTTTGCTCTCCTCGGCGTCCGACGACGAGGTGGCCGCCGCGATCACGTCGTCGGCGCCGAGCACCCGGCGCAGCTGCTGAAGCTCCGGTTCCTTGGCCGACGAGGCGAGCACGACCGCGAGCCCGCGCCCGGCGACCGCGCGCAGCAGGTCGGCCGCGCCGGACAGTGGGCGCAACCGTTCCCACCAGGCGCCGTAGAGCACGTCGTGCGCGGTCGACGCCCGCTCGTCGCCGTCCCGGTCGCGGTTCTCGCCGAGCAGGTGGTCGAGCAGTTTGTCGGAGCCCATCCCGATCCCGCGGTGGATCTTGGCCATCGGAACGTCCGCGCCGGTCTGCCGCAGCGCCTCCCACCACGCGACGGCATGCAGGTACGTGGTGTCGACGAGTGTGCCGTCGACGTCGAACAGAACCCCGGATCTCATGCGACCCCGGTACCCACGATCGGCCGCCCGAATCACCGAAGCCCTTTGACCTCGGCTACCGAAGAAGATCAAAATCATCTTCCCGTACGGTCATGGCCCGCGCACCGAGGAGAATCCAGCACGTGACTCCGAGCCGGGCGCTGCGCCCGCTGCACCTGTTCACCGATGGTGACGTGGTCTGGGCTGTGGACGAGTTCCAGCCGGTCGCGGCCGTGCTCGACGCCTCCGGCGGCATGCTGCGTGACCTGGTCTCGTGGCCGCGACTGCCCCCACCGCCCCTGGGCGAGACCTGGCAGGTCCTCAGCTACGGGCCGGACCTGTGGGTGCAGCCGGGCGAGGGTGGACCGGTCGGGCGCATCGGCCGTACGGGCCTGGCCGCGGCCGGTTACAGCGCCGGCCGGCTGATGGTCGCCGTCGAGTCCCGGGGCGCCTGGTGCCTGAACGACGGCGGGTTCCGCCAGCGGCTCGTCCACCGCCCGGATCACCGGCCGGGCCCGTTGCCGCACGACCAGGTGATCGTCGTGAACCCGGCCGGGGACGTGCACCGGCTCGGCATGGATCGCCCGGACCATCCCGGGATCCGGCTGCGCCGCGGCGTGCGGCTCTTCGACGAGGCCGGCCGCCCCGACCCGCCCGAGTTCGCCGACATCCACCTCGTCGAGGACATCGACACCGGGCGGCTGCCGCCGGCCGGCGCCGCGTCCGGCGGATTCCTCGACGTCTGAGAAAGGTAAAACACTCACAATGACGGCGTATCGCCCGAAGGGGCGGGTGTGGTGTCGGTGACGATGGTGCCGCCGCGTGGCCGGATCTGGCTGCGGGCCGGGTTCGGGCTGGGCGTCGTCCTGCTGATCGCGCAGTTCGTGGCGATCGTGCCGGGACCGCGGGACTGGGTCGCTCGGCACCCCGGGTTCAACGACGTCATGCAGGACGCGATCTACCTGCTCGCCGCCGTGCTCGTCGCGACCCGGGCGGCGGTCCACCGGCAGGACCGCGGCGCCTGGTCGTTGATGGCCGCCGGGCTGGGCTGTTACGCCGCCGGAACGGTCTACTGGGTCGCCGTCCTGGTGCGGATGGACCCACCGCCGTACCCCTCGATCTCCGACGCGATGTGGCTGGCCTACTACCCGTTCGCCTACGCCGCGGTGCTGCGGCTGCTGCGCGCCCGGCGCTCCCGGTTCAACGCGCCGACCTGGCTCGACGGGCTGATCGCGGCGGCCTGCGCGGCGGCGTTCGCGTCCGTGGTGTTCCTGACCGGGTTCGCCGGTGTCGCCGGGGAACCGGCGACGACCGTGGTGGTGAGCCTGGCCTACCCGATCGCCGACATCGTGCTGGCCGGGCTGCTGCTCGGCGCGTGGGCGCTCAGCGGCTGGCGCACCGAACCGGTCTGGTCCGTCCTGCTGGCCGGGATGGGCATCAACACCGCGGCCAACGGCATCCACATGTTCGAGACCAGCCACGGCACGTACATCCCGGGTGGCTGGACCGACGCGCTCTGGTCGGTGGCGCTGGCCGTCATCGTCGCCGCGGCCTGGCAGCGCCCCGAGCAAGCCTCGGCCCGCCCACCGGCCCGGGCCCTGGTCGGCGTGGTGCTGCCGGCCGCGCTGGGCTGCGCGTCGATGGGACTGCTGCTCTACGGCAGCTGGCGCGGATCCGTGCTGCCCCGCACCAGCAGCCTGCTCGCCGCGGCGGCGATCACCGCGGCGATCGTCCGGATCCTGCTGACCGTCCGCACGGTGGAGGCGCTCGCCGACGCCCGGCGCCAGGCCCGCACCGACGACCTCACCACGCTGCCCAACCGGCGGCTGTTCCAGGAAACCCTCGACGCCGAACTGCACCGCCGCGACACCGACGATCCGACCGCCGTGGCGATCCTCGACCTGGATCGCTTCAAGGAGATCAACGACAGCTTCGGGCATCACCTCGGCGATCGGCTGATCCAGATGGTCGCGACCCGGCTCGCCGAGGCACTCGGCGGCACCGGGACCCTGGCCCGGCTCGGCGGGGACGAATTCGGCGTGGTCATGCCCGGGGCCGGGGCCGACCGCGCCCGCGAGGTCGCGACGACGCTGCTCACCGCGCTGCGGCACCCGTTCGACCTGGAACAGGTCAGCCTGCACATCGACGCCAGCATCGGACTGGCGGTCTTCCCCTGCCACGGGACCGACCGCAGCACCCTGCTGCGGCACGCCGACAACGCCATGTACACCGCGAAGAGCGACCACAGCGGGCTCGCCGTGGCCAGCGACGGCGCCGACGACGACACCGGGCGGCGGCGGCTGACCACCCTCGAAGAGTTCCGCGTGGGGCTCGACCGGGACGATCTCGTCCTGCACTACCAGCCGCAGATCGACGTGCAAACCGGCACGGTGGCCGGCGTCGAAGCCCTCGTGCGGTGGAACCACCCGGACCGTGGGCTCGTCTACCCCGACGGGTTCCTGTCCCTCGCCGAGCACGCCGGGCTGATGGGGCGGATCACGCTGCAAGTGTTGGAGAAAGCGCTCGGCCAGTGCCGGGACTGGCGGGCCGCCGGGCTGGGCCTGACCGTCGCGGTGAACCTGTCCGCCTCCAACCTGCACGACCCGGCGCTGCCCGATCACGTCGCTGACGCGCTGGCCCGTCACGGCGTACCCCCGCAAGCTCTTCATCTCGAAGTCACCGAGGAGGTGCTGATGCGTGATGCGGCGCGCGCGACCCGGACCCTCGACGAGCTGCGCGACATGGGGATCAGGCTGGCCGTCGACGACTACGGCACCGGGTATTCGAGCCTGGCCTACCTGCACGCGCTGCCCGTCGACGACCTGAAACTGGACCGGGCGTTCGTCGCCCACTGCGACACCGATCCACGCAGCGCGGCCATCGTGAAAAGCACCGTCGAACTCGCCCACAACCTCGACATGCGGCTGATCGCGGAAGGGGTGGAGAACGAGGCGGTCCTCGACCGGCTCCGGGAATGGGACTGCGATCTGGTCCAGGGGTACCACCTGAGCCGGCCGCAGGCCGCCGGACGCTTGACCCCGTGGCTGCTGGAACGGCAGGTCACACCCGTGTCGTGACCGGGTCAGACGCGATCAATGCCGGGCGACACGCCGTCCGGCCTCCCCGCCGCGCGGCGGGCGGGGCGCACGCTGTCGCGGTGACAGAAGCGGGACGACCGGGTGAGGCTGTCCGGGTACCGGGCGGGTTGATCGGTCTCGGCGGCCTCCTGCATCCGGTCGGCGACGGTGACACGCCGCGGTGGCGGCGGCCGTGATCAGCCCGCTGCCGTGACCCGGTCCGGCAGCTTCTCGGCGGCGTCACCGAGCGCCAGCCCGCGCATCGCCGCCACCGCCGCGGCCCGATTCATCACCCGACGATCATCCCGCGGCGGGGTGGGCGTGAGCGGCGTACCCCGCCACGGTGATCTCCGGTCAGGCGCCGGTCGCCTCGCGGACCTCGTCGGCGTCACGGGCGACGGCGCCGGCGTCGTGCGCGAGGTCCGGGTCGGTCTCCGGGCGGGGGACACACAGGACGAGCGCTTTCGGGCGTACGGAAATAAGCAGTTCTTTCCCTGGCTCGATGAGATCCCCGTCGAGCTGCCGGGGCTGTGGACGGTTGCTGCGGATCTCCACGGTGGAAGCGGTGAACGTCTCCATGCGCGGGACGGCGTCGCGGCGGCGCAGCACACCCCAGGCCAGGGCGAGCCAGTGCCGCAGGTTGCGTGGGCTGAGGACGGCGACGTCGAGCAGGCCGTCGTCGGGCTGGGCCTCCTGGAGCAGGCGCATCCCGCCCTGGAGGCGGCCGACGTTGCCGACGATCACGGTGCGCGGGCGGCGGGTGAAGGCGGGGCCGCCGTCCAGGGAGATCCGGACGCGCATCGGGCGGTCCCGCAGGTGCCGCAGCGCCCCGGCGACGTAGGCGAGCCAGCCGACGTGCTTCTTCGCGGTGTCGCTGGTGGCGTCGAGCATCTGCGCGTCGAACCCCATCCCGGCCATCACCGCGAACCGCTGCTCGCCGACACAACCGACGTCGATGCGGCGCCGGCCGCCCTGCAACGCCACCTCGATGCCGGTGGCGAGGTCGTTGCTGAGGCCCAGGTTCGCGGCGAGCAGGTTGCCGGTGCCGGCCGGGAGCACGGCGAGCGCGACCTCGGTGCCGGCCAGGGCGCCGACGCAGGCCATCACGGTGCCGTCACCGCCGCAGACGAAGACCACCTCGGCGCCGTCCCGCACCGCCTGCGCGGCCTGGCCCGCGCCGGGGTCCTCGGCGGTCGTTTCCAGCCACATCGGCTCCGGCCAGCCGGCCGGGGCGAGGGCCTCGGTGATGGTGCGGCGCAGTTCGTCCAGGTCGGCAACCTTCACCGGGTTGACGACGACGGCTGACCGCAGGGCTGTGTCCATGGGGAGTCCTCAGGGCTCGAATACGGTGACGTCTGCTCATACCCCGGGCGGTCGTTCGTCAAAGCCGATGGGCGAGGGGCGCGTCGACGGTGAGGCTCGAGTCGTCGGTGAAACGCAGGGTCAGTTCGCTCCCGGGGTCGCTGACCTCGGCGGCGGCCAGGGCGGCGCGGGGGCGGTGCCAGGCCGGGGTCAGCGGGGGCAGCGGTTCGGGTTCGGCCCGGTCTAACATCCGGCGGAGACGGTCGGTCAGTCCCGCGGGCTTCGGCCGGGCCGGCGCCGGCCCGTCGGAGATGAGGAGCAGCAGCACCCGGGCGGTGGTCAGGGCCAGGACCGCGGCCGTCGTGTGCTCCGGCAGGTGGTGGTCCAGGCCGGCGGCGAGGCTGCCGACCGGGCCGCGCAGACCGTGGTGCGGGTTCGGTGAGAGCACCGTGCCGCCGAGGCCGGGCAGGTCCTCCGGCGCACGGGTGACCTTGGCGATCAGCGGAAGCCCGGAGGAACGGGCGATCCAGAGTGCCGCTTCCAGCGTCTCGCCGGGGTCCAGATGCTCACCGACCCGCGAGCGCAGCTCGGCCTCCCGCCGGGCGACCAGGCCGGACTCGCTCATCACACCGCTCCTCTCGTCACCTGCTGCGTGGGCTCCGTCCCGGCGATCGCCGCGAGAGCGGTGAGGTGGCGATCCAGGACGGAGACCTTGGTGATGCGGCGAGGCTCGTACCCGACCGGCCGTCTGTGCCAAGAGGCGTCCGGGCGGACTTCACGCAGCCACAGCCGATCAGGGTCGATCCGGCGCCGACAGCGCGGACGATGCCGTCGGATCGGTCGGCGTTGCGCGGAGAACGCGCGATTCGCACGAGAGCCCGTGACTCGGCGGCGCGACGAAGCCGGTCAGCCTTACCGACCCTCGAGGACGTCATCTCACGAATCCTCGCACAGCGACACCGGCACCGAGCCGGCTCCCACCGTTCTCATGAGGCACGACCGGCGACGGTGCGAACCAGCGTGGAGATCGGGGCGCGCGGCCGGCCGGGCCGCAGACAGCCTGTGTCGCGTGCCGGGCCGGCGTGGGCGTGGCCGGGGGCGGCTGGGGATGATTGAATCGATACGCCCCTTTCTGGTTCGGTGTGGCCGAGGTGAGGTGTGGGTGTGTCCTACCCGGGGATGACGCAGTTCGGCGACGCGCCGGACGCGCTGGTCGTGACGGCCGAGCCGGGGCTGCGGGACGAGCCGGCGGCGGATCTGACCGGCGGCGGCCACCGGGTCACCGCGACGGCTACGGGCGCGGCCGCGGTCCGGGTTCTGGCCGGGCGCCCGGCCGGCCTGGTCGTCGTCGACCGCGACGCAGCGATCCGGCTGGTCGAGGCGTGAGGCACGTCGTCGTCGTGGGCGCGTCGGCGGCCGGCCTCGCGGCCGCCGAAACCCTGCGCCGCGAGGGCTACGACGGGGCGCTCACGCTGATCGGCGCGGAGCTCGATTTCCCGTACGACCGTCCGCCGCTCTCCAAACAAATCCTGGCCGGCACCTGGGAAGCCGACCGGCTCGCCCTGCGCACCCTGGACCAGCTCACCGCGCTCCGCCTCGACCTGCGGCTGGGCGTGCGCGCGACCGGGCTCGACCCGGGCCTGCGAACCGTGCGGCTGGCCGACGGGGACGAGCTCACCTACGACGGGCTGATCGTGGCGACCGGCGTCCGTCCGCGCCGCCTGCCCGGGCGGGGCGGTCACGTGCTGCGCCACCTCGCCGACGCGATCGCGCTGCGCAAACGGCTGGCCCCGGGCGTACGCCTGGCCGTGGTCGGCGCCGGCTTCCTCGGTGCCGAATGTGCCGCCGTGGCCCGCGGCCTCGGCTGCGAGGTGATCCTGCTGGAACCGGCACCGGTCCCGCTCGCCCACGCCGTCGGCGACGAGATCGGGCGGGTGCTGTCCCGCGCGCACACCGAGCACGGCGTCGACCTGCGTACCGGGGTCACCGTCACCGGGATCACCGACGGTGGGGTGCTGCTGGACGGCGGCGAACTGGTCGCCGCCGACGAGGTGCTGGTCGCGGTCGGATCGCAGCCGAACACCGAATGGCTCGACGGGAGCGGACTGACGATCGCGGACGGGCTCGTGTGCGACGAGTTCAGCAGCGCCGGGCCGGACATCTACGGGGCTGGGGATGTAGCGCGGTGGCACAATCCGTTGTTCGGTGTGTCGATGCGGGTGGAGCACAGGACCAACGCCGCCGAGCAGGGTATGGCTGCCGCCCGCAACCTGCTGCACCCCGGGGCGCGCAAGCCGTTCGCGCCGGTTCCGTACTTCTGGTCCGACCAATACGACATGAAGATCCACGCGTACGGATACCTGCGCGGGCACGACGAGGTCCGGGTTGTCGAGGGTGACCTGGAGGAGCGGCGTTTCGTCGCGGCGTACCGCACCGGGGATCGGCTTGCCGGGGCGCTCGCGGTCGGCATGCCGCCCAAAGCGATCCGCCCATGGCGCCAGGCCGTCGTCACCGCAACCCCCTGGACGGAAGTCCCGCGCGTTCCCGAAGCCCCGGGCCGAGCCGTCGAAGCTTGAACACCGTCAGCCCCGGCGTGGTCGCCACCCCGATGGCGCGATCCGAGCAGGAAAGCGTGAGCGGCAGCCGCATGCCGGCGATGCCGGACGCGTGCGGCATCGGCCGGTTCAGCCCGGGAGAGGGCGGGGGTGGTCAGACGCGGCGGAGGACGGAGACGACCTTGCCCAGGATGACGGCGTCGTCGCCGGGGATGGGCTGATAGGCCGGGTTGCGCGGCTCCAGGAAGACGTGCCCGCCGCGGCGGCGGAAAACCTTGACCGTCGCCTCTTCGTCGATCATCGCGGCGACGATGTCGCCGTTCCAGGCTTCGGACTGCTGGCGGACGACGACGATGTCGCCGTCACAGATGGCGGCGTCGATCATGGAGTCGCCCTGGACGCGGAGGCTGAACAGGGTGCCGCGGCCGACCAGGTCGCGCGGGAGGTTCAGCAGTTCGTCGGCGGATTCGGCGGCCAGGATGGGGGAGCCGGCCGCGATCGTGCCGACCAACGGCACGCCGACGGTGTCGGCCGGTGCCGCGGTTTCGCCGGTCGGCTGCAGGAACATCCGGATGTCGACGGGCCGGCCCACGGTCCGCCCGCGGCGCAGGAAGCCGTGGTCTTCGAGGGTGCGCAGGTGGCGGCCGACGGTCGACGTGGACATGCCGAGCGCGTCGGCGATCTCGCGGGTGGGTGGCGCGTATCCGTGCTTCACCGCCGCGTCGCGGATCACGGTGAGGATCCGGCGCAGGTGGTCAGGCAGGACGGACGTGTCGAACTCTTCCTCGGGCAGCACCCGGGAATTCTGCCTCATCACGGACGTGAACCTCGATCGCCGCGCCGTCGGGCGCCCGGATGTGACGCCGGTAATACGGGCGCGGCCGGGAGTCGACTCCCGGCCGATAAAGACGACGGACATTGGATGACGGCGAGTCACGGAATGACAGCGGAACGATTCCGGTCATTACCGATGGTCATCGTTCAATAACGAAACGGTCGGTACGTGTTTGCCGGGACGTCACCTGTTACCGGCGGTCAGCCGCCGATTACTCGCACGGCCCAGACCAGCGCAAAGCTGGGGATCGTCAGTACCGCGAGGGTGGCGCCGACCATGGCGAATACCGCCCCGGAAAGGGTTCCTATTCGGCCCCAGCGGGGTTCATTGTGGATTACGTCGGACTCGTACTCGAAATCGAACATGGCGGGAACGGTACACGGGCCTGTCCGTTCGGGTCGAATCGCATAACCAATTTGTTATTGTTGTGAATGGACATCGCGTCACGCATCGCTCACCGGCACCCACCCGTCCCGGAAACCGCCAAAAGCCTTCCCGGGTACGGATGCCGACCGAAAGCCCCGCGCACTCTCACCGCCCGTCCCGGCGGCGTCGCGCCCCGTGGTCCGGAAGCCGCCCCACGCCCGGGTCTGTGACGTCTCCCACGGCGACGCCCCCGGTCTGTCCCCGCCGACAGACCGGGGATGACACGGCTAACTATCGTCGTCGATGGACCGGGGCCTGAGGGGGTCGGAATGCAGGAGACGTTGACGCCGTGGTGGACCGAGGTTCAGGACGCTGCCCAGCTGCTGGCTTCGCAGCTCAATGCCGTGGTGGCTCACGCCGCCCAGGTCGGGACGTACACGCCGCCACCCGGGTCGCCGCCCCCGCGCCGCCGCCGGCAGCCCGCGTCCCTGCGGCACCTCGCGGAGGTGATCCGCACGCACCGCCTGGCCCCCGGACTGTCCGTCGACAAGGACGACATCGCGGCGGTCCTGTCCGGCGATCCGCGCCGCATCACCGAGCCGGTTCTCGTGGTCGCGGTCGCGCGGGCCGCTCATCTCATCGCCGGCGCGCCTTTCGACCAGCTCGACGCGGATCGGCTGGTCGTCGCCGGCACGCACGTCGCTGCGCTCGTCGACGCCGCCCGGAAAGCCGACGAGCAGGCCCCGCGAACTGTCCCCGAGCCGTCTCCCGAACCGAGTACCGAGGTGGAACGCCCGGCGCGGGAGCCCGTGGTCATCGACGCGTACTTCACCACGCGCCGCCCCGGGCGCCGCCGGGCCCTGATCGCCGGGGCGCTCGGTCTGATCCTGGTGGCCGTCGCCGCGACGGTGGTGATCGTGGGGAACCGCGATCCGGGCGACCGGCCGGAAACGACGTCACCTCCCGTGGACGTGCCGGGCGCGGTGGTGCCCCTGGACCACGGGCACGCCGGCACCGCGTTCCGCAGCACGCGACCGTTGCAGGACGCGCTCGACCGCGGATACACCGGTGTCGAGGCGCAGGTAATGCTGCGGAACGGGAACCTGCTGCTCTGTTCCGGCTCCGACTGCGGCGACCGACTCTTCCCGGCGACCTACCTGCAGGGGCTCAACGCCCGGGTCAGTGCGGCCGGCGGGCGGGTCTACCCCGGCTATCACCAGCCGGTCCTGCTCTTCGTCGCGATCGGGTGTGTGACCGACGGGGACAGTTGCCGGCTGCCCGCGGACCCGGCCGAGGCGGCCGCGGACGAGAACAACCCGCTGGTCGTGGCGCGGCAGGTGATGAGCGCGCTCACGCCGTACCGCGGAATGCTCTTTCATGTCGACGGCTCGGGGCGGCATTGGGGGCCGGTGCAGGTCGTCGTCACCGGCAGTCACAACGACGAGCAGGTTCCGGCCGGTGCCGGCCGCCACGACTCGGTGCGTGGACTGCTGTCGCGGCAGGGCGACACGTACGCGTTCCTCGACGGGAGCTTCGGCGTCGACCGGGATCTGTACGACGCCGACCTGGTCCCGGTGATCAGTTTCCCGGATCCGGCCTTCGGCAGCGATTGCACGTACCACAAGGAAGATTCGATCGAAGAGGTGCACTGGGACGACATCGTCACCGCCCAGACCACCGGTCACCACGTGCGCGTGACGCATCCGGCGGCCTGCCCGGAGCGGGAGGATTCCTGGTCGGACGCGATCAACGGCGGTGTCGACTACATCAGCGCCGGCGAGCTGGAGCCGCTGAGTACCTGGCTCGGGTCGAACGCCGTCGGCGGTGGCGGCGGCAACTGTGCCGTGCCCGCGTGGATCGCGGCGCAGCGGGTGAACGGGCAGTTCTGCACGCTGGTGACCGGTGACGTGCCGGTGATGAGCGGGCCCGACCCGCTCTCCGAACGGGTCGGCTCGCTCGCGAAGGGTGGCGCTCACTGGTTCGTGGGACAGCAGCCGGGCCGGCCGGTGACCCGAGCGGCGGCGACGAACTTCTGGTGGGCGTACACGCGGGCCGACAACGGCCGGTGGGGCTGGGTGTCGCTGGCCTACTTCACGAACCCCGGCCGGGACCAGCCCGCCGACGGCCTGCAGTACGCCTGCTATGACGTACGCCCTGATCAGCCCGACATCTGTCACCCGCTCTGACCAGCTGTCCCCGCGTCCGGACGATCTGTCGGGCGGGGACAGCTGCGCGTTGTCCACCCCGGCACTCGTCGACCAGCTTGGAGTCAGCGGTGCGGCAGACGCACCGACCTGACGACAGGAGACAGACATGAGTCGACACGTCCAGCGGCTGGCGCTGACCGGCGTTCTGGCCGGCGCGATCCTGGCCGGCGGCGCCACGGCGGCGACCGCGGCCCCCGCCAGTGGGCCGGGGCAGCCGGTCGGCGCGGCCGCCGTCTGCGTCGCCCATCCGGTCCGGCCGGTGAAGGTCGGCAGCAGCATTCGCGGCGCCACCACGTTCTCCCACTGCAGCGGCCGGGCGACCCTGACCGTGCAACGCAAGCGGTGGTGGGGCTGGCAGAACGTGAAGTCGGCCGGGGTGCCCGCGTCCGGCCGCCCGACCGTCACGGCGAGCTGTCGGGGCAGCGGCACGTTCACCTACCGCACGCTGGTGACCGGGCGCGTCGCCGGCAACCCGAAGGCGTGGGGCTCGGCGACCTACCGGGTGCGCTGCTGACCGGACCGACCGCGGACCCGGAGCAGGCTTTCGCCGGCGGCGACGACCGCCTGCTCCGGGGGCACGCGCCGCCGGCCGGCTCGGTGCGGGCCGGCTCGGTGGAGACCACCGCGCGCCCGCATCTTGGGCCGCCCGCTGCACGCTCAGCCGGGGGTCCGACCGGACCCCCGCTCGTCCGCCCTGTTCCGCTTACCGTGGACCGGTGACCGAGGCGCCGAATCTGCTGGGCGCTTTCCTGCGCGCCCGCCGTGAGCCGGTGACCCCCGAGCAGGCCGGCATCCCGGTGACCGGGGTGCGGCGGACCCCCGGCCTGCGCCGCGAGGAGGTGGCGATGCCGGCCGGGATCAGCGCCGACTACTACCTGCGTCCGGAGCGCGGCCGGGACCGGCGGCCGTCCCTGCAGGTCCTCGAGTCGCCGGCCCGGGTGCTGCGCCTCGACGAGAACCTGCGCGACTACCTGCTCGGGCTGGCGGCCGAGAAGCCCCGCCGGTCGTCCACCACGCCGACGCGGGGACCGCCGACGAGGAGAAACTGGCCCTGCTCGGCGCCACGCTGGTCACCCCGGCCGGGTCGACGCTTATGCCGCCGTAACAGACTGCCGTGTTCAATGACCCGCGTGAACGAGACAGTGAGGGTGTCCGCGCCGTCCCGCCGTACGAGCAAAGTCGTGTTCCTGATCTTCGCCGTGGTCTTCGCGGCAGTCGCCGGCGCCGTCTTCGCGCTCCGCCGCATGCTGCTGATGTCCGCGCCGCGCTGCATGGCCGGCCACTGGCACGGCTGCCTCGACACCGACAACGGCGTGGTCCTGATGACCCTCGTCGGCCTGCCGATCGCCCTGCTCGGCGCCTGGGTCCTGGCCCGGGTGCGCCGGACCCCGCTCGACACGACGGCGTGGCGCCTGTCGCTGGCCGAGGTCGGCATGGTCTACGGAACCGTGCCGATGGTCTGGCTGACCATGATGCCCGGCCCCGCCGCCGGCCTGGTCGACGGCCGAGTCAGCCTCATCCCGCTCCAGGACCTCGTCACGATGGGCACCCTCGGCATCGCCGGCAACCTGGTCCTCTTCGCCGCACTCGGCTTCTTCGCCCCGATCCGCTTCGCCGCGCTCGCCTCCGCGCCCCGCATCCTGGCTCTGGGGGCCGCCTGCTCCACCGTGGTCGAAGTGGCCCAATACGCCTTCCGGCTCGACCGGGTCTCATCGGTCGACGACGTGCTGGTCAACGCCACCGGCGCCCTCCTGGCCGGCCTCGCATCCCACCACTGGTGGCGAAAGAATTAATTCGGTACGCCGTCAGCCCGCACCAGATCGATGCTCATGTCGAAGTTCGCCAGCCGCTGCCCACCGATCTCGGCCACCCGGGACGCGTCCACGACGAACCCGAAACGCTCGAACGCGGGCCGCGCGGTAAGACTCGCATGCACCAGCAGCCGCGAATGCCCAGCCGCCGCAGCCTCCCGCAGAACACGGCCGACCAGCGCCCGAGCCACCCCACGCCCCCCGAAGTCGGGATGAACGAAAAGCATGTCCAGCACCCCGGCATCGGTGAAGTCGCTGAAACCCGCAACCACCCCACCCTGACAGGCCACAAAGGTCCGCGCCGCAGAACGCCGCCGCTGCCAGCGCCCCTCATCCACGACATCAGGCGCCCATGCCGCAATCTGCGAAGGCGTGTAGTCCCGACTGGCCGTACCGCGAACGGCCGCGTGGAACACCTGCCAAGTGGCACCGGCGTCACCGGCCTCATACGGCCGGACCAGAAGATTCTCCATCGCGGAGAACCATATGACATGCCAACTCCCTGACCCCGGCCACCGCTCGGTGACCACGACGCCCCGGGCGCCTGATCGCATGACCGAGTGCCACCTTTGACACCGCCGGACGCCAGCCGGACACAACGATGATCAACCTGGCTCGCGCGCAGCCGGACGACACCGGCGGGGCGCCCGGAGATGCGCCGGCCGGCCCCGTCCAGCCGGCGCGCTGACCACGGTTTGAGTTTCGTCACGAGCGCCGGCGGTCTCCGGTTGTGGCAAACGTTCTGACCCGTGACGGCCGTTCACGCCTCCCGCGCGCTCCACCCCAGCCGTATCAACTTCCGGATATGTCGCTGTTCGCAATCCCCAGGTGTCCTGGTGGCCGGGCTGGAAGTTGGCGAGCGCGCTGCCCCACAGGATGCCGCCGTCGGCCGGGACGTGGTAGCGCTTGTAGAGCGCCTCGCCCGGTACCGGGCCCGGGGGTTCCGTGGGATTGTTTCGCAAACGAAGTGACGTACCCTCTTGCGGGTGAGCATCGGCAAAGGTGACATCGCCCCTGACTTCGAACTGCCCGACCAGGACGGGACGCCACGACGGCTGACCGATCTGCTGGTCGCCGGGCCCGTCGTCCTCTTCTTCTACCCCGGCGCGATGACCAAGGGGTGCACCGCCGAGGCCTGCCACTTCCGCGACCTCGCGGCGGAATATCAGACGGCCGGGGTGCAGCGCGTCGGCATCAGCAAGGATCCGGTCGAGAAGCAGAAACTCTTCGCGGAGACCTACTCCTTCGATTATCCGCTCTTGTCGGATCCGAATTCAGAGACCATCGCGGCGTACGGCGTGAAGCGCAAGCTGGCCCTCGGCCCGCTGAGCACGAAGCGGCTGACGTTCGTCATCGGCACCGATCAGAAGGTGCTCGACGTGATCCACAGTGAGCTCGACATGAACCAGCACGCGGCGGACGCGCTGCGCGTGGCGGTCGACGCCAAGGGCTGATCGAAGTCTGCCCGGCACAGCGGAGGTCGCGGTGCCGGGCAGTTCGCTCAGGGGCGGGAAGCCGCTTCCCGAAGTCAGAAGCCCGGGAATGTCGCCCGCAGCTCGTCGAGCGTGATGTTCCCGGTCACGTCCACCCCGGCCGGCGTGTGCGCCGCGCCCAACCGGCCGTAGATCAGCCGGATCGCCGCCTCCAGCGGCCCGTCGAACGTCGCCGTCACCGGCAGATCCTCGGTGGTCAGCCGCGCGTTGTCGGCGAGCACGATCCGGTACGCCGTCTTGTCGATCCCGACGACGGCCTCTCCCCGCTCGGCGGCCGGTTTGCCGATGAACCCGAGCAGGAAGCTGATCCCGGCGCTGAGGTGCTCGGCGAGCAACTGCGCGGACGGCTCGGCCAGGGGCGCGGCCGGGTCGACGCCGGCCCGCACGTCCCAGCTGTGCAGGGCGACCTCGCTGAGCCGCATCGCGGTGTACCCGGCCAGCGGCAGCGGCTCGGGCAGGAAGCCCATGTCGACCCGCAACTCGTCGTGGCGCTCCGCCGGGATCGCTTCCAGCGCCGCGACCAGTGCCTCGTCGGAGGCGAGCCAGCCGGCGGCCTGGTCCTGCGGGCCCAGCGCGTTCCACCGGTCCCAGATGCCCTGGTTGAAGCCGGGCCCCGGTTTCTCCGCCTCGCCGAGCGCCGCGCGGATCGTGGCGAGGTTGATCTCGGCGCCGCTGCCCAGGTGGGAGAGGACGTCGGCGACGGTCCACTCGGTGGCGCCGGACGGTCCGGTGAGCTGGTCGGTGGTGAGCGCGGGGACCGCGGCGGCGAGAGCGTCGTGCTCACTGCGCAGGGCCGCGATCGTGCGGCCGGCGAGGGAAGTCATTCCACCGATCGTAGTCCCCGGCAAGAGGGTCATTTCGGTATGACCCGGCGCCGGAATACATCCGTAGAGTTCGATCCCAGGTTCGGATCCCCATCCCCTGGAGGAACACATGCGGGTTCGCAAGCTCGCCTACGCGGGCGTCGCCGCCACCCTCACGGCCGCCCTCGCGCTCACCGGTACGGCCTACGCCGGCACCGGCCCGGCCACCGCCGTCGCCGCCCCGGTCGCCGCCGCCCCGCCGGTGATCAGCGCGGACGCCTCGATGGTGCATCTGCAGAAGCTGATGAGCTTCGCCACGGCCAGCAACAACACCCGGGTGATCGGCAGCACCGGGTTCACCTCCACGGTGACCTACATCAAGCAGCAGCTGGACGCGCTCGGCTGGAAGACCACCGTGCAGAACTTCACCACCGGGGGCAAGGCCGCCGCCAACGTCGTGGCCGAATGGCCGTACGGCGACGCCACCCACGTGATCATGGCGGGCGCGCACTCCGACTCGGTCTCGGCCGGTCCCGGCATCAACGACGACGGCTCCGGGGTGGCCGCGCTGCTCGCCAACGCCGCCGCGATCTCGCAGGCCAAGCTGGTACCGGCCAAGCGGATCCGGTTCGGTTTCTGGGGCGCCGAGGAGCAGGGCGACGTCGGCTCCGGCTACTACGTGTCGCACCTGGCCAGTGGCGAGTCGAAGAAGATCGACGCGTACCTGAACTTCGACATGATCGGCAACAAGCCGGAGAACGGGCGGACGGTGGGCTGGAGCCTCTACGTCGAGGGCCAGTCGAACGGGCTGAACGCGCCGTTCCAGACCTACTTCACGTCGCAGGGGATCACGGTCAACCCGTCACTGAACACCGACGACCGCTCCGACCACGCCGCGTTCAAGCGGGCCGGCGTCAAGGTCACCGGCGTCAGCTCGGTCCGCAGCCTCAGCGCGCTCGGCGCCTGCTACCACAAGGCGTGCGACGACCTGACCGACGTCAGCACCAGCAGTATGGCCCTCGGCTCGAACGCCATCGCCGCCGCGGTCTGGTCCCTGGCCGGAGCATAGAAGCGCGCCGAACGGGCGACGACCGGGGTGGCGGGCTTTACCGTGACCCCGGTCACATCTAAGGTCAGCGGTGTTCCCGTCCCGTCTGTCCCGAGGAGACCCGTGTTCGCCGAGCTCGGCTGGGCCCCCACCCGCATCGGCGAGATCAGCCTGCGTCGCCGCCAGGAACCCACGACCAAGATTGAGGTGTACGAGGTCAAGCTCGGCGACGAATACCTGATGTCCAGTTTGTTCACCGTCGCGGAGGAGGAGCTGGCCCGGCTCGGCCTGGCCGCCCTGCCGGACCGGCCCGGTGACGTCGTCGTGGGTGGACTCGGTCTCGGATACACCGCCCGGGCCGTGCTCGCCGATTCCCGCGTCCGCTCGATGACCGTGGTCGAGGCGCTCGCGCCGGTCATCGACTGGCACCGCGAGGATCTGATCCCGCACGGGCGCGAGCTGACCACCGACCCGCGTACGACGATGCTGCACGGTGACTTCTTCGCCCTGCTGCGCGACGGCGCCGGCTTCGACCCGGCCGACCGGGGGAGACGCTTCGACGCGATCCTCGTCGACATCGACCACTCGCCGGTCAACGTCCTCGACCCGAGCCACGCGGCGCTCTACACCCCGGACGGCCTGGAACGCCTCGCCGGCCGGCTACGTCCCGGGGGCGTGTTCGGCCTCTGGTCCGACGACGCGCCCGACGAGACGTTCCTGACCACGCTCCGGCAGCCGTTCGCCACCGCCGCCGCCCACGTGGTGACGTTCCCCAACCCGCTCACCGGCGGACGGTCGGCCAACACCGTCTACATCGCCGGCGTCGACTGAGGCACACCCGTATGGGGGACAAGAGGCGGTTTTGTCCACGACGGTGGGTAGTCCCTGAGTAACGCCGGTGGCACACACCGCACCGGCACACCGGCGACCACGAACTCAGGGAGCAACTGACATGGCCATGACCACCCACCCGCGCACCGAGGGCACCGACCACCTCGTCCACCGGTCCCGCGGCGAGGAGACCAAGCCGTCCTGGAAGACCACCGAGCTGGCCGTCTACGTGCTGGCCGTGATCGGCGTCCTGATCGCCTCGAAGGTGCTCGGCGACGGCAACGCCGAGAACGGCGCCGACTACTTCGCGGCCGACAAGGCGTGGTGGTACATCACCCTGCTCACTGTCGGATACATGATCAGCCGTGGCCTGGCCAAGGCCGGCAGCCGCAGCAACGACCACGACCCGCGCACCCACTGACCGTCACCGGGCTGACCAGGCGGGCAGTGCCTGATCAGCCCCGCGACGCCACGGCCGGAGCGGGTGTCACCGTCGTTCACCGCCCGGCCGTGGCGCCGCGATCCGGCCGTCGCTGACTCCGGAATTCGTGCCCAGTCGAGTTTCTGTCATGCCGATGCCGACCGTCTCCTGGGTTCACTGTGGGCATGTGCCTCGAGCCTTGCCCCCGGAGACCGATCGGTCGCACCCCGACGGCGTACCTCATCGTCTCCGCCTCGGCCATGCTGCTGGGAGTCGGCACCGGCCCGGCCGGGTTCGGCCCGCCCGGCGCGGCGGTCGGGGCGCTGTTCGGCTGGATGCTGCTGGCAGCGGCCGCCGAGGTCGTCGCCGGCCGCCCGCGTCGGGTCAGCGTGCTGCCCTGGGCGATCGGCGCCACGGTGTTCGCCGTCTTCTGCGGCCCCGGCGCGATCACCGCCCTGCTCGGCGCGGCGGCCGTCGTCTACGGGCTGATGACCATCGCGGTCGTGCGGCGCGTGCCGCCGGTGAGGCCCGGCTTCGCGACCGTCGCGCTGCCGATCGGCCGGTCCTTCGACGCCGCCACCTTCGCGCTGCCGGTCGGCCGAACCTTCGACATGGCGGCTGTCGCGCTGCCGGTCGGCCGAACCTTCGACATGGCGGCTGTCGCGCTGCCGGTCGGCCGAACCTTCGACATGGCGGCTGTCACGCCGCCCGGCGGCCGAACTTTCGACATGGCGACCGTCGCGGTGCCCGGCGGCCAGGCCTTCGACGCGGCGACCGTCGGGCTGCCCGGCGGCCGGACCTTCGACGTGGCCACCGACTGCAAGGAACGCCCGGCCCCGAAGCCGGCCGGCACCGGTCCGGTCCCGGCGCTCACCCTCACCTGATCCGGCTGCCCGTCGAAAGACGTCATGATCGGCGGCATGCCGAGCAGCGCGGTGGTCGGGGGCGGGATCGGCGGCCGAGCCGCGGCCGGGTTCCTGCACCGGGCCGAGCCGGTTTCTGCCGAACCAGTCCTCGGGCGGCTGAGCGCGGCCTAGTGTCGTCTCCGGGGAGGCGACGATGCGCCAGGCGGTATGGCTCGTTTTCGGTCTGCTGCTGCTTGCTTACGGGGCGCAGGGGTGCATCCGGCTCCTCATCAACCACGATCCCGGCGCGCTGCGCGTGCTGCCCGGCGGGTACGTCGTGCACCTCGGCGGCTACATCGCTCTGTCGCTCATCGGCCTGCGACTCGCCCGGCACAACCGCGTCCAGCCTGACCCGGAGAACGACCCCTACCGCTGATCGGTTCCGGTCAGAACCGCAGCGGATCCGGCGGGAACAGGTCGTGCCCGGCCCACGGGTCGACCGGCTCGGCGTAATCGGACCCCGCAACCGTCTCAGCGTCGGCGACCGGCTCGGCCTCGGTCCGCTCGACGGGCCCGGCCTGCTGAACGGCGGTCGGCTCGACGCCGGCCGGGACGGCGCGCCTCGCAGCCGGCTGAGATGTGGGCATCGGCCGCGTCGCAGCCGCTTGAGCTGCCGGAACGCCACGGGTGGCGGCTGGCTGTGGTGCAGGCATGGCGCGGGTCGGGCCCGGTTCGGTGCGGGTGGGGTGCAGCTCGCTGCGGGGTGCGGCCGGTTCGGTGCGGGTGGGGTGCAGCTCGCTGCGGGGTGCGGCCGGTTCGGTGCGGGTCGGGTTCAGCTCGGCGCGGGTTACGGCCGGCTCGGTGCGAGCCGAGGCCGGCTCGGCGAAGGCCTGGATCGGGGCCGGGGCGCGGGCCGGGGCCTGGATCGGGGCCGGGGCGCGGGCCGGGGCCTGGATCGGGGCCGGGGCCTGGATCGGGGCCTGGATCGGGGCAGGGGCCGAGGTCGGTGGGGGTGTGGCCAGGAGTTCGGAGGCGCTGGCGCGTTCCCGGTTGAGGCGCGCGCGACCCGCCTCGAACACCGCCCCCGTCAACCCGGTCAGCGGCTCGCCCGCCCAGTTCCCGAGCACCCGCCGCACTTCGAGGGTCGCGGTGTCGAACTGCCCGGTGCGCTGCTCGGCGCGGGCCTGGGCCAGCACCGCCCGGAACTGGCCGGCGTCGATGGCGCTGTCGCTGACCCGGAGCAGGTAACCGCCCTCGGTCAGCGCGATCAGCGACGTACGTTCCGGGTCGAGGGCCCGTCGCAGGTTGCCGATGTACCGCTGTACGAGGTCGACGCCGTTCTCCGGTGGGTCGTGGTCCCACAGTGCCTCGATGATCCGGCCCATCGGCACCGGGTCGCCGGCGTGCAGCAGGAGGAGGGCGAGGACGGCCTGCTGGGTGAGTGGCCCGAGATCGACCGGTTGACCGTCACGGTACGCCCGGAGCGGGCCGAGGATCTCGAACCGCAGCGCGCCGCCGATCATGTCGATTCCCTGTTCAGCCGTCCGATGGTGCCAGCAGCATAGCGACGGCCGGACCGGGCGGGCGAGGGCTGTCACCCGGCGGGCGGCTCACGGGCGTACGCGCGACTGGTCGTGATCTTGATCGTGAAGAACGGAGCCGGGGCAGGCGGTTGCGTGCCCCGGCTCCGATGCCCGGTCGGGTGAGGGGTGGCTCACCGTCCCCGCCTCCTAGACGGCCGGGGGCGGCGTTTTGTGTAACGGCCGGAAACGAGCCGCGCGAGCATCCTGGCGTGGGAAGCTTCCGGCAGGAGACCGGCGGCGGCATCGGTACGGGGGAGAGCCATGCACCTGAGTCCACCTCTTCGACACTGGCATCCGATCCGCGGCGGGCGGCGGGTGGTGGTCGAGATGAGCCACACGCCGAGCGAGCTGCTGGTGATGGCCGGCGGCTGGCTGACCGTCGGGCCGCTGATCTTCGACCACCATGCGGCGATCGCGCCGTACGCCGGTTGGAGTGACGTCCTGTCCGGCCTGGTGCTGGTCGCGCTCGGCTACACGCGGGCCGTCCACCCGGCCGGCACCACCCGGTTGAGCCTGGTCACCGCGGTGATCGGCGTCTGGGTGATGTTGTCGCCGTTCGTCCGCGGCTACGCCGACTCGGCCGGCGCCACCTGGAACGACCTGCTCACCGGCGCGGTCGTGATCGCGCTGAGCACGGCCGGCTGGGTGACCAGCAGTGCCCAGCGCGCGTCGGAGGCCTGGATCCGCGAGATCGAGAAGGCGCGGGCCCGTCGTGGCCAGCGCGGTTACCGCTGACGCCGGGTCATGTGGCGGCGTCGTCCGTGACCCGGGCGATGAAGCCGGCGGTCGCCTCGCCGGTGCGTTCGGCCATGGCCGTACGCGCAATCGGTTGAACTTGTCTCAGAGGAGAGCGGCGGCGGTCAGCTCGACGGAACGGACGCGGTCGGCGATCAGCGGCGACTGATGGGCGATGATCAGCTCGTCGGCCTGTGCTTCCTCGGCGAAGCGGGTCAGGTAGGCGCCCACCTCGGCCGGCGTGCCCACCGCGGCATAGGTCAGCATCGAGGCCAGCTGACGGCCGTTCGGCGTGGTCAGGAACTCGTCGATCTCCTCGTCGGTGTAGTCGGCCGGGCCGGTCGACCGCGTGATCAGGCCGCGCACCAGCGTGCGGCGCGTGGTGGCGAACTGCTGCTGGGCGTTCTCGGACTCGTCGGCGGCGACCACGTTCACGCCGGCGATCACGTGCGGCTCGCTCAGCTGCTTCGACGGGGTGAACTCGTCGCGGTAGAGCGCCACCGCCTGGTGCAGCAGCCCGGGGGAGAAGTGCGAGGCGAACGCATACGGCAACCCGTAGGCGGCGGCGAGCTTCGCCCCGAACATCGACGAACCCAGGATGTAGAGCGGCACGTTCGTCCCCGCGCCCGGCGTCGCCCGGACCCCCTCGACGCGGGACTCGTCGCTCAGGTAGCCCTGCAGTTCGAGTACGTCCTGCGGGAAACTTTCCGCCGACATCGGACTCCGGCGCATCGCCCGCATCGTGACCTGATCACTTCCGGGCGCGCGGCCCAGGCCCAGATCGATGCGCCCCGGGTACAGCGACTCCAGCGTCCCGAACTGCTCGGCGATCGTCAGCGGCGCGTGATTCGGCAGCATGATGCCGCCCGCACCCAGCCGGATCGTCGACGTCTTCCCGGCGACGTGCCCGATCAGCAGGCTCGTCGCACTCGACGCGATCCGCGCCATGTTGTGGTGCTCGGCGTACCAGACCCGCTGGTAACCGTGCCGCTCGGCGGCCTGCGCGAGCGCCACGGAGTTCTCGAACGCCTGCGCCACGGTGCCGCCGGGCGTGATCGGCGCGAGGTCAAGAACGGACAGGCGCGGCTTCGCCGAGAAAGTGCTCGTCATGGGTTGTGTCAACGCCCGGCCCGGCCCCTTCGTTCCCGCCCCGGCCCGTGACCATGATCATGACCCGGCAGGGGAGCGACGCGCCTCTGACGGCCGGCCTCGCGCGCGGCTGGGTGGCAGGGGTGCTGCCGCCGGGGTGATGCGCCTCTGCCGGCCGGCCTCGCGCTCGGCTGGGTGGCAGGGGTGCTGCCGCCGGGGTGATGCGCCTCTGCCGGCCGGCCTCGCGCTCGGCTGGGTGGCAGGGGTGCTGCCGCAGCGGTGATGCGCCTCTGCCGGTCGGCCAGGTCCGCACCGTGCTGCGAGGGTCGACCGCGGGCGGTGACCAGGGCGGGAGCTATTCCTCCCAGAGTTCGTGGTGGCGGCGGGCCCAGGCGTCGGAGACGAAACCGGTGCGCAGCCCGGCCCGCGCCTCCGGATCGTTGGACGCCTTCCCGATGTGGCCGGCGACCAGCGCCCCCAGCAGCAGCGCACCCCAGTCGTGGACGAACGTCGCCCCGGTGCGGTAGACCAGCGGCGCCAGCCGGGGGAACCACAGGATCAGCCCGGTGCCGATCATGACGAGCGTGCCACCGGCGAGCAGCGACGCGTACAGCTTCTGGCCGGCGTTGAACTTGCCCGACGGGTGCGGGCGCCGGCGCAGCGCCGCCCGCCACCAGCCGCGATCGTGCTGACCGAAACGGTTCAGCCGGGCGAGGTCGGCGCGGAACGCCCGGGACAGCAGCCCGGCGAGCACCGGGACGGGCGCCGCGATGCCCGACCATTCGTGCACGGTGACGAGCAGGTAGCGCCGGCCGGCCAACTCGCTCAGCATCGGCAGGTAGAGGAACGCGGCGGTGATCAAGGTCGTACCCAACAAGCCTGCGGTTGATCGATGAATCCAGCGCTCGGCGACGGTGAAGCGCCGCCGCGACCCGTCACGAGGTGGGATGGTCATCACGCCCGTTCGAGCGGCCGACCCAGCCGTCGACGTCGTAACCGCGCCTCTCCCAGTACCCGGGAGTGACCTCGTCGGTGACCGTGATCCCGGCCAGCCACTTCGCCGACTTGTAGAAGTACATCGGCGCGGCATACAACCGGACCGGGCCGCCGTGCGCGTCGGTGATCGGCTCGTCCCGCATGCTGTGGGCGACGAGCATGTCCGGCCGCCGCGCCTGCTCCAGCGTCAGACTCTCGGTGTAGACCCCGTCGAAGCAGGTGAACCGCAGCGCCGTCGCCTCCGGCCGGACACCGGCCGCGGTCAGCAGATCGCCGAGCAGGACACCGGTGAACGCGGTCTGCGGCACGCGCCAGCCGGTCACGCACTGGACGTCCCGCACCAGGCGAGTGCTCGGCATCTCACTTCTCAACTGCTTCAGGGTGTACGCCGTGGGCCGCTCGACCAGCCCGTCCACCGTCAGCCGGTACTCGTCCGCGGACCGGTGCGGCACGCTCGACGCGACCGAGTAGAAGCGGAAGCCACCCCCACCCGGGAGCAGCCCGGTCAACCCGGTCGGATCCTTGCTGCTGACCGTGGCGAGCACCCCGTCGGTGGCTTTCTGCACCCGCGCGCCGACGGCGACCCCGGCAGCCCCGAGCGCGAGCACACCGAGGACGACCCGCCGCCCGACCGGTGTGCCCCCGCGCTCGTCCGCCGCCATCGTCAGCCCAGAACCTCGGTCAGATCCTTGCCGATCTCCTCCGGGGTGACGTTCGGCTCATACCGCCGGAGCACCGCCCCGTCCCGCCCGACCAGGAACTTCGTGAAGTTCCACCGCACGTCGCCACCGTCCTGCGCCCGCAGGAACTCGTAGAGCGGCGCGGCCTCCGGCCCGTTCACGTCCACCTTGGCGAAGACCGGGAACGTCACACCGTAGTTGACCGAGCAGAACTCCTGGATCTCCTCGTCGGTGCCCGGCTCCTGCCCGCCGAACTGGTTGCACGGGAACCCGAGCACCTGCAGGCCCCGCTCGCCGAACTCGCGGTGCAACGCCTCCAACCCGGCATACTGCGGGGTCATGCCGCATCTGCTCGCCACGTTGACGATGAGCAGAACCCGGCCGGCGTAGTCACTCAGCGGCTGCTTCGCACCGTCGGCCGTGCTGACGGTGAAGTCATGGACAGTCATGCGGACTCCTTGTCGAGGCGAGGGCTCGCGCAACCGTACTGCAGAACCCCGGCGCCCGAATCCCGCCGGGCCAGCCAGTTCAGCATTGCCTCGGTCGTTTCGTCCGGCTTCTCCTGCTGGATCCAATGACCGCAGTCCGGACGACCACTTCCAGGTCCGGCGCGAATGCGGTCAGTCCTTCGATCGGCGGCGCGCTCGCCGAACGATACGGCTCAGGCCGGCACTGACGTCATCAGGCTCCGGGCATTTCGGCGGCTGTGCGCCGGGACAGGTCGCGCATGCGTCGGACGGCTGTGTGGTCGCCGGACTCGGCGGCTCGGCGGACCTCGTCCACACGACCGTGGGCCATCAACAGGTCGAGGCGCCGCGCGTGCGCCAGCCGGTCCAGCTCCGGATGCGCCTCGGCCCACTGCCGCAGAGCGGCGAGTGCATCGTCGGCCCGCCCCCGCTCGCTGAGATAGTCCAGCAGCCACATGACGTCGTGGCCGGCGGCGACCTCGTCACGGAGTTCGTCCTCGCGCTCCTGCCGGACCAGCACTTCCAGGAGGGTCGCGCCGGCCCGGTCGTCCCCCGCTTCCTGCCTGGCCCGCAGCTCATCGAGCCGGTCGGCGTCGACCAGGATCTCGAGCAGAGCGATGAATGCGCATCGGTCGCCGGCGTCGGCCCGGCGCCGCAACTCGTCCTCGTCGCCCGCCGACCGCAGTTCGCGCATCACCTCGGTGCAGCGCTGCTCGGCGTCGGGGTCGCCGTGGATGTCGTAGCGGTGGGCGGCACCGTAGTAAGACCAGTCCCTCACCGCGCCAGTGTGCCATTGCCTACGGCGGACCTGCTGTCTCGGCCGAAAGTCGTAGTGCCACGTCCCGGGCATAGACCTTGGACGGATGGCTCCCTGGCGCCCGCCGAGCAGGATGACTTGCATGCGCTCGGCATGCTCACGAGGCAGCGCTACGGGGGAGGAAGAACGGATGTCGATCACGGGGGACACGCGCGAGGACGTTTCGCCGCGGTGGGTGCGGCCGCCGTCGTCGCGGCGGGTCGTGGCGCGGCTGGTGCAGTTCGTCGGTGCGGTCAGTGCGATCTTCTCCGTGCTGCCGCCCCGGCATCAGCATTTCTCGCTGCTGGCGCACATGATCCCGACCGCGGGGCTGATCACCGCCCGGGTGGCGGCCGCGGTCGTCGGCGTGCTGCTGGTCTACCTGGGTTCGGGTCTGCGCCGGGGCAAGCGCCGGGCCTGGCAGCTGGCGCTGGTCCTGTCGTTGATCGGGGTCGGCCTGCACGCGATCAAGGGCGGCCTGGTGCCGACGATCTTCGCCGGTGGCATCGCCGCGCTGCTGGTGGCGCGGCGTGACGACTTCACCGCGGTGGGCGACCGGCGTAACCGGTGGCGGGCCCTGCGCGCCTGCGTGACGTTCCTCGGTGCCGGCTTCGCGCTGGGCATCACCGAGATCGCGGTACGCGTCAATCACCTCGACGGCAGTCCGGGTGTGCTCACCTGGGCCGAGCATGCGGCGCTGGGCCTGATCGGGGTGACCGGCCCGGTGCATTTCCGGTCGCCGCTGGGCGGGCTCACCGTGTCGATCACCACCGGCGCGTTCGGGCTGCTCGCCTTCGCGTCGGGCGCGCTTCTGCTGCTGCGTCCCAGCTCCGGCGCGTGTGTCGCGCGCACGGCCGCCGCTGACCGGGCCCGGCTGCGGGAGATGCTGGACCGCTACGGCGACGGCGACTCCCTCGGCTATTTCGCGCTGCGCAGTGACAAGCAGTTGGTCTGGGCACCGTCGGGGAAGGCCGCCATCGCGTACCGGGTGATCAACGGGGTGAGCCTGGCCTCGGGTGACCCGATCGGCCCACCGTCGGAATGGCCACGGGCGATCGGCCAGTGGCTCGCCGACTGCGCTGCCCACGGGTGGACCCCGGCGGTGCTGGCCTGCGGCACGAGCGGCGGCAAGGCGTACCGCAAATCGGGTCTTGACGTGATCGAACTGGGCGATGAGGCGATTGTCGACCCGGCCGGTTTCTCGCTGGACGGGCGCGCGATGCGCGGGGTGCGGCAGGCCGTCGGCCGGATGCGCCGGGCCGGTTTCACGTGCACGGTCAGCCGTCAGAGCGACCTGTCCCCGGAGGTCCTGGCCGAGGCGGTGAGCTGCGCCGACGCCCTCCGGGACGGCAAGGTCGAGCGCGGCTATTCGATGGCGTTGTCCCGGCTGGGCGACCCGGCCGACGGCGACTGCCTGCTGGTGCTCTGCCGCGACGAGACCGGCGTGCTGCGCGGGCTGCTGCACTTCGTGCCGTGGGGGCGTCGTGGCCTGTCGCTGGACCTGATGCGCGGCGACCGGACCGCGCCGAACGGCCTGACCGAGCTGATGGTCGTCGCCGCGATCGAGACCGCGCGGACCGTGGGCGTCCAGCGGATCTCACTGAACTTCGCCGTGCTGCGATCGGTTTTCGCCCGGGCCGAGGAACTCGGCGCCGGGCCGGTCATCCGGATGTGGTCGCGGATCCTGCGGGCCGCCTCCCGGCTGTGGCAGATCGAGTCGCTGTACCGGGCGAACGCCAAGTACCTGCCGGACTGGCAGCCACGTTTCCTCTGCTTCCCGTCGGCGCGGGACCTGCCCCGCATCGCCATCGCGGCGCTGAGCGCCGAGTCGTTCCTGCCGGTGCCGGGCGCACCGGCCGAGATCGCCTCGGGGGCCCGGCACCCCGAGATGGCCGCGTGAGGCTGACCGGGCTGCCACTGATCCTGCTCGCCGGGACGCTGACGATCGCCGCGGTCGTCGCGACCGTGCGCTGGTGGCGGCACCTGCCGATCCGCATCGTGGGCCTGATCCTGCTGGAGGTGCTGGTCGTGGCCGAGACCGGACTGATCGTGAACCGGGAGGCGCGCTTCTACCCGTCCTGGAAGGCGCTCGGCGGCACACCCGACATCTCGGTGGTGACCGCCCCGACCGCCGGGCGCCTCGACGATTCGCTGACCGCCGGCGCGACGATCCCGTGGAACCCGGCCGGCTCCGAGGGCTGGCACCTGACCGCCACGCCGGCGGTCGTCGTGCCGCCCGACTATCTGGAGTATCCGGATCGGACCTTCCCCGTGGTCATCGTGCTGACCGGGGTCGCGCCGAAGCCGACCGAGGGGGTGCTCTCGGTCGTCCTCGCGCCGAGCGGGCAGACGAGTGCCGAGTCGCTGGCCGCGGTGCCGGCCGAGCTGGGCCGCGACTTCCGCGCCGCGGACACGTTCGCGGTGGTCGCCGGGCCGGGCGAGACCTGGCCGGGCCGCCGCGCGCTGGGCTCGTTCGACGAGGCCGCGCGGCAACTCCCGGCGCCGCTGGCCGCCCCGCGGAAGCTGCCGTCGTGAAGATCGACGCGTCCTCGACGATCGCGGTCACCGTCGGATTCGTGCTGCTGGCGACGGTGACGCTGGCCCTGCTCTGGCACCGGATCCGCTGGCGGGGCCGGTCGGTGCTGATCACCGGTGTCGTGCTCGGCGTCACCGCGGCGGCGGCGCTGCAGGTCAACCGCCTCACCGAGACCTACCCGAGCTGGGGCGACCTGGTCGGCGCGGCGTCCGTGACGACGTCCTCATCCGCCGGTGTCTCCGGTCAAGGACGGATCATCTGGTACGTCGTGAACGGCCCGTCCAGCGGCATCAGCATGCCGATGGGCGTGTACCTGCCCGCGGCCTACGCCAGCCGGCCCGACCTGCGGTTCCCCGTGATCGAGGCGTTGCACGGCTATCCGGGCGCGCCGAACACGTGGACCGAGCGGCTCGACATCGCCGGGCACCTGAACCGGGAGATCACGGCGGGACGGATGTCACCCACCGTCGTACTGCTGCCGTATCTGACGCCGCAGCGCCTGGTCGACACCGAGTGCACGAACCTCACCGGTGGACCGCAGGCCGAGACGTATCTGACCCACGACGTACCGGAATGGGCTCTGAAGAATCTGCGGGTGCGGACGGAACCGAGCGCCTGGGGTCTGGCCGGCTTCTCCGCCGGAGGCTTCTGCGCGATGAACCTGGCCCTGCGGCACCCCGACCGGTACGCCGCCGCGGCGAGCCTGTCCGGATACGCCGACCCCGGCATCAAAGTCGGCGACCGCAGCGAGCGGACCAGCAACAACGTCGCGTGGCAGCTGGCGCACCGGCCGCAGCCGCCGATCGCCCTGTGGGTCGGCTGGGCCGACGACGACCACGCCGCGCGCGACGGTTCGCGGCGCATCGCCCGGCTCGGCCGGGAACCGCTGAGCGTGACGACGGCGATCGTGCCGCACGGCGGTCACAGCCTCGCGGTGTGGCGGCAGATGGAGAGCCCGGCCTTCGACTGGCTCTCCGCGCATCTGGCCCGGCCTCTTCCCGGCTGACCGGCCGCGCGACCGTTACCGGCTGTTCAGCCCGTTTCCGGCCGCGCGGCCACCGTGACGGGTTGCTCAGCCCGTTTCCGGCCGCGCGGCCACCGTGACGGGTTGCTCAGCCCGTTTCCGGGTGTGCGGCCACCGTGACGGGTTGCTCAGCCCGTTTCCGGGCGCGCGGCCACGTGACGGATTGCTCAGCCCGTTTCCGGCCGCGCGGCCGAGTCAGAAAAGCCGCTTTTGAGGTGGTCGGTGAGCCGATCGTGTGCCTGTGCCGGCACGAAGGGCTGGCTGTCGGCACCGATGCCGGCTCGTCTATATTTCCTCGACTTGATCTTTCTGAAAGTGCGGGGATCCACCTCATGAAGCGCGTAATCCTGGCCGCCACCACCGGCGCGCTGCTGCTCACCGCTACCGCCTGCGGCAGCAGCACCGACGCCGGCACCGAGGCCGCGGCGCCCGCCGCGACGAAGGCGGCCGCCGCGGCGCCCAGCCCATCCGTCGACTACTCGGCCGACACCAGCAAGACCTGTGACGCGGTCGTCGCCCTGCTGAGCGGCAAGAAGATGGAGGCGTTCGGCGAGAAGCTGGGCGAGCGCATCGGCTACACCACGGCGAAGCAGACCAGCGCGGCGAAGAAGGCCGAGGCCGCGGCGGGTGTGAACCTCAAAGCGGTGGCGAAGAGCCTGACCGACCTCACCGCGAAAGCCAAGGACCCGAAGATCAACACGGCCGGCCGGGAAGTCCAGAAGCGCATGGACGCCGCCGCCGAGGACGAGACCTTCTTCGCGAAGTTCAAGACGGTCAAGGACGTCGACTCCAAGCTCGAACCCGAGATGAACAAGTGGGTCGAGCCGCTCGCCGAGCCCTGCAACCTGAGCTGATGCCCCGATGGTCCTCCTCCGGGTCGGGGAGGACCGTCGGTCACGCGCGGATCCGGCGGTACGGGAAGCCACTCGCGTAGGTCTGCCATTCGGCTCGCGTGAGATCCCGGCCGACCAGGTCGCAGACCCGCCGGAGTGCCACGTCGGCACCCAGCGGGTGATCCGCGAGCACATCGCCCTCCGGAACGATCGGCTCGGTGCCATCCGCACTGAAGATCGCCGGGCTCGAATTGAGCCGGTAGATGCTGTTGACCAGGTTCCCGTTCGTCAGATCGTGGACCTCCACGGGCGTGCCGCTCTGCTGCACATCCAGCGCGATCCTGGTGCCCTGCCGGTCGAGGGCTGCGACACCGGTGGCCGGGAAGCGGCGGAACTCGGTCCTGCTCACGGACGGTCCGGCGGCGATCCGCCGACGGTTCCCTCGCGTCCGATCACGTGCTGCGCAGGGCGTCGGTGGGGGAGAGGCGGGCGGCCCGCCAGGCCGGGTACAGGCCGGCGCACGCGCCGATCACCACGGCCGCGACCAGGGCCGCGCCGGCAGCGGTGGCCGGGATCAGGGTCGGCCAGCCGCGTACGGTGGCCATCGCCAGGGTGAGCAGGCTTCCCAGCATGACCCCGGCAACGCCCCCGCCCGCCCCGAGCAGCACGGATTCGGTGAGGAACTGGGCGCCGACGTGGGTGCGCGTGGCGCCGAGGGCTCGCCGCAGGCCGATTTCGCCGCGTCGTTCGAGGACCGAGATGACCAGGACGTTGGCGATGCCGATGCCGCCGACGAGCAGCGCGACCGCTCCGAGGCCGAGCAGCAGGACCGCGGTCGCGTCGGTGACCGCGATGCGGGCGGTCAGCGCCTCGGACGGCCGGCTCACCGCGACTTCTTCGGGGTGGGCCGGGTCGGCGGCGCGGCCGAGCATTCCGGCGACGTAGGCGGTGCGGGACGTTTCCGCCCGTACGAAGATGCGGGTCGGATGCCCGGTGTAACCGAGGACTTCGCCGGCGACGGGCGCGCCGATCAACGCCGCGGTGTCCAGTTCGGGCGCGAGTTCGACGGGGGCGAGGATGCCGACCACGCTGAACCAGTGGCCGCCGATCCACACCTGTGGTCCGCCGGTGACGTCGGCGACGCCGAGCACCCCGGCGGCGTAGTGGCCGAGCACCACTGCCGGATAATGCACGAGGGCCGCGTCCAGGAAGCGCCCGTGCAGCAGCGACGCGTCGAGCGTGCCGGGCAGCCCGGGGTCGGTGACCCGCACGGAGAGGCCGCCGGTGCGACCGGCCGGGATCCGGTCGTTGCGGTAGACGTGTTCCGGAACGGTGGCCGTCGCCGCGACGGACAACACTCCTTCGGTACGGCCGATAGCCGCTCCCGCCGTCACCGGCAGTTCGGCTTCGGCCCCGCGGATCGTCTTGCCGTTGGCGACGGTCAGCAGGTTCGTCCCGACCCGGTCGATCCGGGCCAGCACGTCGGCCTGGCTGGACCGGGTCACGCCGAGCACCGCCACCATCGCCGCGATCCCGATCGCCACGCCCAGGATCGACAGCGACGTCCGGCCGGGGCGGGCGCGCAGCCCGGCCGTGCTGACCGGCAGCAGGTCGGCGAACCGCAGGCGCGACTTCACGACGCGTCCCCGGTGTCGGCGACCACGAGCCCGTCGCGCAGCGACACGCGGCGGCGCATGGACGCGGCGATCCGCTCGTCGTGGGTGATCACCACGATCGTCACGCCGTCGGCGTTGAGTTCGTGCAGCAGGTCGACGACGCTGTCCCCGGCGGCCGAGTCGAGGTTGCCGGTGGGCTCGTCGGCGAGGACGACGGCGGGGCGGCCGACCAGGGCACGGGCGATCGCGACCCGCTGGCGTTCGCCGCCGGACAGGTGCGCGGCCGGGAACTCGGCGCGGTGCGTGAGCCCGACCCGGTCCAGCGCGGCGCGGGCCGCCCGGCGGCGTTCGGGTGCGGGCACCCCGCGGTAGAGCAGGCCGGTCGCGACGTTGTCGAGCGCGCTGAGCCGTTCGAGGAGGACGAACTGCTGGAAGACGACGCCGAGCCGGTGCGCGCGCACCGCGGAGAGCTGCCGGTCGCCGAGCCGTTCGACCGGTTCTCCGGCGATCCTCACCGAGCCGCTCGACGGGCGGTCCAGCCCGGCGGCCAGGTTCAGCAGGGTGGTCTTGCCGGAGCCGGACGGGCCGAGCACCGCGACCAGGTCACCGGCGTGCACGGTGACGGTGACCCCGCGCAGGGAGGCGACCGGTGGCGTACCGGGGTAGACCTTGTGGACGTCACGCAGTTCCAGGACGGCGGTCATGTCGCCGGCACCTCCACGGTCTGGCCCTCGGCGAGCCCGTCGAGGATCTCCACCTGCCCGCCGGCCTCGTCGAACCAGCCCGGCTCGACCGGCGCGGACGCGCCCCCGGCCAGTCGCACCTGGTAGCCCCCGCCCGGCCGGGCGAGCAGTGCGGCGATCGGCACGAGAAGAACTCCTTCCCGCGTACGGGTGGTGATGTCCACGGTCACGGGAGCCGCCCCGAGGGTCACGCCGCGTGGCGGGCGGACCGCGACGGTGACCGGAACGGTGGCCGCGTTCGCGTCCGGTGGGCCGTCCCGGTCGCCGGCCGGGACGCTCGCGGCCGGACCGATCTCGGTCACCCGCCCCGGGATCGGGTCCGCGTCCGGCAGGGCCACGCCGACCCGGTCGCCGACGTGGATCGCGCCGAGCTCGGACGTGTCGACCTGCGCGATCACGGCTCGGGCGGTCGACGTGGCGGTGAGCACCGTGGACCCGGGACTGACCGCGGTGCCGACCCGGGACTCCCGGTCGGTGATCCGCACCGGCACCGGCAGGAACACGACATCGCCCTGGGTAAGACGGCCGGTGCGCTGCCATGACGGTCGGCCCTGCGACGCCTCCCAGCGGCGGATGGCCGCGGCGGTGGCGGCGCTGAAGTGGCGATCCACGGTCATCCGGTGGTCCGGGTCGAAGCCCATCGCCGCCAGATTGCGCTCCAGCTGGCCGACGTCGGGGCCGTCGCTCACGCCGTACGCCAAATCGCGGAAGGCAGGCACGACGCCGAGCAGGAGGCGAACGGGATGATCAGCCACCCGGTAGAGGATCTGGCCGCGACCGATGGTCGCGTCCGGCGCGGCCGAGGCGGTGAGGATGCCGGGCCGGCCCTGATGGTCGATCGAGTACGACCCGGACCAACCGAGTTCGCCGCTGACCTGTGTTGTCTGGGTGAGCCGGCCGCGGTGCGCGGTGGCCGTCCCGGTGGCGATCCCGGCCGCGGCAACTGATGGGGCCGACGGCTCGGAGTGCACCGCCCAGGCGACCCCGGCGGCCAGCGGCGCGGTCACCGCGACGGCGAGGGCCACGGCTCGGCGGCTCATTTCTTCCCGCCCGCCCCGCCGGTGATCTTGACGGCGCCGTCCCAGACGCTGTGGCAGGCGGCGTCGGCCTGATCGCGCAGCGCCCCGGGGATGCCGTCGGCGAGCGACGTTCCACTGAGGTCGAACTCGCCGGCCGCGTTCGGGTCCGGGAACGCGGGGATGCCGTGCTTCCGGACGCAATCCGCGTACGCGGCGAGTTTGCGCAGGTCGTCGGCGGAGAACTGTTGCTTGGGCCGGAACGCGTTCGCCGGGTAACGATCCTCGACGGACTGGCAGGCGTCGATGATGTCCCGGTGCTTGACCAGGTCGCTCTTCCAGTCGTAGTCCCGGGACGGGAATTCGAGGTAGCCGTCCTGGGACAGTTCCGCGTCGGGCATCCGGGTGAGGCCGTGCGAGCGCAGGCACTGCACCCACTCCTGGCCGAGCGTGAGCAGCCCGGAGGAGCTGGGCGCGGTGGTCGGCGCCGGATGGTTGCCACAGCCGGCGAGCCCGGCCGTGACCAGTAGAGACAGCAGCATGGTGGTGGTTGTCGTCCGGTTCATGGCCTCAGCCTGGCGGCCGTGGAGATCGAATACCTCCTACCGCGGTCGGCACTTCTCCCGGGCCGCGGCACCAGCGATGTAGCACTTCAGTCTGACGACGGCGGCCGATCCGCTTCCTACGATGAGGAACGTGCTGCGTCGCCTGCGAACCGACGCCGTGCTCGCGGCGGTGCTGATGCTGCTGACCGTCGGGCCCGGAACCGTGTCCCTGCTGATGGGGGATCAGAAGACCGGTGCGACCGTCCCCGTGGACATCGCCTGGTGGCTGCTCGCCGCGCTGATCGTCGCCGGCCTGTTGATCCGCCGATCGCGTCCCCTGCTCGCGCTCGCCCTGACCGCGGCCGGGACGACCGGTCACCTGCTGCTGCAGACCAAGTTCCAGCTGCTCGACCTGGCGCTGCCGCTGGTCCTCTACACGGTCGCGACCGTGGCCCGGCGCCGCCGCGTCGCCGTCGCGCTGCTCGCTGTCGTCATGCTGCTGACCTGGACGGCGATGCTGACCGGCCGGATCCGCACCGACCTCGCGGACATGCGGGCCGCCAAGGCCGACAAGATGCAGGTCACCGAGCCGATGAAGCCGGGCGCGGGGAAAGCGGCCACGGTCTCCACCGCGACGACGTGGGCGAACGCCGCGATGGACAGCAGCCAGGCCGTGCTGGAGATGTGGCTGCTCCTGGTCGCCGCGTTCGCCGTCGGCGACGGGATGCGCAGCCGCCGCGCGCACCTGGCCACGCTCGAACAGCGGACCGCCGACCTGGCCCGGGAACAGCAGCAACGGGCCGCCCTCGCGGTCGCCGCCGAACGCGCCCGGATCACCCGCGAACTGCACGACGTCGTCGCCCACGGCATGTCCGTGATGGTGGTGCAGGCGCAGGGCGCGGCCGCGGCCCTCGACCGGCACCCGGAACGGACCGCAACCGCCCTGCAGCACGTGATCGAAACCGGACGTTCGTCCCTGGCCGAGATGCGCCGCCTGCTCGCCGCCAACCGCACCGAGCCGGCCGCCGACCTCGCCCCGCAACCCGGCCTCGGTGCGGTGCCGGCCCTCGTCGACCAGCTCCGGGACGCCGGGATGCGGGTCGAACTGCACGTCGACGGGGTGCCCGACGTGGTGCCGCCCGGGGTGGACCTGTCGGCGTACCGGATCGTGCAGGAAGCGCTCACCAACACGCTCAAGCACGCCGGGCCGGGCGCGGCCGTGCGGGTCGGCCTGTGCTTCGCGCCGTCGCGGCTGCGCGTCGAGGTGACCGACGACGGAGCCGGCCCGGCGCTCGGCGGGGCAGAGCACGGCAACGGGCTGCGCGGCATCGCCGAACGGGTGGCGATGCTCGGCGGGACCTTGGAGACCGGGCGCGGCGACCCGGCCGGGTTCCGGCTCACCGCGACACTGCCGGTCGGCCGATGACCGTCCGGGTCGTGCTCGTCGACGACCAGACCCTGGTCCGGACCGGGTTCCGCCTGGTCCTCGACGAGACCGGCGACCTGGAGGTGGTCGGCGAGGCCGCCGACGGCGCGCAGGCCCTGGACGTGATCGCCCGTACCCGGCCCGACGTCGTCCTGATGGACGTCCGCATGCCCGGCCTCGACGGCATCACGGCAACCCGCCGCATCCGGACCGGCCCGCACCCCGCCCGAGTGATCATCCTGACCACGTTCGACCTCGACGAATACGTGCTCGCCGGGCTGCGGGCCGGTGCCAGCGGCTTCCTCCTCAAGGACGCCCTGGCCGCCGACCTGATCTCCGCGGTACGGGTCGTCGCCGCCGGCGAGTCGGTCGCCGCCCCCAGCGTCACCCGCCGCCTGATCGCCCATTACCTGGGCAGCACACCCCCGGAGCCGGCCGCCGCGGACCGGCGCCTCGCGATGCTGACCACCCGCGAGCGGGAGGTCCTGACCCTGGTCACCCGCGGCCTGTCCAACGCCGAGATCGCCGCGGTCCTGGTCCTGTCGGAGAGCACCGTGAAGACCCACCTGGGCCGCGTCCTGGCCAAGCTGGACCTGCGCGACCGCGTCCAGGCGGTCATCCTCGGCTACGAGTGCGGCCTCGCCCATCCCTGACCACCGCGGCTCTAACCGCCGCGCAGGTTCCGGAACCGTCGAAGGATATTGACATAGGTTGATGCTTATGACAACGCTGTCAGTCCCATGTCATGTCCGAAGGGACGGCACCAATGATCCGTGCCCTCGCGACCGCGGCCCTCCTCACCGCCGCGGCCCTCTCGATCCCATCAGCGGCCCTGGCCGCCGACCTCGACCTCACCGGATACGTCAACCCGTTCGTCGGGACCGACGACAGCAACTCACCGAACCCGGTCGGCGGCGGCGCCGGCGGCAGCACGTTCCCCGGCGCCACCGTGCCGTTCGGAATGGTGCAGTTCAGCCCGGACACCCCGACCGGCTCGCCGTCCGGTTACCGCGACTCCGACCGGACCATCGAGTCGTTCAGCCTCACCCATTTCAACGGGGCCGGCTGCGCGAACAACGAGGACATCCCGCTCCTGCCGATCACCGGCAACCTCGGCTCCTCGCCGGGCAGCGCCTGGACCTCCTACGCCAGCGCCTACACGAAGACGAACGAGTCCGCGGCGCCCGGCTACTACAAGAACCGCCTGGACAAGTACGGCGTGGACGCCGAACTGAGCGCCACCACCCGCACCGGCGCGCTGCGGCTCACCTATCCCGCCTCGACCACCGCGCGCGTGCTGATCAACGCGTCGCGCTCGGCCACCGGCGACCGGGCCGGCACCGTGACGATCAGCGGGAACCGGGTCTCGGGCGAGCACACGGCCGGCGGGTTCTGCGGCGGGCGCACGTTCAAGATGTACTACTCGATCCTGTTCGACCGCACCCCGACCGGCGTCGGCACGTTCAACCGCGGGACCGTGACGGCCGGGGGCACGAGCGTCAGCGGGAGTCAGGCGGGCGCGTACGTCACCTTCGACACCACCGCCGACGCCGTCGTGAACGCGACGATCGGCATCTCGTTCGTGAGTGTCGCCAACGCGCAGAACAATGCGACCGCGGAGGCGGGCAGTTTTGCGAACGTGCGCGCCAATGCTCTGGGGTCCTGGAATTCTGCCCTGAACCGTGTTCAGGTGACCGGGGGCGGGACGACCGATCTGCAGAAGTTCTACACCGCGCTTTATCACGTGCTGATGAACCCGAACGTCGCCAGTGACACCAACGGGCAGTACATGGGATTCGACGGCGTCGTGCACTCCGCCACGCATCCGGTCTACCAGAACTATTCGGGCTGGGACATCTACCGGTCGTGGGCGTCGCTGACCGCGCTGATCGCGCCGGACGTGATGACCGACATCGTCAAGTCCATGGTGCTCGACGGTCAGCAGGGTGGCCTGCTGCCGAAATGGTCGCACCAGAGCGTCGAGGACTTCGTGATGCCCGGCGACCCGGGGCCGATCATCGTGGCCAGTGCCTACGCGTTCGGGGTCCGCGACTTCGACACCGCGGCGGCACTGGCGCTGATGAAGAAGAGCGCCACCGGCGGCACCACGCAGGGAACCGTGCTGCGCGGCAACCGGGGCACCTACGAGAGCAATCATTTCATTCCGGGAAACCCGTCGGAGACCCTGGAATACGCGTCGAGCGATTTCGCGATCAGCCGGTTCGCGAAGGCGCTCGGTGACACGGCCGGCTACAACACCTATGCGACGCAGTCCCAGTATTGGCGCAGCCTCTTCAACGGCGAATCGTCCTACATCCACACCCGCGGCAGTGACGGCGCGTTCGCGTGGCCGCTGAACCCGGCGACGGAGAGCCCCTACACCGAGGGCAACGCCGCGCAGTACACGTGGATGGTGCCGCACAACCTGGGTGCGCTGGTCACGCTGATGGGCGGCCCGGGCACCGCCGTGCAGCGGCTTGATCACCACTTCACCGAGCTCAACGGCGGGCTGTCGCGGCCGTACTACTACGTCGGCAACGAGCCCGAGCACAACGTGCCGTGGACCTACGACTACGCGCGTAAGCCGGCCGGTGCCTCGGACGCCGTCCGGCGCGTGATGAGCGAATCGTTCACCACCGGCGCCGGCGGGCTGCCCGGCAACGACGACCTCGGCGCGACCAGCTCGTGGTACGTCTGGTCGGCCCTCGGCCTCTACCCGGTCACTCCCGGCGCCGACACCCTGGCGGTGCACGGTGGCCTCTTCCCGCAGGCGGTCATCCAGCGGCCGACCGGCAAGATCACGATCACCGGAGGCAGCGCGACGAGCCGTTACGTGCAATCACTTGCGGTCAACGGCAGCACGACGAGCCACACCTACCTGCGGTACCCGGACATCGCTTCGGGCGGGACGATCGCGTACGGGATGGGAACCTCACCCGGCACCTGGGGGACCGGCGCCACCGACGTGCCGCCCAGCTTCGGCGACGGCGCCCAGCAGCCGCCGGCTGAGCCCGACCTCGGGCCGGACCTGGCCCTCAACAAGCCGATCACCGGCGGCGCGGCGTCCTGCAGCACCTCGGAGACCCCGGCCAAGGCGGTCGACGGCATCCTCAAGGACAACAGCAAATGGTGTACGGGCGCAACCCCGCGCACCCTGAGCGTCGACCTCGGCTCCGCGCAGAACGTGTCGTCGTTCGTCGTCAAGCACGCCGGGCTCGGCGGTGAACGGACGAACTGGAACACCGGCGCGTTCACGATCGCCACCAGCACCGACAACGCGACCTGGTCGAACGCGGTCACGGTCGGTTCGGCCCGGGCAAGCCGCACCTACGCGCCGATCCCGGCTCGCACCGCGCGCTACGTCCGGCTCGACGTGACCACCCCGGCCAACGACGGCAGCACCGCCGCCCGGATCTACGAGCTGGAGGTGTACGGATCGAGCAGCGCCCCCACCGACCTGGCCCTGACCCGCCCGGCCAGTGCCGACTCCACCTGCGGCGCGACCGAGGGCGCGGACAAGGCGGTCAACGGCAGCTGGCTCGGCGGCTGGAACGACAAGTGGTGCTCCACCGGCGCGAGCAAGTGGCTGCAGACCGACCTGGGCAGCACCAGACACGTCGGGTCGGTGGTGATCCGGCACGCCGGTGCCGGCGGTGAATACCCGTCCTGGAACACCCGGGACTTCGACGTGCTGACCTCCACCGACGGCACGACGTGGACGACCCGGGCGCAGGTGCGCGGCAACACCGCCGACAGCACCACGACGACGATCGACGCGGACGCCCGTTACGTCCGGCTCAACGTCGTCACCCCGGCGAACGACGGCAACACCGCGGCCCGCATCTACGAGTTCGACGTACGGGCCTGACCCGAACCGGTGACGGCCGGCTGGACCTCCTCCCAGCCGGCCGTCACGGGCCGGGTGACGAGCAACGCCCAGACGATCTTGCCGGTCGGCAGTCCGACCGCTCCCCAGTGCCTGCTGGTCTGCGTGACCAGTCGCAGACCCCACCCCGATGCGTCATCCGGCGACTCGGTGATCCGGGGCATCGCGAAACTCCCGTCCTGAACGGCGATCCGCAGGAAGCGACCGGTGTACGACACCATCACGTCGAACTGCGTCCCGGCGTGCACGATCGCGTTGGTCACCAGCTCGGAGACGATCAGCCGGGCCTCGTCCGCGACGTGCCGCAAGTCCCACCACAGGCACGCCTCGCCGACCGAGGCGCGAGCGACCCTGACGCTCGTCGGGTCGGGTTCCAGACGGTGCCGGCGCCACCGCGGGACGAAGTCGCGCACCGCCTCCAGCGCCTGCCACCGGTCCCTGTGCAGGGACACGAAGCTGCGGAAGACGCCCAGCTCCCGGTAGATCTCGGCGTCCGCACCGTAGAGCAGCACCGGCACACCCCACCGCCCCTGCGCCAGCCGGGACGCGGTCGCGAAGATGCTGAGCAGCCCCGGATCCGCCAGTTCCAGGAGCTCGAGATCGATCACGACGGCGACCGGACACTCCGCGGCCGCCTTGCCGATCACGTCGTGCACGAGCGCCGCCGACACCAGCGCCAGTCGGCCGGCCAGCCGGACGGTCATGACGCCGGTTACCTGATCACGTTCCGTAGCGGTTCTCAATTCGGTCCCTTACCCACCGTCGGCCCCGCTGGTCAACGGTCCCGGTTCGACCCGCCACGAGCTAGTGCAAAAACGAAGAAACCTGTCTTCTCGGCGAACCACATGGGTATCCGTAGAGGTCACTACGATCGGAGCCGCATGGCAGAGGTTTTCGAGACGCACGACCTCGATGAGGCAGTCGCCGAACTCGAACGCGGCTACGGCCGGTTGCGTCTGCGCGCCACCGGCGACGACCACTACCTGCGCATCGCCCACGTCGGCCTCGGTCCGATCTGGATCGACGGGTTCACGTTCCGCATGCGCTTCTCCGCCGACCTGGCGCCGATGAACCTCGTCGCCGTCGGCCGCGTCCTCTCCGGTGGAGTCACCCGCGAAACCGGCTCCGACGTCCTCACCAGCGGCCCCGGCGACCTGCTCATGGCAGTCCAGCCGGGCCGGGCCGGCCGCGCCACCGCCGACAACCCCCTCGGCGAACAGGTCTGCTTCCTCCCGGAACTACTCGCCGAGGTCGCCGACCCCGCACCGGGCCGCGCACCCCGGCCGATCCGCTTCACCGGCCGCCGCCCGATCTCCGCCCGCTCCGCCGTCGTCTGGCAGCACACCTTCGACTACATCCGCGACAACATCGCCGGCCAGCCCGCCGCCGGCGAACCACTGATCGTCGGCGCCGCCGCCCGCATGCTCGCCGCCGTCACCCTCTCGACCTTCCCCAGCACCACCGGGGACGACCCCACCATCGAGGACCGCCACGACGCCCACCCGGCCGCCCTGCGCCGCGCCCTCACCTTCATCGACGAGAACGCTCACCGCGACATCTCCCCGGCCGACATCGCCCTCGCCGCCCGCGTCACGATCCGCTCCCTGCAACTCGCGTTCCGCCGCCACCTCGGCACCACCCCGACCACCCACCTGCGCCGCGTGCGACTCGACCACGCCCACCGCCAGCTCCTCGCCGCCGACCCGGCCGGCACCACGGTCTCCGCCATCGCCATGCGCTGGGGCTTCGCCAGCCACAGCAGCTTCACCGCCAGCTACCGCGACGTCTACGGAGTCCTGCCCTCCACCACCCTGCGTCGCCGCTGACCGTTCGAGTAGATCAAGATCAAATTCCTGATGTCCCGCCTCCGCGGTGGTCCGGGTCCGCCGCTCCCGCGGGGACCCTTCCGGGCTTCGCAGGGCCGTGGCCGGCCCGGAACGCGAAGCCCTCCAGGGCGATCTCCGTGGGTGGTCCCGCTCAGAGCAACAAACCCGTCCACGCAGTCGACCGGGCCGGGCTCCGCCGCCGCCGCTCCGGCCGGCAGCACGCCCCCTCTCCCGGCCGGTTCTGATGGGCGTTGTTCGTCCCTCGTGACGCCCATCAGAACCGGCCGCCCACCCCGGCTCCTGCAGGCCGAGCGTCGTTCGCGCGGCCCGGGGGCCCGGTCGAGCCCGCCACTGATGCAGGTCGAGCGTTCCTCCGGCGGGTCCGGCCCGGTCGCGCGCCCCGGAACGCGGCCGGCCGGCGCTGAAGGTCAGAATCCCGAGTCGGAAGCAACCCTCGGCGCCGGCCGGAGACCTGGCGAGTTCGGCTGGGGGTCCGGCGGGGTGCTGGGGCGGCCGGGTGAGGTGCTGGGTGACACGGATCCGGGGGTGGGGGCTGGGGCCGAGGAGCGGGCGGCCGGGGTTGAGGGGCGGCGGCATGGGATGGGATGGGAGGAATGGGGGAGGGTGGATCGGCTGGGTGGGTGGTGAACGGGCTCGAGGCTCCTCAATGGATCTTTCGGTGGCTAGGCTGCACGCCATGCGGCTGGGCGTGAATCTTCCACAGACGAACCGGTATGACCTCGGGCGGGACGTGACCGCTTTTGCCCGCGCGGCCGAGGAGATCGGGTATGACAGTTTGTGGGCATATGAGCGGATCCTCACCCCGGAGGACACCAGCGGTCCGCACGGGCTGTACGGCGTCCCGGACCTGGCCTGGCCGGAGAGCTATGCGCACACCACGGACGCGCTGGTCACCTTGAGTCTGGCGGCGGCCGTGACGAGTCGCGTCGAGCTGGGCACCAGTGTGCTGATCCCGGGGCTGCACCTGCCGTTCCGGCTGGCCCGGACGCTGGCCGCCTTGGACACCGCCAGTAACGGCCGGGTGATCGCGGGGCTGGGCAGTGGGTGGTCGATCGACGAGTTCGCGGCGACCGCGCCCCGGCCGATCGAGGAGCGGGGGCAGGCGCTGGACGAGTTCCTGGACTATGCGGCCGCGGTCTGGGGGCCGGATCCGGTGTCGTTCGAGAACGAGCGCTACCGGCTGGCGCCGAGCCGGGTCAACCCGAAGCCGGCGCGACGAGTGCCGTTGTTCCTGGCCGGGTCGAACCGGACGGCGCTGGGCCGGATTGCCCGTCGGGGTGACGGCTGGCTGCCCACGGGCGTGCCACCGCAACAGGCCGGGGAGATCCTGGCCGGACTGCGGGCGCAGGCGGCCGCGTACGGGCGGGACCCGTCGGAGATCAGCTGCATCTTCCAGCTGGGGATTCGGAGTCTGGCCGAGGTGCCGTCGGAGGGCAGGCAGCCGTACACCGGGAACGTGAAGCAGATCGTCGAGGACGTGGCGGCGCTCGGGGAGGCCGGCGTCGATCATGTCTACGTGACGCTGACCTCGGCGGCGAGCGGCCTCGACGAGCTGATCGAGGTCGCGGAGAGCCTGCACACCGAGGTCCGCGCCGCCGGTCTCTGAAGCGGCCGCCCCGAAGCGGTCGCTCCAAAGACTCGCCCCCGCAGAAACCCCCATCCCGGAAGCCGCGTGTGAAGGCGTCGGCGGACGAGCCGTCCCGGGTCAGCGCACCGGCTCGTAACTGGTCACCACGACCCGATCGTCGACCGGCCGGGACCGTACGGTCCGCAGCCCGAGCCGTTGCTTCGGCTCCCCGAACAGCCGCTTTCCCCCACCGAGGACCACCGGGTGTACTGCCACGTGGTACTCGTCGATCAGCCCGAGCTCGGTGAGTGCCGCCGCCACCCCCGCGCCGCCGGTGAGGAGCAGGTCGCCGCCGGGCTGCTCCTTCAGCGCGAGCACCTCGGTCCGTAGTTCGTCACGGATGACGCGACTGGTCCAGGCGTCCCCCGCGTACGTCCGGGAAAAGACGATCTTCGGGGTGGCACGCCAGAACGGAGCGAACGCCCGGGTGTGCGGGTCGTCGGAGATCGACTCGGCGTGGGGCCAGAAGCCGACCATCATCTCCCACACCGGGCGGCCGAACAGCAGCGTGTCGACGGTGCGGTCGAGGCTCTCGGAATAGGCGGAGAGTTCCGGGCCCATCACCGGCCAGTCGAATTCTCCGTCCGGCCCGTTGACGAACCCGTCGACCGACGTGTGCACCCAGTAGATGATCTTCCGCATGACGACTCCCGATGACGGTGGCGAACTCTCGTCCGTCAGTCGGAACCGGTGGCCGGTTCTGTACATCGTCGCGGAGTTTCTCAGGGCAGGTCCAGCGACTGCGCGTGGTTCGCCATGATGATGCCCGGACCGAATCGCCGGAACGCCGCCGAGCGCACGAACCGGGCAGGTTACCGGCCTTGTCCCGCATTTCCGGCGGCGGCGACGAGAATGCGGAGCATGGGCCGTGGTGCCTTTCAGGAAGTGGCCGGGAGCGCGCCGGCGCCCCATTCGCGGCGGACCATCTCGGCGAACGCGGCTCGGTAGTACGCCTCCTCGTGGGCGCGTGCCGCCACGAATCCGGCGCCGGGGAAGTGACCGGGCAGCGCAACGGGGTACAGCGTTTCGCCGAGAGTGGTGAAAGCCTGCAGGATCAGCTGGGGGAGTCGCATCGGAATTCTCCTGACGAAATCGGGCCGGACTGCCTGTGAACGACACTCACACGCAGCCCGTCCCGGCACGCCAGGGAGAACCACTGGCCGGACCCCGGGTGGGCCCGGGCCGCCTACCGGGGTGGTAACCCGGCGAGCCGGCGCAGCAACGGGGTCAGCGTCGCCAACTGGTTGCTGTCGAGCCGGAGCAGGATGATCCAAAACCATTCCGCGGTACGGCAACAGAGGCGCGACGGCGGCGGAAGGTATGCCGTCCCCCGCAAGCCGGTGCCGATGCCCGGCCACAAATCGGTCGGGCGTCGGCGGCCGGGGCGGGGTGACGGTCAGCTCTCCGGGGAGACCAGGACGACGACCTTGCCGGTGATCGGCGCGGTGAGCGTCTCGGTGTGCACCTGCGACAGGTCGGCCAGCGGCACCCGCCGGGTCGGGCCGAGCCGCAGTACGCCGGAGTCGAGCAGCGTCACCAGTTGGGTGAGCTGTTCGGCGTCCGGGTGGAAGAAGAGGTTGATGCCGCGCACGCCGCGGGCCTCGTCGGTGGGGGCCGGCATCCAGACCGTCGTGTTGACGGCGACGCCGCCGTCACGGATCAGCCCGGCCGTGGCGGCCAGCTGCTCCGGATCGACCGGTGCCAGGTTCAGCACCACGTCGACCGGTTCGGCCAGCTCGGGCAGGCCCGGGCCGTGGATCTCGTCGGCGCCGGCCGCTTCGGCCTGTTCGGCGCTGCCCGCGCCGGTGGTGGCGATCACGTACGCCCCGGCGTTCTTGGCCAGCTGGACGGCGTAGCCGCCGACGACGCCGCCGGCACCGTTGATCAGCAGCCGCTGACCGGCGGTCAGGTTCGCGTGCTCGAACAGCGCCTGCCACGCGGTGAGGCCGACCAGCGGCAGGCCGGCGGCGTCGGCAAGCGGAACACTCGCGGGTGCTGCCGCCAGGATCGCGGCGGGGGCGATCACGTACTCGGCGGCGGCACCGCGGCTGGCCAGCGGCAGGGCGCCGATGACCCGGTCGCCGACGGCGAGCCCGGTCACGCCGTCGCCGAGGGCGTCGATCGTGCCGGCGATGTCGATGCCCGGGGTGTGCGGCAGGGCCACCGGGATCGGGCCCTGCATGCGGCCGGCCCGGATGTTGCCCTCGACCGGGTTGAACGACGTCGCCGCCACTCGGATCCGGACCTCCCCGGCGCCGGGGACGGGCTGCTCCACGTCCTCGTAGCGCAGGACGTCGGGGTCGCCGTACTCGTGGAAACGCACTGCCTTCATGACGGGACGACCTTTCGGATGGTTGCTTCGAACTCGAAGCAATTTGAACCTAACATGCTTCGGATTCGAAGCAATAGTTGGTGCGGTGTGAGGCGGGCTACAGTCGCCGGAGCTTGTCGTCGGAGACGGAACCGGGAACCGCGGTGAAGATCAGCAGCAGCTGACGCTCCACCGGATCCACCAGGAGCTGGCGATGCAGCGTCAGCATGCCCAGCTCGGCATGCCGGTAGCGCCGCCGGCGGTCGTGCGCGGGACCTGCCTCGGCGAGAAGGCGGCGGCGCGCCGACGGGTCACGCCACCAGCGATCGACCAGGAACCGCGACGACCCGTCGGCCCCGCTGTAGTCGCCGAACAGGGCGATCGCCGGACGCGTCTGCAGCAACACCTCACCGAATCGGGAGAACACCGCCGCGAGATCCTCCGGCAGATGCTCGACGACGAGCGCCAGGAACGGGCTGACCCGATGGCCGGATTCCGCCTCGTCGCGGTCTATCCGGAGAAAGTACGCCAGTAGTTCCCGATCCACGTTGCTCACCGCCTTCCCGGTTCGACCACTGAATGGTGGCCGGAAACGGGAGGCGGAGGAATGGCGCGGTTGTCCACGGTACGTCAGACCATGGATACCGGAATCCTCACTCGGTCAGCCGCTTCAGGGCCGCCTCGCTCGGCGAACCGGGCGCGGCCATGAAGACCAGCAGCTCCTGATTCTCGTCGGGATCAACCAGCCGCCGGCCGTACATCTCCAGATCGCCCAGCACCGGATGCCGGTACCGCTTCAGGTCGAGGTGGTGGGTGACGCCCACCTCGTGCCGGTGCCACACCTCGGCGAATTCCGGGCTGACCGTCAGCAGCGCGTCGACGATCTCCCCGGCGGTGCCGTCCGGATCAGCCGTGTAGGCCGCCCGCAAGTCCACCGTGAAGACCCGCCCGCGTACGTCGTGATCCTCCGGCGGATACAGCGAACGCTGGACCGGATCGGTGAACCAGCGATAGGTCAGGTAGCGCGCCATCCCGGTGAACCGGGTGTAATCACCGAACAGGGCCTTCGCCGCCGGCGTCTGCAGCAGCGCCTCGCCGAAGCGGGAGAAGACGATCGCGGGCGTGTCCACCAACTGCTCGACGACGTGCCTGATGGTCGGGCTGACCCGCTCGTCGGGCGAAGCCCGTCGCGGTGCCGCGTGCCCGCCCAGGGTGAACAAGTGCTCCCGTTCGCTCGGACTGAGCCGCAACGCCCGGGCCACGGCGGTGAGCATCGGCTCGGACGGCATCGGGCCGCGCTTCTGCTCCAACCGGCTGTAGTAGTCGGCCGACATGCCGGCCAGCACCGCGACCTCCTCGCGCCGCAGCCCACCGGTACGGCGCCGGGAGCCCCGCGGCAGCCCGACGTCCTCCGGCTGCAACGCTCCGCGCCGCGCCCGGAGGAAGTCCGCCAGCAGCGCACGGTCCATCACTTTCGCCACCGTCACCTACCGCACGCCGCGTTGCACACGCCGCGATCGTACGTGCCGTGAACTAGGGTCGGCATCGTGCGGATCACGAGCGTGAATGCCTGGGGTGGGGCACTGTTCGACCAGTTGGTGGCGTGGCTGCCGGAGAGCAAGGCGGACGTCGTCTGCCTGCAGGAGGTGACCCGCACTCCCGGCCTGCCCGGCTGGACACGCTTCGAGGACGCGCACCGGAGCCTGCCTCAGCGCGCCGACCTGTTCGACGACGTACGGGCCGCCCTGCCCGACCACCAGGCGATCTTCGTGGCCAGTGACTCCGGGCCGGTGCGGGACGACGCGGGCGTCGGCCACCGGCAGGACTTCGGCGTGGCCACGCTGGTCGCCGAGCACGTGCCGGTCGTCGGCGTCGACTCCACGTTCGTGCACGGCGAGTTCACCGACCACGACGAGTGGGCCGCCGACGACCGTCCCCGGGTCGCGCTCGCGGTCCGCGCCGTCGACCGCGCCGCCGGCCGTAACGTCTGGGTCGTGCAACTGCACGGCTTGCGCGACCCGGCCGGCAAGGGCGACACCCCGGCCCGCCGGCAGCAGGCGGAACGGCTCGTCGCGCTGCTGCGCCGCCTCCGCGGGCCGAAGGACCTGGTCGTGGTCTGCGGCGACCTGAACCTGCTGCCGTCGAGCGAGACGTTCGGCATGCTGGCCGAGATCGGCTTCACCGACCTGGTCGGGGAGGCCGACACGCGCACGTCGCACTACGGCAAGCCGGTGCGGCACGCGAGCTACCTACTGGTCTCCGACGTGGCGGCGATCGGGCGCTTCGAGATCATGACCGAGCCGGAGGTCTCCGATCACCGCGCTCTCCTCCTCGATCTCTGATGACGGTGCTCAGCGCGGCGTAACCGCTGTCCCCGTGACCGGCCGCCACCGCACGGGCGGCGATGGCCCGCAGCGCTCGCAACGCACCCGAGTCGAGATCGTGGCCGTCGGCCGCGTCGACCAGGTGCTCCAGCGTGGACGACATCGACGCGACGCTGGAGATCGCGGCCGGGAAGCGGCCCTCGGTCAACTGTTCCGCGAACCGGTCGATCTGCTCGGTGAGCAGCCCGGCCATCGGCTTGGCGAGAGGTGCGAAACTCCGTGGCGCGATGCCCTCGGCGTCCGCCATCGCGAACGCGTGGACCAGCCCGCCGACCGACATGGCGAACAGGTCGAGCAGGGCGGTCTCGTACGCGGCCGCGGCCCCCGGATCCGCGCCGACGAGGACCGTGGTCGGGGCGAGGTCCCGCAGCACCGGGCCGGCCTGTTCGAACAGGTCCGGCGGCCCGCTGCAGAGGATCGTCGCGGCCGGCGTTCCGATCGCCGGGGCGGGGGACAGGATCGCGCCGTCCAGGTAGGGCAGGTCACGCGCGGCCAGGTCCCGGGCCTCAGCAGGGCGGCCACTGGTCAGGTTGACGAGCACGGTGGACGTCCGTACCGGCAGAAATGAGGCGACCGCGGCGTAGTTCCGGACGCAGATCAACGCGACCGACGCCGCTTCCAGCGCCTCGGCCGGGCCGGCGGCCCAGCGTGCACCCCGGTCGAGCAGGTCGCCGGCCCGCCCCGGGGTGCGGTTCCAGACGACGGCCGGACGGCCGGCACGCAGCAGGGCCGAGGTGAGGGAACGGCCCATCGGGCCCAGGCCGAGAACGGCGATGACATCGGACATGCGACCGACGCTAGGGGTTCACGTTGACGTGAAGGTCAAGCCGTGGTCGACTCCGGACCGTGCGGATCAGTGAACTGTCCCGCCGGACCGGGGTGTCCCCGCGGGCGTTGCGCTACTACGAGGAGCAGGGACTGCTCGCGCCGGGCCGCAGCCGCGGCGGCTACCGGGAGTACGCGGAGACGGCCGTGCACACCGTCGGTCACATCCGGTTGCTGCTCTCCGCGGGGCTGGGCACGACGGTCATCGCCGAGATCCTGCCGTGCGTGCCGGACGAGGCCACCACGATCGCGCCCACCTGTCCGGAACTGATCGACGGGCTGGTCGGTGAGCGCGCCCGGATCACCGAGTCGATCGAGAGGCTGACGGCTGCCCGTTCCGTCCTCGATCGGCTGATCGGGGCGGGAACGGGCGGCTGAAGCGGTGTGACCGCTGCTGCCGGCGCCCCAGAGCTTCCTCGTGGCGTGCGCGCCGGCGAAACTCCACACGGCCTCGACCAGGGTATCCGGCGTTTCGGTCCGCGGCATGTGGCCGGTCGCGGAGCAGGGTGAACTCGGCGCCGGGGATCGCGGCGGCGAAGGCGCGACCGAAGTCGACGTCGCCGACCCGGTCGCCCTCACCCCAGACGACCAGGGTCGGCGTGCTGACCCCGCTGAGCCGCGCGGCCAGGGTCGGGCCGGTCATCGCGCGCCCGGCGTAGGCCTCGAGGGCGACGCGGTTGCCGGCCCTCGGCCCGCGAGGGATGAGGATCAGCCGTTCTCGCGGGCGGCCTTCTCGATCACCGACGCGGTCTTCTCCGGCTGCGACGCCAGAACCAGGTGCGACGCGCCCTTCACGGTCGTCACCTCGGCGTGCGCACGCGACGCCATCCAGTACTGCGCGGCCGGCGGGATGTTCTTGTCGCCGGTCGGGATGATCGAGTAGCTCGGGACGGTCTTCCAGGCCGGGGTACCGACCTCGGCCTCGTTCAGCGCCGCGGCCGTGATCGGGCGCTGGCTGACCGCGAACAGCTTCGACTCACGGGCCGGGACGTCGGCCGCGAACCGCTGCGGGAACTTCGCCTGGTCGATGTAGAGGTCGGTGCCGCCGTCGGGCAACGCCACCTGCTTGAGCGTCGCCGACAGGGTGCTGCCCGGGAACTCGCCGGACAGCCCGGCCGCCGTCTCCCCGGTCTCGGGCAGGAACGCGGCCACGTAGACCAGCGCCTTCACGTCCTTGTCACCACTGGCGGCCTCGGTGATCACACTGCCGCCGTAGGAGTGGCCGACCAGCACGGCCGGGCCGCCGATACTGTCGACGACGGACTTGACCGCCTGGGCGTCGTAGGCCACGCCCCGCAGCGGGTTCGCGACCGAGACGACCGGATAGCCGTCGGACTGCAGGCGGCGGACCACGTCGTTCCAGCCGCTGGAGTCGGCGAACGCGCCGTGGACCAGCACCACGGTCGGCTTCTTGTGGCCGGCGGTGCCGTGCGCCTCGGCGGCCGACGGGCCCAGCCCGGCGAGGGCGCCGGCGGCCAGGACGACAGCGGCGGACGTAGTGGCGATGACGCGGATCTTCTTGTGCATGGCGGTTTCTCCTCGAAAAAGGTGATCAGGAACGGACAGCGCCGGCGGCGCTGAGAATGGTCTGCGCGACCGCGGTCGGCGCCGAGACCGGCAGCGCGTGCCCGGCGCCCGGAACCTCGGTCTGCTCGACACCGGAGGCGCGCTCGGTCATGAAGCGCAACGCCTCGGCCGGGATGTTCTTGTCGGCGTCACCCCAGACGAACCAGCTGGGCAGAGTGCGCCAGGCCGGGGCGCCGCTGATACTGCCGGTCAGCGCCAGCTCGGTGACCGGACGCTGAGTCGCGGCCATCAGTGCGGCCTGCGCCGGGTCGGCGTCCGCGGCGAACTGTGCCGGGAACTTCGCCACGTCGATCGAGAGCTCGTTGCCGCCACCGGAGAGCGGACGGGCGACGACGGCGTCACCGAGTGTGCTGCCCGGGAACTTGCCGGACAGGCCGAGTGCGGTCTCACCGGCCTCCGGCGCGAACGCGGACACGTAGACCAACGCCCGCACGGGCGGGTTGTCGGCGGCCGCCTCGGTGATGACCTGACCGCCGTACGAGTGTCCGACAAGGATCACCGGCGTGCCGAGCGAGGCGACGACGTCCCTCAGGTACTGCGCGTCACCGCTCAGGCTGCGCAGCGGGTTGGCGACGGCGGTGGCGGTCACACCCTCGGCGGCCAGGCGCTCGATGACCCCGTTCCAACTGGCCGACTCGGCAAACGCGCCGTGGACCAGAACGACGATCGGCTCGGACATGACTTCCTCCAGAAGCGGTTGGCTTTCCTCTGCCAAGAGCTTGTCCGGAGGAGGGCGCTCTGCGCCCCCGGGACGGTCACTGGTGACCCGCGGCCCGTGCCCTGGTCATCCGACCTCTTCAATGGGATCGGAAAACCCTTGTTCGCGTACGCCGTGACCGGCCGCCCGATCGGTCAGCGGCGGCTCGCGAGCACCCGGGCGGCCGCCCCGACCAGCGCGAACGATGCTCCCGCGACGAGCAACCAGATCACCGGCGGCCCGGTCGTCGGCAGCGTCGGCGTCGTGGTGGTCGTCTTCGCCGCCGCCTTCACGTCGAGCCGCCGCACCAGGGCCTTCCCGCTGGAGTCGATGCCCGAGGCGACGATCGAGTGGTCACCGAAGGGCACCCCGTCGGGGATGGTGACGGTCACGCTGATCTCCCCGTTGGCGTCCGCGACGGCGGTGCCCAGGTTCAGCGGCTCGGAGTAGAGCGTGACGGTGACCGTGGAGAACGGCGCGTACCCCTTGCCCCGGATGGTCACCGTGCCGCCGGGCGTCACCGTGTTGTTCGTGCCGGCCGGCTGGTCCAGCTTCTTGTCGGTGGACGGCACCGTCGCCGGGATCTCCGGGGCGCTGGGCGTGACCGCGTTCGAGGCGCCCGACGGCCCGGACTCGCCGCCCTTGCCGAGCGCGACCACCGAGACCGTGTAGGACGTGCCCGCGGCCGCGCCGATCACGCAGCTGGTGCCGCTCGACGTGCAGGTGCCCGGGCCGGGGCTGGCCTCGGCGCGATAGCGGGCGACGCCACTCGCATCAGCCGGCGGGACCCAGGAGACGACGATCGAGGAGACGCCGGCGACCGCGACGACTCCGCCGGGCGCGCCCGGCGGAGCGACCGACGGCGACGGACTCGGGCTGACCGAGACCGAGGGGCTGACCGAAACCGACGGGGACGGGCCGGCCGAGATCGACGGCGACGGACCGGCCGAAGCCGACGGCGACGGGCCGGCCGAAACTGTCGGGGACGGGCTGGCCGCGGACGGGGACGGCGACACGGCCGGGCTGGTGGCCACCGGAGTCGGCGACGGAGCTGTGGTGACGACGGGCTGCGGCACCGGGGACTCACTGGTGACGACGGGCTGCGGCACCGGGGACTCACTGGTGACGACGGGCGACGGCGACTCCGCGACGGACGGCGACTCCGAGGGAAGTTCGGACGGCATTTCCGACGGCAATTCCGACGGCAGGTCGGAGGGCGGGTCAGAGGGCTCGGCGGACGGCAGCTCGATCGGTGGTGCATCGGCGGACGGCGTCACCGTCCTGGACCACGCCTCACCGGAGCCCAGCGAGTTGACGGCCCGCAGCTGCACGGTCAGTTCGACATCGTTGGTCAGCCCGGTCAGCATCGCGGTCAGGTTCTCCGCGTCGTACTCGGTCACCCCGTCGAGCGTGGTCCACGTGACGCCGTCGTCGGTGCTCACCTCGTACCCGGAAATCGTTTCTCCGCCTGTGTCGGGCGGCGGTTCGAAGACCAGCCTTGCCTCGTGGTCGCCGGGGAGCGCGACCAGGTGTCCCAGCGGGCCGGGTGGCCACTTCAACGCCAAGGTGCGCGTGTCGCTCGGGTCACCCCAGCCGGCCACGTTCGCGGCGCGGACCTGGAACTCGCCGATCGTGCCGGCCTCCAGCCAGTCGACGGTCGTCTCCAGCGTCGTCGCGTCGTCCCCGGTCGCGGTGGTCGTCATGCGCCACCAGTGGTCACCGCCGTCGGTGGTCACGTCGTACTGCGTGATCGCGCTTCCGCCGGTGTCCACCGGCGGTTCGAAGACCAGGTGCACGATGTGGTCGGCGTCGAGCGTGACCTGCAGGTCGGTGGGCGCGAGCGGCGTCCCGATCGGGGTGACCGTGGCGGTCTCCGACCCTTGGCCCGGGCCGCTCTCGTTGTTCGCACGGACCCGGACCGGGTACACGCTGCGGGAGATCAGGTCGTACACGTCGCCTTCTCGAGTGGTCGCGCCGTTGCCCGTCGCCCCCGTGGTGAACTGCTGCCAGGTGCTGCCGTTGTCGACGGAGTAGTCGTAGCCGGTGATGACCGGACCGCCGTTGTCGGCCGGCGGCTCGAACACGAGGTGCGCGCCGCCCGCTGTCGGTGTGGCGACCAGCGCGGTCGGTATCCCGGGAACGGTGGTCAGGGAGGTCTCGTAGATCGGGCCGGCGCCCATCCCGTTCACCGCGCGTAGCCGCAGCTGGTAGGTGCGTCCGTTGTCCAGGTTGCCGCGGATGAACTCCAACCAGCCGTCCGTCTCGGCGGGCACCGGGCGGTACCCGATCCACGGGTCTCCGTCGACGGAAAGGTCGTAGTAGACGATCGGGGTGCCGTTGCCGGCGGCCGGAAGGAAGTCGACGTAGGCGAGGTCGTTCTCCGTCCTGATGTTCACCGAGGTGAGCGCGCCCGGGACGGTGGCCGGCGTCACCTGCGCCGTGGCCGCCGAGCCGGAGCCCAGGATGTTCACGGCCCGCAGCTGCACGGTGTATTCCGTCGCGTTGACCAGCCCGGTCAGCTGGGCCTCCAGGACGTTCGGGCCGACCTCGCTCGGCGCGTAGTCCACCGGCTGCCAGCTGCCGTTGTCGATCCGCACTTCGTACCCGGTGACCGGGGATCCGCCGTCGTTGTCGGGCGGGGTGAAGATCAGGCGGGCACCGGTGTTCGCCGGTCCGGCCTGGAACAGGGCGGGCGGGCCGGGGACCTCGGGCCGCGGGGTGACCGGAGCACTCCCGGCCGCGCCCGGGTCGACGGCGTTGCGGGCGCGTACCTGGACGGTCACCGCGTTGCCGTTGGTCAGGCCGTCGATGGTGGTGGTCAGGTCGTCGCCGGCGGCATCGGGCACGAACGGCGTCCAGGTGCTGCCATCAGTCGACCACTCCCAGGAGGTGATCGGGCTGGCCCCGTCGTCACCCGGAGTGATGGTCAGAGTCGCCTGCCCGTTGCCGGGCTCGGCCGAGACGACCGGCGCGGCCGGGGCGGTGGGCGTGTGCGGGGTTGTCGACGCCGTCGGAGCGGTCGCGGCGGACCGGCCGACGTCGTTGGTGCCGGTGTTCGACGCGGTCACCGTGACCGTGTACGCCTGCCCATTCGTCAGCTGGCCGATCGTGCAGGTCAGCTCGGTGCCGGTGCACGACTTTCCGCCGGGCTCGGCCGTCGCGGTGTAGTGGGCGATCGCCCGTGATCCGTTCGCGTCACCGGGGCTCCAGTGAACTTCGATGCCCTGATCGCGCGCGACGGCACGGACGGAGGCCGGCGGCAACGGCACGGTCCGCACCGCGAACTGCAGCGGCGCGAACGGCAGGTCGAGGTCGGGCAGGACGTCGGGACCGCCGACGTGTTTGATCGACGTGGCCGAGGCGTCGAGGCCCCACACGTTGCCGCGAGCGTCGACCGCGATCGATCGGGTGTAGCCGGCCGGTGCGATCTGGGCGGAGGAGTTGTCGGGGTCGACCTTCACGTACTGGTCAAGGGCGCTCAGGTACACGTTGTCGTCAGCGTCCACGTCGATCCCGGACGGGCCGCTGATGTCGAGACTGCTCGCCACCATCCTCGACTCGTCGTTCGTCAGCTTGAAGATGTTCGTCGCGTCGAGCACGCCGGCGACGACGAATACATTGCCGGACGGGTCGGCCGCGATACCCTGCGGCATCGCGAGGCCGTCGACCGTGATCCGCGTAGCGATGCCGTCCTGGCCGATCCGGTACACCGGGGTCGGGCTCAAGTCGAGGACATATACGGCGTTGACGTGGTTGTCCACGGTGAGCGCCATGGGCTGGGTCAGTGTGCCCTCGCCCCAGCTGTCTTCGATCGTGCCGTCCGGTCCGAACTTGATGATCCTGTCCGGTGACATGGTGCTGACGTACACCATGCCGTCGTCGGCGATCGCGACGTCCGTGGCCCAGCCGTTGGCACCCTGGTCGGACAACTCCGTCATCGTGCCGTCCGGCCCGATCCTCTGGACCGACCCGGTGTCGTCCACGACGTAGGTCAGCAGGCCGGGAACGGCCTGCACCGGGTCCGACGCGGAGGCCGATCCGACCCCGGCGAGAACGACCAACCCCATGATCGCGGCGACCAGCAGACCCGCGACACCACGCTCCGACATCCGTACCGACATGCCCGTCCCGCTCCCCGACCCAGCTGTTCTCTCACTATCGCCGATGGAGGAGACGGATCACTGGAAAGCAGGAAATTTCCGAAATAGAGGTTTCTCCGCGCATCGGCATGCTAGGCGGCGGGATCGCGCGTTGCAGCGCGGACCAGCGGGAGCGGAGGCCGCCCGGCGCGAAGTGGAAGGCCAGGATGAAGAGGGTGCCGAGGATGAACAACGGCTCGCTCAACGGCCCCGGCAGGTCCCCGCCGAGCCGTGCCGGCCGCTGGTCCAGGAAGGCGTAGAGGACGCCGCCGGCCAGTGCGCCCCACCGCGTCCCGGCCCCGCCGAGCACGGCCACCCCGATCAGGGACAGGGTGAGGTCGGAGAACGATCACAGGGGTTGGCGCCTGCTTGTGTGGCGCGGCCACATACCCCGGTACGGGCGCGGATCCGTACGGTCACCGGCATGACGACGGCACGGGTGGTCGACCTCGACCTGACAGGACGGACCGCGCTGGTCACCGGCGCGGGCAGCGGCATCGGGCGTGCCTGCGCCGGGCGGCTGGCCGTGGCGGGCGCCGACGTGATCGTGGTCGATCTCGACGAGAGATCGGCGGAAGAGGTGGCCACGGCGATCGGCGGCCGGGCGATCGGGGCCGACCTGTCCGACCTCGACGCGGTGGATGCGCTGCCGGCCCCGGTCGACATCCTGGTCAACAACGCGGGCCTGCAAGTCGTGGCGCCGCTGCCGGACTTCCCGGCCGACAAATTCGCGCTGATCCAGCGGGTGATGGTGGAGGCACCGTTCCGGCTCGTCAAACTGGTGCTGCCCCACATGTACGACCGCGGCTGGGGCCGGATCGTCAACATCTCCTCGGTGCACGGCCTGGTCGCGTCCCCGTACAAAGCCGCGTACGTGACCGCCAAGCACGGCCTCGAAGGGCTCTCCAAGGTGACCGCGCTCGAAGGCGCGCCGCACGGGGTCACCTCGAACTGCGTGAACCCGGCCTTCGTGCGTACGCCGCTGATCGACAAGCAGATCGCCGACCAGGCCGCCGCGAACGGGATCCCCGAGTCCGACGTCGTCGAGAAGATCATGCTGGACCGGGCGGCGATCAAGAAGCTGATCGAGCCGGAACAGGTCGCCGAACTCGTGGCGTACCTGTGCAGCCCCCCGGCCGAGTTCATCACCGGGTCGTCGATCCTCATCGACGGCGGCTGGACCGCGCACTGAGCAGTCGTGTCATGGAAGAGATCGACGTCCCCGCTGCTCTGGGCTCCGCGCGGGATGGCCGACGACCCCGGCGGCCTCCACCGGGCCGACCAGCGCGATGACCCCGGCGGCCTCCACCGGGCCGACCAGCTCGACGGCGCCGACGCCGAACTGGTCCCGGACGTCGCCCACTACACGATCCTGCTCGGCTCCGGCTCCGGCGCGGGCCGCGCCGCCGACCGGATCGTCGCGCTCGTCTCGGTTTCCCGGCTGTGGCCCCGCGAGCGCCTGCCGTCCCCGGCCCCTGCCGCGCTCGCGCGCGGGCAGGCGGTGAGCGGGTAGCCTCGGCCGGTGTTCTCTGCTGAAGGTCCGTCCCTCCGGGAGCTGTGCGTTCAGGCGTTGACCTCGGTGGAACGGGGATACGACCACCTGGCGCCGAAGTTCGACCACACGCCGTTCCGGACCCCGCCGGAGATCCTCGAGGCGACCGTCGACGCGCTGATCCCGGCCGGGCCGTTCGCCCGGGGGCTGGACGTGTGCACCGGCACCGGCGCCGGCCTGACGGTGTTACGGAAGTTGTGCCAGGAGCAGGTGACGGGCGTCGACTTCAGTGCCGGCATGCTCGACGAGGCGCGCGGCGCGGTTCCGGAGGCCACGCTGGTGCGGGCGGATGCGCGGGCGCTGCCGTTCGACGCCGGCTTCGACCTGGCGGTGACGTTCGGGGCGCTCGGGCATTTCCTGCCGTCGGAGCGACCGGCGGTCTTCGAGGGGGTGCACCGGGCGTTGCGGCCCGGTGGCCTGTTCGCGGTCGCGCTGGGCGAGCTGCCGGGGGCGAACAGCGGCGCCTACTGGGCGACGCTCGGCTTCGACCTGGCCATGGTCGTCCGCAACGCCGTGGTGGCGCCGCCCTTCGTCATGTACTACCGGACCGCCACGGCCCGCTCGGTGCGGCGTGACCTGCGGGCGGCCGGTTTCACCGTGGAGACGATCGACCTGCTCGCGGAGGACGACCTGATGCGGTTCTCGCTGCTACTCGGGCGCAGAGCGACCGCTCAGGGGTAGGGCCGCGGCCAGCACCGCGAACGATGCCGGCCCGGGCCGGACCAGCCGCTGCGCCCGGCCCGGGCCGGAGCAGTTGCAGCCACACCGGGCCTCGCGTCCGGAAGCAGCCGCGGCCCCGGGGACGCATCAGGTCGATCGCCGCGGCGCCGAACTCCGCGGATCGCACCGCCTCGGCCGCCGCCCGGCAGTCACGGAAGGTGGGCCGGCCCGCAGATATGACAACACCCCAGGCCGCGGCCGGGCCGATCGGCGACCCCGCGACCGGTCAGCTGGAGCCGCGGACGGCGAGGGTGGTCGGGAGGCGGGGCGGTGGCGGCAGAGCGGGATCGAGCAGGTGCTGGACCGCGGCGGCGGCTTCCTCCTCGACCGGCATGAAGATGGAGGACAGGTCGGCGGCCTCGGCCAGGGCGCTGCCGTCGAAACCGACCACCGCCACGTCGTCCGGCACGCGACGGCCGGCTTCGCGCAAGGCCTGCAGGACGCCCATCGCGGAGACGTCACAGGCCGCGAAGATCGCGTCGAGGCGGGATTCACGGGCCAGCAGGCTCTTCGCCACCGTGTAGGCCGTGGCGCGGGTGAAATCGCCGTGCGCGGACACCACGGTCAGGCCGGCACCGGCCATCATCGTGAGGAAGCCGGTCTTGCGTTCGTGGGCGCACGGGGTGTCCGGCCCGAACACCGCGCCGACGCGCCGGCGGCCGGTGGTGACCAGGTGGACGGCGGCCTGGTGGCCGCCGCTGAGGTTGTCCGGGGCGACGAACGGCACGCCGGGGGCGGACTCGCCGAGGGCGATGGTGCGGCCGCGCCGGGCGTAGGCGGCGCCCGGCAGCGGCGGCATGTTGACCAGGATGCGGCCGAACGGCGGATCGCCGTCGGCCGTCGGTGGGGCCGGGACCAGCTTCAACGCCAGCGCGACGTCCTGCCCCGCGAGCGCCTGGGTCGCGCCGGTCAGCACCCGGCTGTAGAACGGTTTGGCGCTGAGCGCCTGCGGGTCCGGGTCGACGATCAGGATCTCGATGCGTTCGCGGGAGCCGGCGCTGACCCGGCCGGTGGCGAGGGCGCGGGCCACGCCGTGCGGCTCGAACCCGAGGCGATCGGCGACCTCCCGCACCCGTCGGCGGACCTCCGGCGCGACGCCGTAACCACCGTTGATGGCCCGCGACGCCTGGGCCCGGGAGACCCCGGCCACCCGCGCCACATCGGCAAGCTTGGCCCGCTCCTCACTCATGGACCAAACCCTATCCGGAGTCGGCTCGCCCGGACGGCCGCACGGTCACCGACCATGACTGTTTCGCCGACGCGTACGCGGCCGCCCACCGGCGCGCCCTCCGCCGCCGAAAGGCGGGGACGAGACCGCGTCATGACGGGGCGCGGGTGCGGGCTCACCGGGGTGGGCCCGCACCCGCCGGTCAGCTGAAGGCCTTCACCTCCAGCAGGCCGACCGAGGCCGTGCCGCTGGTCAGCGCCACCCGCAGTCGTGTGGTGCTGAGCTGAGGGAACGTGACCTCGTTGTACTGGTTCGCGGCGATCGGGTAGCCACTGGCGTCCGGCACGTCGGCGTACGCCGTGCCGGTCCAGTACTGGAGTTTCCACGACGCGGGCAGGTCGATGCCCTGGCCGTCGTCGAAGAAGTACACCTGGGCCGAGCGCAGCGACTGCGCCGTCGGCCACGTGAGCTCAGCCCACTGCTGGCCGGTGTTCGGCCACGTACCCCATCGGGGGTTGATCGTGTCGTCGGAGGACGGCGGGTCGATGCCGTCGTTGAGCGCGTTCACCGACTCCCACGACGAGGTGTAGGAGGCGCTGGGCGTGGCGCTTGCCGCCACGTTGGACGAGGCGACCGCGCCGCGCTGGTACAGCTTGACCTCGGTCAGGCCGGTCTTCGCGGTGCCGGCCGGCTGGGTGAACTGGATCCGCAGCCGGGTGGTGCTCACCCCGGCGAAGCTGACCTTGTTGTAGTTCGACTGCGGCGCCGTCGGTGTCTTCACCTGCGACGATGCGGTGACGAAGGCCGAGCCGTTCCAATACTGCACGGTGTACGCCGTCGGCGGCCGATAGTGGTTGCCGGCCCGGTCGTTGCGGAAGTAGATGCGGGCCTCGTCCACCGTCTTGGCCGAACCGAAGTTGATCTCGTACCAGTCGGTCGTGTTCGTGCTGCCGTAACTGCCCCACAGTGGCGAGTTCGTCGGCAGCCCGTCGACCGCCGCGGCCGTGGTCGTGCCCGAGCTGGTGTAGGAGGCCGAGGTCGTCGCGCCGGACGCCAGGTTCGGCGCGGTCGAGGTCAGATCGACGCCGGCCTTGGCGAACACGTCCACGACGCGGTCGCTGTTCAGGGTCACGTTCTGCGGCGCCTGCAGCGACGGGAACGCCACGTTGTACGCGACCGTCCCGCTCCCGGACGGGAAGGTGACCGCCCCGGTCGCCGGGTTGTAGACGAACGGGGTGAGCTGGTTGACCGTGGCGACCCGCGTCCCGTTCAGGAAGATCGAGTAGCCCTGCGGGACACCCGCGTACTTGACCACGCCGTCGGCCGGGTCGTCCCAGACGATCGAGAGGTCGGCGTTGCGGTAGCGCAGGTTGTTGACCGCGAAGTTGGGCCAGCCGATGGCGATCGGGGACAGTTCGATCTGCGCGTCGTTGCGCGGCCGCAGCCCGGCGACGTCCTCGATGACCGTCCAGTTGCTGCTGCCGAGGATGTTGTGGTGGATCCAGGAGCGGTACGTGATCGCGCTGCCGTTCCAGTCGGCCCAGAACTCGTTGGCGTCCGGCCAGTCGGTGTTGCCGCCGATGTACTGCGCCCAGCTGTTCCAGTAGAGCAGCTTCTTGTAGTCGTCCGCGCTCATCCACTGATTGGGGTAATGGCGCAGCACCGACGAGTAGAGCCGGAACTGCACCGTCGAGTTGATCGTCGAGAAGTTGTTGCTGCCCGGACTCCCGGCGGCCGCGGCTGCCGCCTTGTCGACCTGGTTCGCCGTGTAGAACGGGAAGATCGGGTACTGCGCCGGGTCGGCGAACAGCCGCAGGGCCTGGCGGTACTCGGCGGTGTTGGGCATCAGGCCCACGGCGTACGGATAATAGTTGTTGATTTCTTTCCAGGGGACGAACGCGTTGGTGGCGACGTGCTTGTGCTCCAGCAATTGGTCGGCCGGGTTCCAGAGTGTGCCGACCACTCCGTTCTTGATCCGGTCGGCGAGCGTCTGCATCTCGGTCGCTTTCGCGCTGTTCCCGGCCAGCGAATATGCGTCCCGGGCGGCGTTCGCCGCGCTCCAGACGTACGCCGTCTCGGCCCGATCCAGGTTGCCGGCCCTCCAGTGGAACGAGACCGCGTCGGCGTCATTGCCGGTCATCGCGCCCCAGTCGTACTCGATCACCCCGTTGTTGTTGGTGTCGTAGGTCGCCAGCTGACCCTTGGCGTCGCCCTCGGCATACCGCGCGAAATTGTTCAGCATCGCCGGCTGACCACCGTGAATCTGGTACGCCCGCCACGCCGCCTCGGCGATGTACTGCGTGTACGAATTGGACCAGTTCTCCGGGTCACCCGGGTTGTCGACGAACCGGCCGTTGGCCGAGTACTGCCCGACCGACAGGTACGGGCCGTACGAGTACTCGGCGTTCCGCAGATACTTCAGGTCGTCGATGTGCATCGGCTGGGTCAGCGCGATCGCGTTGTTGTACCCGGTCGCGCCCTCGACCGACTGCGGGAACTGGAAGTCCTGCCCCGGAATGTCGGCGTCCAGATAGTTGAAGCGCATCAACCACCAGCGATAATAGATGTTCTTCTTGATCGCAGGATCGGGCACGTCGATGTACGGGACGTTGTCGGCCCACCATTTGTTGTAGGCGCGCACGTGCGTCGCGAACGCGTCGGCCGCACTCGAAGCGCGATAGGCGTTGTAGTCGGTCAACGACGCCGGGATCTCGTTCGCAACCATGCCGAGCTGCACCTTCGTGGTCACGGTGGTGCCGGCCGGCACGGTCACCGATCGGGACAGCGCGCCGCTCGCCGCGGTGAATCCGTCACCGGAGAACCGCGGGTAGATCGTGGTCAAACTGTTCTTCACCGCGCGGCTGCCGGTCAGCTCGGTGCCACTGACCGTGGTCGCGTAGGGCGAGGTCGCGTTCAGCGTGACGGTCGCCGAGGCGGTTCCGGTGTTGACGACCGCGACATTGGAGACGAGAACGTTGTTGTACGTGATGAACCTGGTGACCTCCAAGCGGATCGATCCGCTGGTGTGCACGGTTCTCGCGTAACTCGGCGTCTGCTTGCGCTGCGCCGCCTGCTCGGTGAACGTGCCGGGCGAGGCAGTGATCGCATACGCGTTCTGGCTGCTGATGTTGTCCCAGTAGGCCGCATTGCCGCCGAAGCCGATCACGGCCGGGTTGTAGGTGTACATGAACGCCGCCCGGCCGCGGGTCATCAGGAAGTCGCCGGCCGGGTCGCTGCCGTTGCGGGTCAGCAGCCGATCCATCCAGAAATCGGTGCCGCCCGACTCCGCGTCGTAAATCGCCTTCATCGTGTCACCGGTGCGGTAGGCGACCGGCGGCTGCGGAATGGCGCCACCGGTGAACGTGGGCAGGCCGATCGTCTGCGCGGCCTGCGCCGGAGCGGGCAGCCCCAGCGTGCCGACGACCAGCAGAAGAGTCATGGCGAACGCGCGTTTCATGCCTGGAACGCCTTCCACTCGAGGACACCGGTGGAGTAGCCGCTGCGCGAGGCCGCGGCGAGAGCGGGATCGCCCGCGTATGGCGAACGGCCGATCCGGTTCTGCGTGGTGGAACCGAGCGCGCCGGCCGCACCGGGGGCGCCGGCTGACCGGACGGTGCGCCGGGAGAGAGCGGGTTGGTGCATGGGGGTTCCCTTTCGTCGAAGACGGGACGAAACGGTCATGCATCGACAGATGTCGATAATTTTGGATGGACTCCACCCCTTCGTGAGCTGGTGTGGATGCGGGTGGTGGCCCGGGTGGCTCGGTCCACCCCGGACGCCAGAGTTCCTTACGAAAACGTTTTCGGCAAGATGTCAAGCACGTTGCGAATAGAAACTCATGTACGGTAATCCCGCTGGTAGCGTCCCCGTGACCGGTCGCCGGGACCGAAACTCCCCGGCTGCCGACCGAAACCCCGAGGCCGGGCGCCTGCCGCCGGCGCTTGATCTCTGTTGCCCCGGCGGGATACAACCGGACACACCTTCCACGGCGCAGACGAGGAGTCCGATGACGCCGCAGGCAACACCCGGCCACAGTCGCAAAAGTGTGTTCGCCGGGCCGTGGCGCTGGCCGCTGATCGGCCTGGGCGCCTTCGTGGTGGGCACCCTCATCATGCCCATCGGTCAACTGTGGTGGTACCTGCCCCTCGCCGTCGTCGGCGAGCTGTTCCTGCTCTGGGACGCCCGCCGGCAAGTCATGGCAGCCCACCCGGCAGTGCTCGAAGCGCGCCTGCGCCAAGTGCTGGGCCTGCTCACCCAGGACCGGCCCGACGCCGCCCTCGCCCACCTCGAAGCGCTGCTCCCCGACCTCGATCGAGTCCTCGGGCCGGACCATCCGCACACGCTCAGTGCGCAGACCCTCCACCTGCGACTCCGCGGCGACCGCGGCGACCTGCCCGACCGGGTCGGCGCCATGGCCGAACTCGTCGCACGGCAGCAGCGGCTCCTCGGCCCGGACCACGAAGAAACCCTGGCGTCCCGCTACCAGCACGCCGACTGGCTCGCCGAGGACGGTGACCCCGGCGCGGCGCAGGAGGCCTACCGGTCGCTGATCACCGACGCCACCCGGGCCCTCGGCGCCGACCACTCCACGGTGCTGATCTCCCGCAGCTCGCTGGCGATCCTGCGCCACCAGGCCGGCGAGAAGAACGCCCTGGCCGACCTGAAAACCGTCGCCGCCGACATGGAACGCGCCCTCGGCCCGGACAACCCGGCCACCATCAGCACCCGCAACCTCCTCACCCGCTGGGACACGGCCTGACCCGATCCGGCGTCAGGAAGCGTCTCGGCCGATCCCGACGCGCACGCCGTCCGCGGACGGCGTGAACGCGCACGCCGTCAGATCCTCGACAACGGCGTGCGCCGCCGACAGCTCGGCAGCCGGGTGAGAGGTGGCGGCCGGATCATCGGCGCCGGCGGCGGCAAGCGGCACGACGTGTGACATCAGTGCGTCACGCGCCGCGGGAACGGGCCGCCCGGCGGCGGCGCCGGGTTCGCCTTTGCAAGGTGTGGACGGCGGCCACGGTCAGCAGGCCGGCCATGACGGGCAGGGCGAGTTTCCACGGTATGACCGGTGCGGAATCCGGCGGGGCCGCGGCCGTGACCGGCGAGCGTGACGGCGGTGAGGGAGACGAACGGGTGCGGGGAGTAACGGTCACGAACGGCTGGTTGAGGTGGGACTTGCCGACGGTCGAGGTGATCCAGCCGGCGACCGCGTCGACCCGCGCCGCAGTGTCCGGGCCCACGTGCGGGCAGCTCGGACCTTTGCTGACCACGGCCACCAACTCAGCTTTTCCGGCGGTGTCGACCGCGAAGTACGGGCCGCCGGAGTCGTGCTCGCAGGCGCTGGTGCTGGCGTCCGGCTCGCGGCCGCTGATGCCGAGCACCTTCGTGGAGCGGGACACCACCTCGAACGTACCCGTCTGAAGGATCTTTGCGGTGGGCCGGTCGCGGCCGGTGTCGCCGAAGCCTGCCAGCCGGAGCGTCATGCCGACCGTCGGCGCCTTCGTGCGCAGATGGATCGGTGGGATGTCGGTGATCGGCGGGTCAATCTTCGCCAGGGACACGTCGGACCCGGTGGCCTGCCGGACGGCGACGACGGTGGAGACATGACCGGTCCTGGTCCGCAGGTCGGCGCGTCCGACGGTCGCCGTGGTGCGCGCGGCGACCGTCCGGCTGACGTGACGACCGGCGGAGTCCTTGAAACAGTGCCCGGCGGTGATCACCCACTCCGAGGTGAGCAGGCTGCCGGTGCACGAACTGTCCCGGGTGCCGTCGCCGTCCGGGATGCCGGTCATGGTGAGTTTCACCGCGAAGACGTACCTGCCCTGCGGCACGTTCTGGCCGTTGGCGATGGCGTTCGCCGGGCCGGCGACACCGAGGATCGCGGCGGCCAGCGCCGCCACCGCCCATAACGCCTTCACAGTCTGCACACACCCATGACGCATGAAAGGTATTCATGCGTTGCAACCCGCCCCGGCCCGGACAGCGGGCCTCCACACCGGCGAGCAACCCGTCCCCGGTGTCCGGCGCCACGACGCTCCTCTCAGCCGGTCAGAGACCGGGCCGGAGCCGAAGTGGTTGCCTTCGTTCGGCAAGATTTTCAGCCGCTGGTCATTGTGGCCCGTCGGCGCCCAGAGCCCACTCCACCGTGACGGTCACCACGACCTGCTGTCGCCCCGGCTCGACCGGAACCGGCTGGTCCGCGTAAGCCATGCCGCGCAGCGCGGACGCCCCCGCGAAACCGGCGCTCTCCTCGCTCACCCGGACGACGCGACCCAAAGGCCGGCCCGCCTCCCGGGCGTACGACTGGGCCTTGCCGCGCGCGTCGGCGAACGCCTTCCGCCGAGCCTCGGCCAGCAGCGCGCTGTCGTCCTCGATCGTGAACGACGTGCTGCTCAACCGGGCCGAGTCACCGCCGGAGGCGACGGCCGCGGAGAGTATGGAACCGGCTTTCGGCAGGTCACGGATCTTCGCGGTGAGCCCCTGGCTCGCGGTGTACCCGGTGATCTTGGTGGCGTTCCGCCGAGCGGTGACGCTCACATCCGACGTCGTGAGGTCGGCCTTGGCGATCCCGGCCCGCACGAGCGCATCGCGCATCCGGGTCGCCGCCGCGGCTGCCCGATCCAATGCCGAACCGACCGCCGGCGCGTCGGTCTCGACGGCGAAGTTCGCCACGAGCACGTCGGGCGTGCCGGACACCTCCCCGGTCCCGCTGACCACAATGCTCTCCCGCTCCTGCTCAGCGACCTGTGATGCCGTCGCTCCCGTAGCGAGCGCCGATCGGCTCCCGGCTGTCGTCCCGGCGGTGAGCGCCGATCGGCTCCCGGCTGTCGTCCCGGCGGTGAGCACTGCTCGGCCCCCGGCTGTCGTCCCGGCAGCGAGCGCCGGCTGGCTTCCGGTCAGCGTTTCCGGCCCGGCCAGCGCGGCCAGAACAACAAGAGCCTGCACTGCGACGCGTGTCTTCTTCACATTTCCGCCCTCGAAGCTGAGTTTCCCCCTATGCTCCCGGTCGAATCCCACCAAAGGCGGACATTACCCGCTTTTTAGACCATCCGTGCGGTCGGTGGCGGGCTCGCCCGTACGGCGAAATGGGGTGAATCGGGGTTGGGCCGGTCGGCAGTGAGGCCGCAGTCGCCAGGCGCGCCGGAACGGGCACTTTTCCAGCCTGCTGTACCTCGGATCGGGTAGGCAGCGGGATCGATGCCGGCCGCTGCGGAAAATAGCGTGGGGTTCATGACGACGAGGACGAAGTACCGCATCCTGGCGGTCATCCTGACCGCCCTCACTGTTCTGACCGGTCAACAACTGGGTGCCGTCGCGAGTGGTTCGGGCTGGGCGGGGATCACCCGGGAGCAGGTCCGGATCGACTTCGGCAAGGGGTGGATCACGCAGGCCGAGCTGACCTATCCGAGTGGGGCCCGGGGCCGGCTGCCGCTGGTCGTGCTGCTGCACGGCAGCGGGCACAACGATATGAACCAGACCCTGCCGGACTCCAAGGGCGCGACGTTCGTGCCGCTGGCGCAGGCTGCCGCCCGGGAGGGGTTCGCGGCGCTGCGGTTCAACAAGCGGGGTGTGACCGGGGTCGGGCCGGTGGAGAGCACCGATCCGGCGCAGTTGAATCCGGAGAAGCCGTATGAGCAGATCCAGCGGGACGCCGCCTCGGTGGTCCGGTTCGCGGCCGCCTCGCCCCGGGTGGATCGGTCACGGATTTTCCTGCTGGGCCACAGCGAGGGTACGAACGTGGCCGCGAATCTGGCCGCCGACCCGCAGGCGTTCGGCATCCCGAAGCCGGCCGGCGTGATCGCGATGGGTGTCGTCGGGCAGGACATCAAGCAGTTGCTGACGTTGCAGCTCTACGGCCGGCTGCTGCTGCAGTTGCACGACCAGTTCGACGTGGACGCCGACGGCCGGTTGACGCTGACCGAGGCGCGCAACGGCCTGGTCGGGCAGCCGGCGGAACTGGCTGATCAGTTCCGGTCGGTCCTGCTCGACGGCGATCGGGTGCGAGCCACCACCGACACCGATCATGACGGGCAGATCGCGATCGACGCGGAAGCCGGTGCGGTGCTGCGCGCGGCCACCGGGATCGACAACTACCCGGACGTGCCGGGGCTGGAGACGCTGCAGGACTACGTCGCCGACATCGCTCGTTTCCCGACGGTGACGCAGGCGCTGCCCCGGTTCGCCGGCCCGACGCTGCTGCTCAACGGCGAGAACGACCTGCAGACGCCGGCCCGGGCGGCATTGGCCGCGGACGCCGCCGTCGCTGCGGCCGGCAACCGCGATCACAAGATCGTCATCTACCCGGGGATGGCGCACACCATGAACGTGACCCCGAAGTTCACGCCGGAGTTCGGTGAGCCGGACCGGCAGGTGGTCACCGACATCCGCGCCTGGCTGCGGTCGCACCGCTGATCAAAAGGCCGAGCTGGTCATAAAGGCCGAGCTGATCAAAAGGCCGAGCTGGTCATAAAGGCCGAGCTGATCGGGAGGGCCGCTGAACGAGAAAGGCCGGTGGGAGTCGTCTCCCACCGGCCTTCGTCAGGTCCGGATCAGTGCAGGATCACCGGTGCGGCATCGGCCGCCTCGCCGTCGCCGAGATGCGACTCCTCCCGCTTGCGGGGGAGGAACAGCGACGAGATCACGGTCAGCAGGACCAGGCCGACCGCCACCCAGTAGGTGTGGGCGAACGCTTCCGCGGCCTGGGCCAGGCCCTTCTCGACCCCGGCCGGACCACCGATCTGCGCGGCGATCGCCGGGTCCTGCCGGGAGGCGATTGCCGGGCCGGCCAGTTCGGCGTCCTTGAGACCGTTGGTCAGGATCACCGACATGATGGCGACGCCGACCGAGCTGGCGATCTGCTGAGTGATGTTCAGCAGCGTCGACCCACGGGCGACCTCGGCCTGCCGCAGCGTCTTGAGCGCCGACGTCATGATCGGCATCATCGTGCCGCCCATGCCGAGGCCCATGACGAACAGGGTGACGATCAGATAGGTGTACGACGTCGTCGACGTGATCTGGGTCAGGCTGATCATGCCGGCGAGGATGAACAGCAGGCCGAACGGCACGATCCGGCCGACCGGCAGCTTGTCGGTGAGCGCACCGGCGACCGGCATGGTCAGCATCGCGCCGATGCCTTGCGGAGCCACGAGCAGGCCGGCGTGCAGCACCGACTCGCCGCGGATCTGCTGGAAGTAGGTCGGCACGAGCAGCAGGCCGCCGAAGAACGCCACCGCGAACAGGAACATCGTGATGATGCTGACGGCCAGGTTCCGGTTCTTGAACAGGCGCAGGTCGAGCAGTGGATGCTTCGGCTTGAACGAGTACAGGACGAAGCTGATCACCAGGGCCAGGCCGACGAACCCCGGGATGAGGACCTTGGGCGAGCTGACCGTGCCCTCGGCCGGGATCGACGAGATGCCGTAGAGGAACAGCGCGAGGCCGGGCGACATCATCAGCATGCCGACGAAGTCGAACGTCTCCGACGGGTGCGGCGCGTCCTTGGGCAGCACCATGAACGCGTAGACCAGGGCGATCAAGCCGATCGGCAGGTTGATCAGGAAGATCCAGTGCCAGCTGGCCGCGTCGATCAGCCAGCCGCCGAGGATCGGGCCGCCGATCGGACCGAGCAGCATCGGCACGCCCAGGATGGCCATCAGCCGGCCCATCCGCTTCGGGCCCGCCGCCCTCGTCATGATCGTCATGCCCAGTGGCATCAGCATGCCGCCGCCGAGGCCCTGCAGCACCCGGAACGCGATCAGCATGTTGATGTTGCTGGCCATGGCGCACAGCACCGACCCGATCGTGAACAGCGCGATCGCGGTCATGTAGAGCCGCTTGGTGCCGAACCGGTCGGCCGCCCAGCCGGTGAGCGGGATGACGGTGGCCAGCGCGAGCGTGTAACCGGTGACCGTCCACGCGACGGTCGAGTAGGCGAGCGGCTGGCCGGGCTCACCGAACGTCGTCTGGAACGTCGGCAGCGCGACGTTGACGACCGTGATGTCGAGGATCGACATGATGGCGCCGAGGACGACGACGCCGGCAACTTTCAGGATGTCGCCGGTGATCCGCTCGTCGTTCGCGGCGGCGGGTGGGGCAACCTCTGTCATACGTTCCTTCTTCGGGCCAGTGACGCCGTATTCCGTGAGTCGGTACGAGTCTTCCCCGCTCCGCTGGCACGGAGCGCACACGACACTGGCACGACCGTAGTCCGCAACGCCCGGCTCCGGGTGCCCTACCCGTCCTTTCGCGCTCAGGTCACCTGTGCGGCGGCCCGGTTCCGCCTGATTCTGACGGTCATCAGCGGTCCCACCGGAACCCGACGGGTGACGGTGTGACGGTCCGGCCTGGCCCCACCTGAGCCGCTCAGCCGCCGTCGCGGTGCGGTAGGGGAGGAGGTGGGGCATAGCCAAGCACCGCCGGAGTCCGGCACAAGTCCAGCAGCAGGTCGAAGCAGCGTGCCGCCACGACGATCCGGGCCTGCCGCGCGGTCGTCGTGCCCGTCTGCTCAAGAGTGAGCATGGCGCGCAGACCGGCGAGATCGCAGAAGTCGAGTGCGGACAGGTCCAGCTCCAGACGTTCGGCGGGATGCTCGGCGACGATTTCGGACAGTCGCCGGTGGAACTCGCCCGTGGTGCCGATGTTGAGGTCGCCGCCGACAGCCACCAGGACGACATCGTCATACAGCTTCGCCTCGGCCACCGTGAGCCGTTGTCCGACGTCATCGACGTAAGGCTCACTGTCATGTTCCTGGCTCATCGTCGCGGCTCCGCTGCGCTCAGCATCTTCTGGATCTACCACCGTCACGGTGACCGGCACTCGACTGTCCCCCGATCCGGGCATGCTCACGGCGCGGGCAGCGGACCGGCCCGGTGGCTCAGCAGCAGACGGGTGCCGGTGGAATCGGTCGTGATGTCCAGGCCGGTGCAGGCCCGCTGGATGATCTGCAGTCCCGACCAGGCGGGAACCGCGAGGCCGGTGACCTCAGCGGCGGACAGGACAGTTGCGGGAAAGCCCGGGCCGTGGTCGCTGATCTCGCACCACACATGGCCGGCGCGGCGCCACAGCAACAGCTGACCATGCCCCCCGCCGTGCCGCACGACGTTGGTCACCGCCTCGTGCACCGCCAGCACGAACCGGTGCGACTGATCATCGTGCAGCCCCTGACCGACGGCCAGAGCACGAATCTGCTCGCGCACCGGGCCCAGCAGCGCCCGGCCGAACCAGCAGGCCATCAGCACCCTGCCCGGGCTCTGCGGCCCGCCCGCGGACGTGACCGGGCGGGCCGTGTCCACCGCATTCTCCGGCCGGCCACCGCGCCGTCCCGGCCGCGCAGAACGGACAGCAGCCAACCCCGCGAAGCCCTCCTGGAACACAGCCGGAGCACGTGGCCGACCCGACCGACCGCACATCCACCATGCACAGTGACCGGATCGGGCGGGCTCGGGCCGGCATGGCGAGTTCACCGCTGCCACCAGCACGCCGGTCTACTTCTGCGACCCGGCCAGTCCTTGGCGACGCGGCTCCGACGCACCTTGGAGACTGCCGGTGACCGACCGCCCCGGCTGCGCCTGACCACCGGTCAGGGACGGCCATTCGTTCTGACGGTATTCGCCGATCGGAACACGGCGGTGTGGTCGCGTGACAGCGCGGCACGGGATCACGCGACAGCGGCAATCACCGAACGGTTGACGCGCAACCGAGGCCATCGGCTTTCCTGAACTGGCATGGCTGTCATCATCAGCGCACTGATCTGCCGCGATCCGCGTGCCGGCTGCCCACGTGATGGTGCCAACGCGTAGTCGCCGGCTGGGGCGTCTGGTGGGGCCGGTCGAGACCGTCACGCCATTCTTCGCGTGGCCACCGATCGGGCCAGGTCGCGCCGTCCGGGTGGAGCCGAGCGCGACCGCCGGAATCAGGGTGCGGAACGTCGGTGTTGAGGCGATCTCCGGGGCCATGCATACGTCCGGCGTCGAGCTGCGGCTGCGCTTGTCGCTCTGCGCACTGTCCGAGTGTTCGATCCCTCTCCTCTGCCCGCTGCCGGTTCAGGGGTGGTGGCGTAGGCCGTCCAGCACCAGCGTGATCACCCCGTCCGCGTCGGTGCGACTGCCCGGCTGGTCGTAGGCGGCGCAGATCCCGTGCAGTGCCATCATCACCGAGCCCACCCCGACGTCGCCCCGGATCGCGCCGGCTTCGATCCCCGCGACCAGCAGGGAGGTGATGGCCTCGCCGAGTTGCCGCCCGCCGTCGGCCAGCAGCCCTTCGTGTGTCGCCATCAGCGTGGCCAGTGTCCGCGCGAGACCCTGATGGTCGTCGAGGTAGCTGACGAACCCGCGCAGGAAGACGGCCAGCGCCTCGCCCGCGGGCTGTGTCGTCAGCAGTTCGCGCGCCCGGCCACCGAGCGCGGCAACTTCTTCCCGGTAGACCGCCTCGGCCAGCGCTTCCCGCGTGGGAAAGTGCCGGTACAGCGTCCCGGTCCCCACCCCGGCCAGCTTCGCGAAGTCGTCGAACCGCAGGTCGAACCCGCCCGAGGCGAAGATCTCCCGAGCTTTGGCGACCAGGGCGTCCCGGTTGCGCTGGGCGTCGGCGCGCAGGGGCTTGGCGGCGGTCACGAACCCTCCCCGTTGACAAGTGGAAACTATCTCCATATTTTGGCGAAGTGGAGATGACCTCCGATTGTAGTCCACGAGGTGGGGCATGAAGATCCTGATGTTCGGTCGCGGCGTGATCGCCACGATCTACGGCTGGGCCCTGGAACGTGCAGGTCACGACGTCGAGTTCTACGTCCGTCCGGGCCGCGCGGCGCAGTACGGCGAGGCGATCGACCTCGACCTGCTCGACTCGCGGCGCCGGCTGCGGGGCGAGCGCGTCACCGAGCGATGGCCGGTGCGGTATCGCGAGGAACTGCCGCCCGGCCACGACTTCGACCTGATCGTGCTCAGCGTCCAGCACTACAACCTCGCCGAGGCCGTGGCCTTCCTCGGCCCGCGCGTCGGCCGGGCCACCGTGCTGGTCTTCAACAACCTCTGGGCCGAGCCCTCGGAGGCGATCGGCACCATCCCGGCCGACCAGGTGGCCTGGGGTTTCCCCGGCGCCGGCGGCGGCTTCGACGACGCCGGTGTGCTGCACGGCTCCCTGCTGCCGGTGGTCTTCTCCGGCACGCTCGGGTCGCCGCCGACCGAGCGCGAGCGAGCCGTCCGCGAGGTGTTCGGCCAGGCCGGGTTCAAGGTCCGGGAGAACGCCGACTTCCGCGGCTGGCTCTGGATCCACTTCATCCAGAACGCCGGCCTGCACACCCGGAGTCTCAAGCTGGGCTCGCTGGCCGAGATCGCCGGCGCGCCCGGCGAGGCCCGCCAGGCGGTGCTCGCCATCCGCGAGTTGCTCCCGCTCGTCGAGGCCCGCGGCATCGATCTGCGACGGCATCGCGGCGACGTGCTGCTCCTCAAGTCGCCCTCATGGCTGACCGGTCCCGCGCTCTCCTGGCTGTTCGGCCACTTCCCGCCGATGCGCCTGCTGGCGGAGTCGCACGCCAACCCGGAGGAGCTGCGCGCTGTCGGTCGCGACACCCTGGCCGAGGCCCGCCGGCGGGGCATCTCGGTCCCGCGCCTGGGGGCCGCCGAGCCGTACTTCGCCGCCCCGCCGGTGAAATAGACCCCGAGAATCACGGTCACATTCCCGATTCAGTACGCCGTGGGCCCGGCCGCGTAACGTTACACAAGGCATTAGAATGGGCCGGTGCCCACGCCCGCGCGTCGCCGTCCCACCGTCAAAGATGTCGCCGAGCAGGCCGGGGTCGCGCCGATGACGGTGTCCTATACGTTCAACCGTCCCGCGCGGGTCGCCGAGGGCACCCGGGCCCGGGTGCTGGAGGTCGCGGCCCGGCTGGGCTATCGGCCGGACAGCACCGCCCGGGCCCTGCGCTCGGGGCGCGCCAACCAGCTGGGCGTGGTGGTCGGGGAGCATCTGTCCTATCTCTTCGACGACCCGCAGGCAGCGCAGTTCCTGGCCGGGATCACCGACGTCTGCGTCAGTGAGGACCTGGGAGTGGTGCTGATCCCCACCCGGGGGGACGCCTCCGACGTCGACCGGGTGCTGACCGCGGCCGTCGACGGGTACGTGCTGTGGACCACCGTCGCCGACGACCCGGTGCTGGCCGCCGTCGCGAGCAGCGGACGGCCCGCGGCCATCCAGGGCGGCCCGGCCCACCCCGGCCTGGCGTGCGTCGGACCGGACGACCGCGCGGCGGCGGCAGCGGTCGCGGGGGCCACCCCACTGGCTGGGGCGACCCCCGTCATCATCAGCTTCCCCCTGGACCGGCGCCGCACCAGCGGCGTGCTGCGTGGCCGCGACCTGCCCGCCGACCTGATGGATCCGCGGGCGGTCCCGTTCCCCGTCACCGGGGCGCGGCTGGCCGGCTACCGCGACGCGCTGACCGAGGCCGGTCACCACTGGGACGACGTGCGGATCGCCGTGGTGGAACGCAACCAGCGCGACCTGGGTGCGGACGCCGCCGCGCGGCTGCTCGCCACCCTGGCGGACTCCGGTCCCGTGGTGGTGCTGGCGATGAGCGACGAACTGGCGCTCGGGGCCCGCGGGGCGATGGGCCGCACGCAGCGGGCGGTGACGCTCACCGGGTGGGACGGCTCGCGGGAGGCCACCGCCTCGGGAGTGTGGTCGGTGGCGGCCTCGTTGCGCGACCAGGGCCGGGCATGTGCCCGAGCGGCCCTGTCGGGCGACCTCGACGGGCAGCCGGCGCCGTGGACCGTGGTCGCGCCCGGAGGACAGCCCGCCCCCGATCGGTGACTGTGCGAGCGCGTCCTGCATGGGTTCAGCGGCGGACTGCCCGTTCTCGATCAAGCCGCTGCCGTTCGAGGAGTGGGCGCGCGGCGGTCAGCGTCAAGCCTCGTCGCCGCCTGACCATTTCCGGTCAGGGGCGGTCCGGAGGAGCGCGCCGGTGCCAATATGTGGACCATGACGGTCGACCACACCGTGCGCCTGCGGTTCTCCGACGACTCGCAGGCGGCGGCAACCCATACGAACCTTTCCGCCGTACGTCGTGACGGCCCCGTCCTCTGGATCGCCGGTGACGAGACCGCCACCGTCGAGCGGCTCCTCGCCGACGACCCGGAACGGCCCACCGAGTTCGGGGACGAAGCCCGCTTCCGCCTCGCCGACCTGGTCGACCTGCCCGGGGCGGACGCCGACGAGGAAGCCGACGTGGAAGGGCTCGCCCGATCCGGGCACTTCCTGTGGGCGGTCGGCTCACACAGCCTGCGGCGTAAACAGATCAAAGGACATCACGACGGGCCCAAGGCGCTGAAACGGCTCGCTCGCGTCGAGGGTCAGGACAACCGGCAGATCCTCGTGCGGCTACCGGTCGCCGACGCCGGGGGAGTGCCGACGCCCGTACGGGAAAAAGTGGTTGATGGGGTTGTTCATCGTGCCGCGGCGCTCAGCGGTCGTGACGACCTGCGCCGGATGCTGCGCGACGACGAGCACCTCGCGCCCTTCCTGGCGATCCCCGGCAAGGACAACGGACTCGACATCGAAGGTATCGCGGTGCGCGACGACCGGCTATACCTCGGGCTGCGCGGGCCGGTGCTGCGCGGGTGGGCGTTCGTGCTGGAAGTGCGGCCGTATGTGACGGCCGACGCCCCGGGGCGGTTGCGGCTGCGGCTTTTCGAGGACGGGCGCCCGTACCGGAAGCATGTTCTTGATCTCGACGGGCTCGGCGTGCGTGATCTGTGCCCGGACGGGGACGATCTTCTCGTGCTGGCGGGGCCGACGATGGCGCTGGACGGGCCGGTCCGGATCTACCGGTGGCACGGGGCGAGCCGGACGGAGATGCCGTCGATCGTGCGGGACGACTTGATCAGCCGGGAGCTGGAGGTGAGCTTCGGGGAAGGGGACGATCATGCTGAGGGGTTGAGCATGTTCGGGGCCGATCGGGTTCTGGTGGTCTACGACAGCCCGGCGTCGGCTCGGCTGACGGCGGACGGGGCGGTGATCGCTGACGTGCTGCGGCTGCCGCGCTGAGCGCGGTCTGTCCTCGGTGCGCTGCTCCCGGCCGCAAGCCGCACGCCGGTGGCCGGCACGCGAAACTTCACCCCGGCCAGCCCGAACAGGCGGCCGCAGCCGGGAGCGCAGTAGGGGTGGTCGGCCATCGAAGCCCGGCCCCAGCCGCTGGTCCGGCTGGGCGCAGGCGTCCAGCGCGGCCCGGATCCGAGCCGTCCGCGGATGATGCCGCCCGGCCAGAACCGCCGGCGCCACTCGCCGGGCCGCGTCGTGCTCGTCGAGCGGCGGCAGCGCGACCGTGGGCAGACCGGCCAGGGCCGGTGGGACCTCGGCGCGGCCGATCAGCGCCCGAGCATCCTGCGCACGGTGTCGCGATGCGCTCGCGTCTCCGGCGTCTGCGGAGCTTTACGCCAGGGGCGAATTCGTTGATCCGCTGACCACGCATTTCCGTATTCGGACATACGCATCTATTTGCATCGTCACCCGAGCGGTGGGACGCGCTGGTTTTGTCAGCCGCAGCGGGTAGGTTCTGACGCGGCCCGAGGAGGATGGGGGAGCCGCCGGTGACTGCGCCGACAACGACCAAGAGCACGCCCAGCTCGGAAAAGGGCACGACGATCGGCTCCCTCGAGGTGCTGGCCGTGATCCTCGTGCTGCTCGTGCTCGCCCGTGGCAGCATCGCCGGGCTGATCTCCGGGGCGGCGCTGCAGACCTGGTCGACGGTGTTCGTCTCGGTGCTGGTGCAGGCCGTGCCGTTCCTGGTCTTCGGCGTGGTGCTCTCCGCGGTGATCGCGGTCTTCGTGCCGCGCAGCTTCTGGGCCCGCGCGCTGCCCAGCCACCCCGCGCTGGCCGTGCCCGCGGCCGGGGTCGCCGGCGTGATCCTGCCCGGGTGCGAGTGCGGCAGCGTGCCGATCGCCGGTTCGCTGATCCGGCGCGGGGTGACCCCGGCCGCGGCGCTCGCGTTCCTGCTGGCCGCGCCCGCGATCAACCCGATCGTGCTGACCGCCACCGTGATCGCCTTCCCCGGCGAGCCGATGATGGCGGTCGCCCGCGGCGTGGCCAGCTTGGTCGTCGCCGTCGCGATGGGCTGGCTCTGGCTGCGGATCGGCAAACCGGAGTGGATCAAGCTGCCGCACCGGCCCGACCTCGACGACGAGTCGAAGGCCCGGGCGTTCTGGGCGGCCTGCCGTCACGACATCATGCACGCCGGCGGGTTCCTGGTCCTGGGCGCGGCCGCGGCGGCGACGATCAACGTGGTGATCCCCGCCTCGTGGCTGCAGAGCCTCGCGGGTTACCCCGTCGTCTCGGTGATCGCCCTGGCCACCCTCGCCGTCCTGCTCTCCATCTGCAGCGAGGCCGACGCGTTCGTGGCCGCGTCGCTGTCCCAGTTCTCGCTCACGTCCCGCCTGGTCTTCCTGGTCGTCGGCCCGATGGTCGACCTCAAGCTGATCTCCATGCAGACCGGGGTCTTCGGCCGCCGGTTCGCGATGCGTTTCGCGCCCACCACGTTCGTCGCCGCCGTCCTGGTCGGCTCCGCCTTCGGATTGGCCCTGCTGTGAGCCGGATGACCCAGGCCGTGATCATGCTGCTGTTCGGCGGCGCGATCATCAAAGCGACCGTGACCGACGTCTTCCTCCGGTACGTCAAGGCCGGCCTCCAGCCGTATCTGCTGGTCGCCGGCATCCTGTTGGTCGCCGCCGCGGTAATGACCATCTGGTACGACTTGCGCGCCGCCCGCCGCGGCGACCCCGACGATCACGGCCACGGCGCGCAGGGGGCGGGCGGCGGCGATGGTCACGGCGCGCACGGGCCGGACGGCGGCGATGGTCACGGCGCGCACGAGCCGGACCACGGGGACGGTCACGGGGCGGACGACGGGCATGGGCACGGTGCTCACGAGCCGAAGGTGGGCTGGCTGCTTCTGCTGCCGGTGCTCGGGCTGCTGCTGATCTCGCCGCCGGCGCTCGGGTCGTTCGCGGCCGGCCAGTCCGGCAGCGTCGGCCCGGCCGCCGCCTCGGACTACCCACCGCTGCCCGACGGCGACCCGGTCGAGGTCAGCCTGCTGGACTACGCGTCCCGGGCCGTCTTCGACAGCGGACGAAGCCTGACCGGCCGCAACCTCAAGCTGACCGGCTTCATCACCCCCGGCCCGGACGGCAAACCGATGCTCGCCCGAATCGTCCTCACCTGCTGCGCCGCCGACGGCCGCCCGATCAAAGTCGGACTCACCGGCGTGCCCCTGGACGCGCCGCCGGACGCCTGGGTCGAGGTGGTCGGCGTCTACAGCAGCCAGGTCGGGACGGACCCGGTGAACCAGGCGCAGGTCGCCTACGTCGAGGTCAAGTCCTGGCAGGAGATCGACCAGCCCAAACAGCCCTACGCCTGACCGCCCACCCCGCAGCCCGACCGGCCCCCACTGGTCTGCGGCTTGGTTACCCCGCGGCGTCGTCGGCCGGCCGTTGTGGCTGCGCTGGACGTGCGAGTCGCATGGCTGCCGCACGCTTCGGCCCGCGCTCGCCGGCCCGTGCTCGCCGGCCCGTGCTCGCCGGCCCGTGCTCGCCGGCCCGTGCTCGCCGGCCCGTGCTCGCCGGCCCGTGCTCGCCGGCCCGTGCTCGCCGGCCCGTGC
>NZ_JBIRWQ010000005.1:471032-522443 GCF_044388125.1 Actinoplanes sp. NPDC020271
CCGTGCTCGCCGGCCCGTGCCCGCCGGCCCGTGCCCGCCGGCCCGTGCCCGCCGGCCCGTGCCCGCCGGCCCGTGCCCGCCGGCCCGTGCCCGCCGGCCCGCGCCCGGGGGCGCGTCACGGGATCGTGCGGAGGTCCAGGCTGTTGCGCACGAACGATGACTGGTCGCCGGTGGACCACCACAGGACGCCGGCCCGGTAGGAGATGTTCCCCGCGTCGGGGCTGACCAGGACCAGGTGACGGTTGCTCAGGTCGTGGACGAGCAGCTGCTGGTTCCCGGTCAGGTCGGACTGCGTAGTGGTCTTCGCGATCACCTCGAACCGGTCGAGCACGGCCACGTCCGTGATCGCGGTGGCGACGTTGCCCTCGATCACCTTGCGGCGGGCCGAACCGTCCGGGTGGGCGAGGTCGATCCGCGAATATCCGTCCTGGTTGATCGACACGATCTGACACCAGACGGCGCTGCACGCGGTCACGGTCCGGTCGGCCGACGGTGTGCGGACGGTCGCGTTCGTCTGCAGGTTGAGCAGGGTGGTCGCGCCGCGCGCGGAGTGCTGGCCGTCGGCGGCCCACGGCCACGCGGCCAGCCCCCACGTGCCCTTCTGCTTCGTGACGGTGACCGCGCCGCCGGTCAGCGCCACCGACCGGAACTCGGTCTCGTCCCCGGTGCCGCTCGACACCCAGCGCACTCGGCCGTCGGCGACGAGCAGGTCGTGCTCGGAGTCGTAGAACTGCATCGCCCCCACGTCGGCGGTCAGCATCCGCGCGGTCTTCGGGTCGCGCCGGTCCGCGGACCAGAGCTGCTGCTTGCCGGAGACGCTCTCCACCCAGAAGAGCGTGTCCCCGCTGCTGGTCAGCGCCGCGAACGGGGCGTGGTGCTCGGCCGGGACCTTCCGCAGCTCCAGCAGCTTGCCGTCGCCGTCGCGCACCACCAGGCGCAGCGTCGTCGAATCGGCGCTCTGTGCTGTGCCGATCGAGGTCTTCGCGTCGAGGAACAGGGCGGGCGAATACTCACTGCCGTCCGGAAGCTTCGACGGGACGCTGCCACGGGCCGCGTTCGGCCAGGTGGCGGCGAGGGGGAGCGGCTGCGGCTCGCCCGACTGTGCCGGCGACCCGAAGAGCAGCGCCGCGCCCGCGGCGAGCGCCACCCCGAGACCGATCACCATGCGCGCGAAGCGCCCCCGCCGAGACATCACGCGATGTTAGCTCGCCCCACGCCGCGCAGGTCACGTCGCGCTCTTCCGAAGGCGCAGGTCACGTCGCGCTCTTCCGAAGGCGCAGGTCACGTCGCGCTCTTCCGAAGGCGCAGGTCACGTCGCGCTCTTCCAGAAGGCCCGCCTCGAGCCACGCGCTTGTGACGGCCCGCCTCGAGCCACGCGCTTGGAGAGGCGCATCTCAGGTCACGTGCTCGGGCAGCGAATGTGCGGGATCGCGGAGACCAGTTCCGCGAAGCGCTGCTGATCCTCCGGCGCCAAGGCGACGAGCACATCGGGCAGGCGGGCGTCGACATCCTCGTACACCGCTCGGCCGATTTTGATTCCCTCGGGTGTCGCCTCGAGCGTGACCACCCGCCGGTCCGGCTCGGAGGCGGTGCGGCGGACCAGGCCGCGCGTCTCGATGCGGTCGACCAGCTGGCTCAGGGCGGGCTTGGCCATGCCGAGGATCGCGGCGAGGTCGGCCATCCGGCGCGGGCCTTCGCGGAGGGTGCACAGCAGCTGGGACTGCGCGGGGGTGAGGTCGTGCTCGGCGCAGATCTGGATGTGGCGGCGCTGGATGAGGGCGGCCAGCCCCAGCAGCGTGTCGCCGAATCCTGGTTGCGATGTCACCAGCCCATTCTCCTCCCACTGGCGATGCGGAGCGCCATCCTACTTGCGGACGTTCACGCCATGAACTAACTTCGTTCACGGCATGAACCGTTCACGGGATGAAGGATATGACATGGCCACCGCGTTCGATGCGTACGACCTCGCCGGCACCAAGCTCAGCAACCGCATCGCGATGGCGCCGATGACCCGCAACCGCGCACACGGCCCGGGCCTGAGCCCGACCGAGCTGAACGCGGAGTACTACGCGCAGCGGGCCGGCGCCGGGTTGATCATCACCGAGGGCACCCAGCCGTCGGTCGGCGGCCAGGGCTACGTGTTCACGCCCGGCCTGCACTCCGACGAGCAGATCGAAGGCTGGCGCAAGGTCACCGACGCGGTCCACGCGAAGGGCGGCGTGATCTTCGCCCAGCTCATGCACACCGGCCGGATCGGGCACCCGGACGTGCTCCCCGGCGACCTGCACCCGGTCGCGCCGTCCGCGGTGGCGCCCGCCGGCCAGATCGTCACCGGCACCGGCCCGCAGGACATGGTCGCCCCGAAGGAGCTGACCGAGGCCGAGATCACCCAGATCGTCGCCGACTTCGCCGAGGCCGGGCGCAACGCCGTCGCGGCCGGCTTCGACGGCGTCGAGATCCACGGCGCCAACGGCTACCTCGTCCACCAGTTCCTCTCCAGCAACGCCAACCAGCGCACCGACGACTGGGGCAAGGACATCAAAGGCAAGACCCGATTCGCGTACGAGGTGACCGCCGCCCTCGTCGAGGCCATCGGCGCGAACCGCGTCGGCCTGCGGATCTCGCCCGGAAACGTCTACAACGACATCGCCGAGGAGAACATCGAGGAGCTCTACACCGAGCTGCTCGCCCGGATCGCCCCGCTGAACATCGCCTACCTGCACGTCGCCGAGACGTCCGGGCGCGAGCTGACCACGAAACTGCGCGCCCAGTGGCCGGGCACGTTCGTGCTGAACCCGGGCACGTACCCGAACCCGACCGGCCCGGAGGCGCTCGCCCTGATCGAGGACGGCACCGCTGACCTCGTCTCCTACGGCGCGCTGTTCCTGGCCAACCCGGACCTGCCGGCGCGGCTCGCGGCCGGTGGGCCGTTCAACACGCCGGACATGTCCAAGGCGTACGGCGGCGACCACACCGGTTACACCGACTACCCGGCGCTCTGACCCAGCGGACCCAGGTCGCGCAGGCTCGTCGCGGTCTCCACGATCGTCGCCTCCACGGGGCGGGGCTCCCGGCCCAGCTCCGTGCGGGCGCGATCGTTGTGGACGATCGGGCGCGCCAGGGTCGCTCCGAACCTGCCGCGCAGGATGGCGGCGACCTCGGCGCGAGGTTCCGGCCGGCTCTCGTGGGTGTTGTCCGGTCTTCGTGACGCCCTTGAGAGCCGGCCGGGGGCCGGCGGCGCGCGGGGGCCGGGACGAGCCCGCGGCGCGGGCCCGGGCCGCGGTCAGTCGCCCTTGACGTTGACCAGCTGGCGCAACGTGTGGCGGATCGTGACCAGGTCCTCGGCGTCCCGCATCACCACATCGATCGGCTTGTAGGCCTGCGGGATCTCGTCCAGGAAGGCGTCCGTGTCCCGGTACTCGATGCCCTTCATCGCCTCCCGCAGCTGTTCGCGGGTGAACGTCTTGCGGGCCTTCGAGCGCGAGTAGGCCCGGCCGGCCCCGTGCGGTGACGAGTTCAGTGACGCCGCGTTGCCCTTGCCGACGACCACGTAGGACGCGTCGCCCATCGAGCCGGGGATGAGCCCGGGCACACCGGCCGCCGCGTTGATCGCGCCCTTGCGGGACAACCAGACCTGCTTGCCGTAGTGGGTTTCCTGCTCGGTGTAATTGTGGTGGCACTGGACGCGTTCGACCTCGTGGACCGGGCCGCCGGCGAACTCGGCGAAGCAGGCGACGACGCGGTCCATCATCTCGTCGCGGTTGGTGAGCGCGAAGTCCTGGGCCCAGCGCAGCTCGCGCAGGTAGGCGTCGAACTCGTCGGTGCCTTCCTCCAGGTAGGCCAGGTCCCGGTCGGGCAGTTCGACGCCGCGTTTCTCCTGCAGCGTGCGCGCGACCTGGATGTGGTGGCTCGCGATGCGGTTGCCGACGCCGCGGGAGCCGGAGTGCAGGAACAGCCAGATCGCGCCGTGCTCGTCGGCGCACACCTCGATGAAGTGGTTGCCGCTGCCCAGGGACCCGAGCTGGAGTTTCCAGTTCTTCGCATACTCGGCCGGGTCGAAGTCGGCGGCGGCTTCCAGCCGGGCGACGCGGCGCTGGGCGGAATCGGTCAGCTCGCGGTTGTAGCCGCCGGCTGACAGCGGGATCGCCCGTTCGATCGAGGTGCGCAGCCCGCTGCGGTCGGGCCGCAGGTCCTCCACCTTGTACTGGGTGCGGACGGCGGCCATGCCGCAGCCGATGTCGACGCCGACCGCCGCCGGGATGAGCGCGCCCAGCGTCGGGATGACCGAGCCGACCGTCGCCCCCTTGCCGAGGTGCGCGTCCGGCATCAGCGCGATGTGCGGGTGGATGAAGGGCAGCCGCGAGGCCTTCTCGGCCTGCTCGAGGGTCTCGTCCCCGATGATGCTCGCCCAGTTCATCAGTCGTTCGTTGATCTGCCGCACGTCTGGTTCCTCCCGTGAAATCGCAAGGATCTTTGCACGTACGGCCGGGGCACGTGACCGATTTAAACGGCGCCTGGACACGTGCGCGACCTATGGTGCCACCGGCGAACTGCGTCCCGGCGCCACGATCGAGCGGCCGGGCTGACCCGCCGGTGGCGATCGTGGCGAGCCGGGGCAGCAGCCAGGCGCGACGGCTCACTGCACGCCGGCCGGGGTAAGTGCAGTGAGCGGCGCGTTCACGACCGGGCGGTGCTCCTGTCGCCGGCGATCAGGTACTCGCCGCCGCAGGACTCGGCCAGGGCCGGGCCGAAGAGCGCGGCCGGGGTGTACGCGCCGGGCTCGCCCTTCCCGTCGAGCAACCGGCGGACCACCTCGGCCGGCACCGTGCCCGTCCACGCCTGAGCCTCCCCGACGCGTAGCCAGCCCTCGCGCGCGCGGCCGTCGGCCCACTCGACGACCGCGTGACCCCACGAGTGCTCGCGCGGCGGAGGCGCCGCCTTGAACCGCACCGCGGCCAGCCTCCGCCGCGCGAAGGCGCGGACCGCCCCGAGGTTCAGCAGGGCGGTCGCGGCCGGCAGGACCATGCGGACGAGCGGTGACGCCGGCGCCTCACTGGACGCGGCGACCACGTCGGCGGCGCCACTGGCCCGCTGGGCGGCCATGAGTTCCCCGAGGGGCATGCTCGCCGTGGTGACGGTCGCACCGTCGGGCAGGGTGAGCCGGACCGGTTCGCCACCGAGCGAGGCGGGGACGAGCCGGCCGTCCCGGTAGCGCCGGCCCTGGAACCGGCCGCCGCCCTCGACCCCGGGCAGGCCCTCGACGATCGTGCCGGCGAGCGCGTCGCCGACGGCGCCGGCCTCGACGGCCAGCGACGGGATCATGTCGACCCGGACCCGCCGGGGGGCCGGCTGCCCCTCGCACAGTTTCACCACGATGCTCTCGGTGGCCGTCACGCCGAACCCGGCGCCGGTGACGGCGGTCCGCCCGGCGGCCACGAAATCGGCGCCGCGGCCGAGGGTCGCCGACACCGCGGCGAGGTCGTTGGCCAGGTCGAGGTAGTGGCTGGACGGCAGGCACGCGTCCAGCAGGGGCGCGGCGGTCTCCACGAACGGTCCGATCGTGTTCACCACCACGGCGGGCCGGTTGCGCCGGATCGCGTCCGCCGTCTCGTCCACCGATCGGGCCACCATCGTCGGCAGGTCGTCCGCCGTCGCCGCGAGTCGTGCGGCGTCGCGTCCGACCATGACCGGCCGGATGCCCCGGTCTTGCAGTCCGGTGGCGATGGCCCGCGCGCTGCGACCGGTCCCGCCGAGGATCCACACATCTGTCATGGCACAGCTCCGCCCTGGTGCGGCGAGCATCCCGCTGACGACACGCCGTGTCATCAGCATACGGATGATGACACGACATGTCATCACGCTAGGATTCCGCTATGGCTCGATGGCAACCCGACGCGCGGGAACGGCTGCGGCAGGCGGCCCTCGAACTCTTCGCCGAGCAGGGCTTCGCCGCGACCACGGTCCCGGCGATCACCGCGCGGGCCGGGCTGACGACACGGACGTTCTTCCGGCACTTCGCCGACAAACGCGAGGTGCTCTTCGCCGGCGAGGCCGAGCTGCCGGCGTACGCCGAGCGGCTCATCGCCGAGGCGCCCGCCGGCATCGGCCCGGCCGCGCTCGTCCTGGACGGCCTGCGTGCCGTCGCCCGAGCTCAGTTCGAGGGTCGTAAGGAGGAGATCCGGCAGTGGCGCGCGATCGTCGCCACCGACGCCGGCCTGCGCGAGCGCGGGCTGCAGAAACGGGCCGCGCTGGCCGCCGCGATCGGCGACGGCTTCCGGGCCCGGGGCCTCGACGCGACCCGGGCCGCTCTGCTGGCGGAGACCGCGGTGACTCTGATGTACGTGTCGGTCGCCGCGTGGCTCGAGGCCGGCGACGACCGCAAGCTCGACGCCATCGTCGAGTCCACGTTCGCGACCCTGCGAGCCACGCTCGATACCTGAGCCCCGCCCGGCCGCTCGCCGCGGTCCGGCTTGCAGCGCGGCGCGAGACCCCGGCCGGCCGGCCCGCGCCGTTGTCATTCGACCTCCATGACAACGGCGCGGGCCGGCCGAGACCTCGCACCGCCCGCGTACGGCCTACGCGTACGGGTCGAAGGGGATCCCGGACGGCTTGCCGGCGTTCAGCAGGTACTCGAACGAACCGTCCTTGATCTTGATAGTGGCCGACCCGAAGTCCGCCGCCATCAGCTTGTCCCGCAGGTCGACGCTCGGATAGCCGTTCCAGTCGACCAGCGGCGGGTAGCGCCAGTCGTGGTAGTGGTTCTCCGGCGGCTCGTCATTGCCGTTGGCGAGCCGGAAGAAGTGCGTCGACAGGCCGTCCTTGTGGTAGACGACCTTCGGGTGGCTGCCGTCGAACCGCACCTGCGACCGGGTGTAGGTGACCTGCGAACTGTGCTGGGTGGTCGTCACGTACTCCACCTGGTTCGACGCCTGGTTCACCCAGGAGATCACGTGCTCCCAGTCGTGCCGGTGGCCGCCGAGTCCGCTGCCGGCGACCGCCTGGTCCTTCTCGAAATAGCTGGCGTAGACGATCGCGCACCAGCCGTTGTCGCACTTCGATCGGGCGTACGTCTGGGAGTTGTCGAGGTCGGACCGGTCGCGGCAACTGCCGTTGACCGCGCCGGTGGTCTTGAGACCGGGCGCGATCGTGCCGTCGGGGCTGATCGCCGGGGTGGCGTAACAGCCGTCGGTGTCGTAGTCGTAGGCAGGGGCGAAGGACTGCTCGTACCCGCCGGCGTTCTGCGGCAGGTTGTGCGGCGGGTCGGCGAAGGCCGGGGCGGCCCACGCCAGCAGGAGAAGTGCGGTGAGGCCGGACGCGACCCCGACCCGGGCAGCAGGACGGTAGCGACTCATCGGTCGTCGATCCTTCGTGTCGTCACGCCATGGGGCTGGCGGCTCGCAGTGATCTTCACGCCGGGATAGAGTTCGGTCAATAGCTTCCGGTTCCGGAATCCCGATGCCCGCTACCGTTCGCCGGGCGTTCAGCGGCCGGTCGGCTCCCGGCGACGCAGTGCGCGCAGCGTGCCGGCCGCGCCGGTCGCGCCCAGCGCCCAGGCCACCAGCAGCGGCTGGAACGCCAGCCGGACCGCCCGCTTGGTGTCGGTGTCCAGGCCGAAACCGTCCTTGTGCTCGGCGAACTGCGCGATGTTGCCGGGGAAGACGGCCACGAAGAACGCGGCCGCGGCCGCGCCGACGAGACCCCGGGCCGGCTGCTTCCAGACGCCGAGCAGGGCCGCCCCGAGGCTGATCTCGGCCACGCCGGACGCCAGGACCACCAGGTCCGGGTCGAGCGGCAGCCAGGACGGCACCTGCGCCTGGAACTCCTGACGGGCGACGGTCAGGTGGGAGGTGCCGGCGAAGGCCAGGAAACCGCCTAGCGCGGCCTGGGCGGCGTGCGAGATTCTCATGCATGCCAGGTAACCGTGCCGGGGCGTGACAAAACAGATCCAGTGGGTATAGGGGCCACCGTGAGCACCGATCGGGCTCTTCACGTACTGCTCGTCGACGACGACGAGGCGGACTTCCTCATGGTCGAGGAGGCGCTGGAGACCGCGGCCGTGCCGCCGATCGTGACCCGGGTGACCGACGGGCCGCAGGCGCTCGACTTCCTGCGGCGGCGCGGCTTCTTCGCGCGGGCCAGCCGCCCCGACCTGGTGCTGCTCGACCTCAACCTGCCCCGGATGGACGGCCACCAGGTGCTCACCGCGATCAAGAACGACGACGAGCTGCGCGCCATCCCGGTGGTGGTGCTGTCGACGTCGGTGGCGCCGGAGGACGTTGCGGCGAGTTACCGCGAGCACGCCAGCGCGTTCGTCGCCAAGCCGATGGACTGGATCTCCTTCGTCACCACCGTCCGCACGATCAGCGACTTCTTCCAGACCGCCGCCGCCGTCCCCCCACCCCTGGCCACGGTGCTGCCCTTCCACCCCCGCTCCTGACTCAGGATCAACCCCATGGCGCGTACGCCGTGAGCCCCGCCCGTGGCCGGGGAGTGCCGCGGGCGGGGCTCACGACGTACGGGAAAAGGGGTCAGAGGTTGGTGGCGGGCTCGCCGGTGAGCGTCTCCTCGAGGTTGGTGACCTGAAGGAGCATGCGGACCATGGCGCCCGGGTTGGTGAGGCGGAACGTCTGGCCCCGTGAGTGGGCGGCCTTGCGGGCGGCGACGAAGACGCCCAGGCCGGTGGAGTCGAGGAACGAGACGCGAGTCAGGTCGACCTCGAGGACGGTGAAGCCGGGCGTCTCGACGGCCTGGCGCAGAACCTGGCGCAGGGCGCCGGCGCTGTCCGCGTCGATGTCGCCCTCGGGCACGATGACGACCCGATCGTCGTGCCGCTCGATCGTGCAGCCGAATTCCATGTCTTCTCCCTGTCGCGGCGTCGCGGTGTGCCGCGCCCTTGCCCTGAAACGTTCCGGGCCAAACTTGTCCCCGCTCACACTTGACGGTGATATGGGCACGCCACCAGCGGCGATTAGTACTTTCGGCTGGCAATAACCGATACCTACGGCTAGGGTTCCTGCATCGGTCAAACAGTGTGCCGAGAAATCGTCCGGATGCGCATCAGGGCATCGGGGAGGGTTGCTTGCACGCTGACCGTGAGTGACCTCCCTGCCCGGTGAAGGGGAGACAGTCATGGTCAACACCACGACCGACAATGAGACCGATCTCGCCACTGCGCTGGTGGGAACCCCGCGTGACGACGCCGCCTGGGCCTGGAAGCGCCAGGAGGCGATCACCGCGTGGCTGCCGATGGCCAAGCGCCTGGCCAAGCGGTATTCCAGCCGCGGCGTCGAGATGGAGGACCTGGTCCAGGTCGCCACGATCGGGCTGATCAAGGCGATCGACGGGTTCGAGCCGGACCGCGGGGCCGAGTTCACCGGCTACGCGATCCCGACCATTCTCGGTGAGCTGCGCCGGCACTTCCGGGACCGGATGTGGAACATCCGCGTGCCGCGCCGCCTGCAGGAACTCAACATGGCGATCAACCGGGCCCGCAGCGAGCTGATCCAGACGCTGAACCGGAACCCGACCGTCGCCGACATCGCCGATCACCTGAAGATCAGCGAGGAAGAGGTCATCGAGGGGCTGGAGGGTGCGTACGCGTACCGGCCGGCTTCGCTCTCCACGCCGATCGCGGCCGACGGCGACACGGAGCTCGGCGACACGCTCGGCGCCCGCGACCCCGGGTACGAGGAGGCCGAGGTGCACCTGGCACTCGGCCCGGCACTGGCGACCCTGACCGAGCGGGAGCGCAAGATCGTTACGCTGCGCTTCTACGGCAACCTGACCCAGAGCCAGATCGGGGAGCAGGTCGGGGTGTCGCAGATGCACGTGTCGCGGCTGCTCGCCCAGGCACTGACCAAACTGCGTACGCACCTGGGTCCCGACACTCACTAAAGTCCGGCCGTCGCCGGACGATGGTTGCCGACGTGCCCGACATCCGCGAAGTGCTCGACCGGCGCCTGGTCACGCCCCTCTTCCAGCCCCTGGTCGACCTGACCTTCGGCCGTGTTCTCGGGTTCGAGGCGCTGAGCCGGGGCCCGGCCGGCACCCCGCTGGAGACGCCGTCGGCACTGTTCGCGGCGGCCCGGGCGGCCGGGCGGCAAGACGAGCTCGACTGGGTGTGCCGGGCCGCGGCGTACCGGGCGGCACTGGCCGCCGGGTTCGGGCCCGAGCTCAACCTGTTCGTCAACATGGAACCGACCGCCTGGCGGGCCGCCTGCCCACCCGACCTCCTGCCGGTCGTGCGGCAGGCCCGGCACCGGCTGCGGGTGATCACCGAGATGACCGAGCGGGTGATCGCCCACGACCCGGCGGCGCTGCTCGCGGCGACCGCGAGCTGCCGGGAGAGCGGCTGGGGGGTCGCGCTCGACGACGTCGGGGCCGACCCGATGTCCCTCGCGCTGATGCCGTTCGTGCACCCGGACGTGGTGAAGCTCGACATGCAGCTGCTCCGGTCGCCGGACGACCCGGAGACCGCCCGGGTGGTCGCCGCGGTCGCCGCGTACGCCGAGTCCAGTGGCGCGATCGTGCTGGCCGAGGGCATCGAGACGGCCGAGCAGGTGGACGTGGCGCGCAGCATGGGCGCGACCGTGGGACAGGGCTTCTGGTTCGGCCCGCCCGCGGACCTGCCGGCCGACCTGCCGTTCGCGATCCCGCTGCCGTTCGTGCCCGGGACGACCGGGGACACGCGGACGCCGTTCCAGGTGATCGCGGCGGAACGGCCGGTCACGCGTACGTCGAAAGCGCAGTTGACGTCCATGAGCCGGCATCTCGAAGCGCTCGCCGGTGACGGGCCGGAACCACCGGTGCTGCTCGCCTGCTTCCCGGACGCGTGCCACTTCACCCCGGCGACCGCGGCCCGGCTCACCCGGATCGCGGCGCACAGCCCGTTCGTCGCCGCGGTCGGCGCCGGGCTCAGCGACGAACCGGCCCCGGGCGTGCGGGGCGCCCACCTCGACGGCGCCGACAGCATGCACGGCGAATGGAACGTGATCGTGGTCGGCCCGCACCGGGCGGCCGCTCTCGTCGCCCGCGACCTGGGCGACGACGGTCCGGACGGCGACCGCCGGTTCGACTTCGCGCTCACCCACGACCGGCGGCTGGTCGTCGCCGCGGCCCGATCACTGCTGCGCTGCCTGGCACCTGTCGCTGTCCTGACCGGGCGGGGCTAGTCTTCACCTCGACAGCGGCGATCGGGAGGGGGACGTGATGACCCGCACGACCCCGGATCTGCAGCTCGGCGATCACCTGTGCGTGATCGTCGGCAGTGACGAGGAGAAAGCCGCGGCCCTCGCCGGTTACGTCCGTGACGGTCTGCGCGACAACCACCGCATCCTCTACTACGGCGACCCGGCCGAGCTGCTCGACCCGGAGTGGGCCGCCGCGCTCGCCGCGGGTCAGCTGCAGGTCACCCCGCCCGAGCGGTCCTACCTGGCCTCCGGTCGCTTCGATCCGGAGGCGACGATCGCCGGCTGGGAGCAGGCGTGCGCCGACGCGCGGGCGTCCGGGCACGACGGGCTGCGCGTCGCCGGGGACATGTCCTGGGCGGCGCGGCCGGTGCCCGGCGCCGAGCGCCTGCCGTGGTATGAGGCGCAGGTCAACCGGGTCTTCGCCGGTGGTTACTCGATGGCCGTCTGCTTCTACGACCGGCGGCTGTTCACGGCCGCGCAGCTGCGCGGGTTCGCCTGCGCGCACCCCACGCCGCGGTTACGGATGATCCGCACCGAGGATCCGGCCGGGCTGCGGGTGCAGGGCGAGACCGATGCGACCAGTCGCGCGGCGCTGCGCGCGGTGGTGGAGAATCTGGCCGATGATCTGCCATGCGACGAGACTCTGGTGATCGACGTGTCCCGTCTGCGTTTCGCGGATGCCTCGGCCGCACGGACCCTGCTGCACCCGGCGGCCGTGGCCGGGCGCCGCACCCGCTTGGTCGGCTGCTCGCCCGGGTTGCGCCGGTTGCTGGCGTTCCACGGGGCGGATGACCTTCCCGGTCTCACGGTGGAGACCGGCGCTGTTCTCACGGTGGAGTCCCGCGCGTGACGGACCATCCAGCGATGCTCTACCGGGACGTCGAGGACTATCTGCGAGGCGTCACCGCCTTCGCGCGGGCGGCGGTCGCGGCCGGCGAGCCGGTGCTGGCCGCGGTGCCCGACAAGAACCTCGCCGCGCTGCAGGACGCGCTGTCTGACCTCGGTGACGCCGTTCGCTACGTCGACATGACGGTCGCCGGGCGCAACCCCGGGCGGATCATCCCCGGCACGCTGCTCCCGTTCGCCGCCGCGCACCCCGGCCGGCGGATCGCGGTGATCCAGGAAGCGCTGTGGTCCGGGCGGAGCCCGATCGAGCAGACCGCCTGCATGCAGCACGACGCACTGGTCAGCTCGGTGGTCACCGGGGCGGTGCTCTGCCCGTACGACAGTGCCGCTCTTCCGGCGGCGTGGGTGCGGGACACGTACCGTACGCACCCGGTGGTGATCATGGACGGGGAGTCCCGGGCGAACGAGCTCTACACCCCGGCCGCCCGGTTCGACGTGCCGCTGCCCCCGGTGCCCGACACCGCGGCCACGATCGCCTTCACCACCGTCGCCGACCTGGCCGCCGTCCGCGGTTTCACCAGCCGGTTCGCCGGCCGGGCCGGGCTGTCCGAGATCAGCGCCGAGGACCTGATCGTCGCCGTCAACGAACTCGCCGAGAACACGATCGTGCACAGCCCGGCCGGCGGGGTCGTCGCGATCTGGGCCGAGCCGCCGGTGCTGGTCTGCCAGGTCGACGACCGGGGGTTCGTCGCCGACCCCCTGGCCGGGCGGATCCCGCCGTCGGCGACCAGCGAGGGCGGGCGAGGCCTGCTGCTGGCGAACCAGTTGTGCGACCTCGTCCGCATCTACACCCGCCCCGGCGGCACCAGCATCCGCCTGCACATGGAGCTGGCCGACTAGCCCTCGGCCGGTCAGTCCTTGGCGGCGCCGGGCTCGGCCATCCTGCGGTGCATCTCGGCCTTGACCTTGTCCGGCATGACCTTGCTGGCCACGGCCTGGACCTTGGTCTTGGCCGAGCCGGCGTTGACCTTCTCCTTACCGTCGAGCAGCGCGCGGATGCCCTGCTCGGCGACGAGCGCCGGGTCGTCCTTCTTGCCGGCGCCGACCGGGGTGTCGTCCATCTCGGCCCGGTGGAAGAAGTTCGTGTCGGTCGGGCCGGGCATCAGCGCGGTCACGGTCACGCCGGTGTCCTTGAGCTCGGCGCGCAGGGCCTCGGCGAATGACTGCGTGAACGACTTCGACGCGTTGTAGACGGCCTGGTAGGTGCCGGGCATCATCGACGCGATCGACGACGTGATCAGGACCCGGCCGCGCCCGTTCGCGACCATGGCCGGCAGGGCCAGCTTGGCCAGGTGGACCGTCGAGCTGACGTTCACGTCGATGACGTTCAGCTCGTCGGCCAGGTCGGTGCCGCCGACGAAGTCACCGCCGATGCCGCGGCCCGCGTTCAGCGCCAGGGCGTCGATGTCACGGCCGGTCGCGGCGATCTCGGCCCACACACGTTCCACCTCGTCGCGGCGGGCGAGGTCCGCCCGTACTGCGGAAATCTGATTCTGCCCGTCGCGGCGCAACCCGGTCGCGGCCTCGTCGATGCCCTCGTCCTCGGCGACGATCAGCAGGTCGAAGCCGTTCTCAGCGAGTTGCCGGGCCAGCTCGTAACCGATGCCGCTGGATGCGCCGGTGACCACGGCGAAGGGGTTCGCACTCGGATTCGTCATGTGTTGCGGGTGCCCGCGAAAGAGATGGTTAATCACGAATTTCACGGGCACGCAAAGGTCATGCGAGCGCTGACATGGCAAGGCACCGGCAAGGTGTCCGTAGAAACGGTTCCGGACCCGAAAATTCAAGACCCGACAGACGCGATCGTACGGATGACGTCCACCGCCATCTGCGGATCCGACCTGCACCTCTACGACGTTCTCGGCATGTACCTCGACAAGGGTGACGTGCTCGGCCACGAGCCGATGGGCATCGTCGAGGAGGTGGGTTCGGAGGTCACCCACATCAAACCGGGTGACCGGGTGGTGATCCCGTTCAACATCTCCTGCGGGCACTGCTGGATGTGCTCGCGCGGCTACTACGCCCAGTGCGAGACGACGCAGAACAAGGATCAGGGCAAAGGGGCGTCGCTGTTCGGTTACACCAAGCTCTACGGTCAGGTGCCGGGCGGTCAGGCGGAGTACCTGCGGGTCCCGCAGGCGCACTTCGGGCCGATCAAGGTGCCCGACGACGGCCGGCCCGACGAGCGGTACCTGTTCCTGTCCGACGTGCTCACCACGTCGTGGCAGGCGGTGAAGTGGGCCGACGTCGCGCCGGGCGAGACGGTGCTGGTCACCGGGCTCGGGCCGATCGGGCAGATGTGCGCCCGCATCGCCCGCCACCTCGGCGCCACCCGCGTGTTCGCCATCGACGACGTGCCCGAGCGGGCGGCGATGGCCCGGCGGCACGGCATCGAAGTCGTCGCCAACGCCGAAGAAGTCCTGGACAAGACCCACGGGCGGGGCGTCGACCGGGTCGTCGAAGCGGTCGGCATGGAGGCACACGGCTCGCCGTTCCAGTCCGCGGCGATCAAGACGGCCGGTCTGCTGCCGGACGCGATCGGCCGCAAGGTCACCGAAACCGCCGGCATCGACCGGATGGCCGCGCTGCGGACCGCCTTCGAAGCGGTGCGCCGGGCCGGAACGGTCTCGATCATCGGCGTGTACGGCGGCAACGCCGACCCGATGCCGATGATGGACCTGTTCGACAAGGGTGTGACGCTGCGGATGGGCCAGGCGCACGTGAAGCACTGGGTCGACGACATTCTGCCGCTGCTCACCGGGGACGACGATCCGCTCGGGGTGGACGACCTGGTCACGCACCGGGTACCCCTGGAGGAGGCGCCCGGTGCCTACGAGATGTTCAAGAAGAAGGAGGATGGCTGCATCAAGGTCGTGCTCAAGCCGTTCGTCTGAGGCGCGGTCACGCTCCTCAGCCGAGCAGCTTCCGGGCGAACCGGGCCTCCAGTCGCGCCGAGGCGTGCGCGACCGTCGGCAGCGTGGCGGCGAAGAACACGGCCACCACCAGGTAGAAGATCACGATCGTGGAGTAGGCGTCACCGAACCCGAGCAGCTCCGGCACCTCGCGGTCGTCGCTCGGCAGCGCCCAGCCCCACAAACCCCAGGTGACCCCGCCGATCATGCCCGCCCACCACGTGGTGGTCAGCGAGAACGAGATGCTGTTCGGGATCCAGCGCAGCCCGGCGTGCGCCAGATCCCGCCAGCACCGCGGATCGCCGAGGACGGTCACCAGGCGCGTCAGGACATTCGGGGAGTCGGTCGTGCGGTAGTGCGGCTGCGCTACCGGCTCCCCGAGCACCTTCGCGATCCGCGCCCGCTCCGACTCCGCGAACCCCCGGGACGTTCCCAGAGCAAAAATCAGCAGCGGTACGCCCAGCCAGACCACGGACAGCCCCAGACCGGTGGCAAAAGCCGTCACACAGACCACGGTCGAGGCCAGGGCCAGCGGAAAACCACTCAGCACGTAGCGGGTGTTCACCCCCAGTTGCGGCACGAATCGCATGGCCGGCGCGGGGACAAGTCCGGTATCGATCTGCGTCGTCGTCATACCTTGACGCTATTGACCGGGGGCGGGCCGCTCGATGGGGCAAGCTGCCCGATCGATGGTGGTGCTAGCCCTACCTTCCGAAACGCAAGCCACACCATCCGCGCGGCGGCCACTCCGCGCATCACCGAACCCGCGTACCGCCGAACCCCGCGCCGCCGGGTCTTGCGCGCCGGGCCCTGCGCCGCCGGCGAACGTTGCGCCGATCCGGGCCCGCGTCGTCGCTGCCGCGTGATCCCAGCCGCAAGACCGCGGCGGGCTCAAGCCTTGAAGCCGCGCCCCAACTGCTTCACCCGTGGCTCCGGGCGTACACATAGGCGCCCACCACCAGCACGAACACGGCAATGTTGATCGCCCACGTCGCGCGGAAGCCGGAGGACTTCTGGGCGCCCGGGGCGCCCAGGTTGCCTTTGGCGAAGGTGAATGCCGGCGCCATGTACTCCAGCGCCACTCCTTGCTCCGGCACCATGAAGTCGAGCGCCGCCCGGCCGACGCGGCGCGGGAGCACGTACGGCACATGGATCTTGATGTTGTGCGGACCGCCCGGGATCAGGTCGAAGTGCTGCACGCCCCACCCGTGCACGGCTACCTCGTGACCGTCGATGGTGATGCGCGGCGTGGTCGCGTTGTAGAGGAACGCGCCCGCCGGCCGCCGGAGGTCGAGGCTGAGCAGAGCCATCGGAGTGCTCCCGAGGGTTCGACGACGATGAAATCGTGAGCACTCTATGTCAGTTCGGCGGCGCGCACCGTCGAGGGGCAGGGTGATGCCGTACGCGGCCGGAGTGCCGGTCAGGATGCCGTGGAGCCCGTCGGGGAAGCCGACGTCGCGAGCCCGTGCGGCGGACCGCCCCGAGGTCAGCATCTGGTCGCCGCGGTGGTGGCAGGCCACAGCGAGGGCGTGGCCGAGGCCGGCGGTGCCGCCGACGATCAGGACGTTGCTCATGGCGGCAGCCGGCCATCCGGTGATCGACGAGCGATTGATGAGTTTGCCAGTGCTGGGCGAGGGTATCCGTCAGCCGGTCGAATACACCGTATTGAGGAGTTTGTCCGGATGGAATCACGTAGCCCGGCCGAGGTCATCAAGGATGCCGTCTCGGCTGTGACCGGTGAACCGAAGCCCGAGGTCCCGGGTAAGCCCGGCAGCGGCACCCCGACCGTGGAGGAGCCGACCACGCCGGTCGGCCCGCTGCCGCCGAGCCAGGAGCAGGGTCAGCCGGACACCCGTACGCCCACGGGCGCGGAGACCGGTGCGCCGCCGACGGCGTTCGCTCAGCAGGGCCCGTACCTGACCACCGCGCAGGGAGCTCGGCTGCGCGACACCGATCACTCGCTGAAGGCCGGCCCGCGCGGACCGATCCTGCTGCAGGACCACCACTTCCGCGAGAAGATCACGCACTTCGACCACGAGCGGATCCCGGAGCGCGTGGTCCACGCCCGCGGTGCCGGTGCGCACGGCGTCTTCACGAGTTACGGCACCGCGTCGAACCTGACCCAGGCCGGGTTCCTCAAGCACAAGGGCAAGGAGACCGACGTCTTCGTGCGCTTCTCGACGGTGCTCGGCTCGCGCGGCTCGGCCGACACGGTGCGGGACACGCGTGGCTTCGCGACCAAGTTCTACACCGACGAGGGCACGTTCGACCTGGTCGGCAACAACATGCCGGTCTTCTTCATCCAGGATGCGATCAAGTTCCCGGACATCGTGCACGCCGCCAAGTGGCACCCGGACCGGGAGATCCCGCAGGCGCAGAGCGCCCACGACACGTTCTGGGACTTCGTCTCGCTGCACACCGAGGCGCAGCACCACACGATGTGGAACATGTCGGACCGCGGTATCGCCCGCTCGTACCGGATGATGGAGGGCTTCGGCGTCCACACGTTCCGCCTGGTCAACGACGCCGGTGAGACCGTGCTGGTGAAGTTCCACTGGAAGCCGAAGCTGGGCGTGCACTCCCTGGTGTGGGAGGAGGCGCAGATCGCGAGCGGTGTCGACCCCGACTTCCACCGGCGCGATCTCTACGACTCGATCGAGGCCGGGGCGTACCCGGAATGGGAATTGGGTCTTCAGGTCTTCCCCGACACCCCGGAGGAGACGTTCGCCGGGATCGACCTGCTCGACCCGACGAAGATCGTGCCGGAGGAGCTCGCGCCGGTGCAGCCGGTCGGCAAGCTGGTGCTGAACCGGACGCCGACCAACTTCCACGCCGAGGTCGAACAGGTCGCGTTCCACCTGGGGAACCTCGTGCCCGGCATCGACGTGACCAACGACCCGCTGCTGCAGGGCCGGCTCTTCTCCTACCTGGACACGCAGCTGACCCGGCTCGCCGGGCCGAACTTCCACCAGATCCCGATCAACCGTCCGCACGCGCCGGTCAACGACATGCTGCGCGACGGCTTCCACCAGCACGCGGTTCACGGCGGCGTCGCGCCGTACAAGCCGAACTCGCTCGACGCCGGGAACCCGTTCCCGACGACGGAGAACGCGTTCGTCGACGTGCCGGTCGTGGTGACCGAGGCGCCGAAGGTGCGCGACCTGCCGGTCTCGTTCAAGGACCACTATTCCCAGGTACGTCTTTTCTGGCAGAGCATGACGCCGGTGGAACGTGAGCACATCATCCGGGCGTACACGTTCGAGCTCGGGAAGTGCTTCGAGCAGGCGATCAAGGAACGGCAGCTGCAGTGCCTGGCCAACATCGACCCGGTGCTCTGCGCCGAGGTCGCGACCGGTCTGGGACTGCCCGCGCCGGCGCCGACCGTCGACCTGCCCGAGGTCACGCCGAGCCCGGCGCTGTCCCAGGTCGGGCAGCAGTGGCCGGCCGACGGGCGGATCATCGGGATCGTCGTCGACGACGTCGACGCCGACGGGGTGGCCGAGGTGCGCGAGGCGATCGCCGGGGCCGGGCTGGTTCCGCTGATCATCGCGCCGCACGGTGGCAAGGTCGGCGCGCTGACCGTGCAGCGGACGTTCGCGACCGCGCGTTCGATCGAGTTCGACGCGCTGCTGCTGGCCGCGGCACCGGTGCCGGCTCCCGACGCGGTGCCGGCTCGCGACGAGAAGGCCGGGGCGCCGCGTGCGGCCGCTGTCGACCCCCGGGTGAACCTGCTGATCGACGAGTGCTGGCGGCACGCCAAGGCGATCGGCGGCTGGGGCCCCGGCGCCGAACTGCTGCAGCGCATCGGTCTCGCCGACACGCCCGGCGTGGTCACCGACGCCTCGGCCACGGGCGTGCTCGCCACGGTCCAGCAGCTGATGGCCAACCACCGCGTCTGGGAGCGTTTCCCCGCCTCGATCAGCTGACCGGTCACCCTCCAGGTTGGTTCTCACCGTGGTCATGAGGGCCGGGCAATCACGGTGAGAACCAGCCGGGAACAGGGGTGCGGCCGGAACGGCGACCAACCGCCTACCCAGCGGGCTCCGGCCGGCGCGACTCCACGGCCGGCCTCAGCCCGGCAACCGGCGGATGCGACGGGGCCAGGGCTGTGGACGGGTTCGATGCTCTGGGCGGGACCACCCACGGACGTCGCCCTTCCGGGTCTCGCGTTCTGGGCCGCCCGCGGCCCTGCGAGGCCCGGAAGGGTCCCCGCGGGAGCGACGGCCCGGACCACGGCGGAGATAGGACATGAAGGTCTTGATCCTGGTTTGACTTCGGGGAGGGCTGATGGCCAAGCGGTTGCGGCGCAGTGTGCTGACCAGGCCCGGGTTCACGCGGCGGCGGTCGGGGAGCGGGTTCCGGTTCTTCGGGCCGGACGGCGAGGCGGTCAAGGATCCGGAGGTCGTCGAGCGGATCAAAGGGCTGGTCATTCCGCCGGCGTGGAAGGACGTGTGGATCTGCCCGGACCCGCGCGGGCACATTCAGGTGACCGGTTTTGACGCGGCCGGGCGGAAGCAGTACCGCTATCACGACGAGTGGCGCACCGCCCGTGACGAGGCGAAATTCGATCGGGTACGGGAGATCGCCGGTCGCCTCCCGAAGATGCGTGACCGGTTGTGCGAGGATCTGACCACCGGGCGCGGGCTGACCCGGGAACGGGTGCTGGCGGCGATAGTCCGGCTGCTGGACCTGGGAATGTTCCGGGTCGGCGGGGATGCCTACGCGAGCCGGGACGAGGATCCGTCCTACGGGTTGTCGACGCTGCGGCCCGAGCACGTCATCTCCCGCAGCGGTCACCTCATGCTGAAATTCCCCGGAAAATCGGGCGTGCTGCACGAGCGCACGGTCGAGGACGGTGAAGTCGCCGAGGTGCTCCGGGCATTGAAGCGCCGCCGCCGTGGGCACGACCGGCTCTTCGCCCACTGGAATCCGGCCGGGAAATGCTGGCAGGAGGTCCGTGCCGACGCCGTCAACGACTACCTGCGCGAGATCAGCGGCGCCCCGATGACCGCGAAGGACTTCCGCACGTGGCACGGCACCGTGACGGCCGCCGCGGAGCTGGCCCAGGCCGGGCCGCAACCGACCGCGACGAAGAGGCGTAAGGTCGTCGCGCACGCCATGCGGGAGGTCGCCGAACAGCTCGGCAACACCCCGGCGGTGGCGCGCGCGTCGTATGTCGATCCGCGCCTGATCGAGAAGTACGAGGACGGTGAAGCCCCGGAACGGGGTGACGAACGTGAGGTGCGCCGGCTGCTGAAGGAGCCGTCCTCCTAGCCGATGAGAGATTCGTGACGATTCGGCCGGTAGCTCCGGTCTGGCGGCTGACTCGCACGCTCATCCTCGCCGGCTCGCCGGTGTCAAGGTCTGCTCAGAGGCGCGTGGCCGTGCGGACCAGGGCGGCGAGCGGGCGTGAGCGGCTGTGCGGGGGCCAGGCGATCACCGTCGTGACCGGGGGCGCGTCGACGACCGGCACCGCGGTGACGCCCTCCGGCAGGTGCAGACGGACCGACTCGGGGACGACCAGACACACCCGGCCGAGGGCGACCAGCTGCAGCAACTGCATGTTGTCGCGCACCTGTGGGCCGGGCCCGTCCGGGTAGGTGCCGTCGCGCCGGGGCCAGCGCGGCAGCGGAAGACCGGGCAGGTCGCTCACCTCGTCGAGCCGCACGTGCGCGCGCATGGTCAGCGGATGACCGGCCGGCAGCAGTGCCACCTGGCGTTCCGTCCCCAGCTCCTCGACGTCGAACCCGGCCGTCGAGTCGAACGGCAGATGCAGCAGGGCCACGTCGGCCCGCCCGTCGCGCAGCATCCGCTCCTGCTCGGCGATCCCGCAAAGGACCACTTCCAGCGGTACGGCGTCGGGCTCCGCCTCGTAGGCATCGAGCAACTTCGCCAGCACCTCCGTCGACGCGCCGGCCTTCGTGACCAGCACCAGCCCGGCCTGCCCCTGCGCGGCCCGCTTCGTCCGCCGCTCGGCCGCCTCGACCGCGTCCAGCGCCGCCCGCGCCTCCCGCAGCAGCACCGCACCGGCCCCGGTCAGCGCCGTCCCGCGGCTCGACCGCTCCAGCAGCGTCACGCCGAGCCGCCGCTCCAACCGGCTGATCGCCCGGGACAGCGGCGGCTGAGCGATCCCCAGCCGGTGCGCGGCCCGCACGAAGGTCTGCTCCTCGGCGACCGCCACGAAGTAGCGCAACTCCCGCGTCTCCATGCCCGCCAGGCTATACCCGCCGGGTATGGCGGCTTACCCGATCGGTGTTGGCCCGATCCGCGGCCCGGGGCACAGGATCAATGTCATGAGCGAACGGACAATTGCGCTGGTCACCGGCGCCAACAAAGGCATCGGGTACGAGATCGCGGCCGGACTCGGCGCGCGCGGACTCACCGTCGGCGTCGGCGCCCGCGACGACGCCCGCCGCGACGAAGCGGTCGCGAAACTGCGGGCGGCCGGAGTCGACGCGTTCGGCGTGCCGCTGGACGTGACCGACGACGCGAGCGTCACCGCCGCCGCGGCCCTCGTCGAGGAACGCTACGGACGGCTGGACGTACTGGTCAACAACGCCGGCATCACCGGGGACCAGCCGCAGGAACCGACGGTCGTCGACCCGGCGATCATCCGCACCGTCGTCGAGACGAACGTCATCGGCGTCATCCGGGTGACGAACGCGCTGCTCCCGCTGCTGCGCCGGTCGTCGTCGCCGCGGATCGTGAACATGTCGAGCAGTGTGGGATCGCTGACCCGGCAGTCCACGCCCGGGGGCGAGACAGGGCCGATCGCGGCGGGGTACTCGCCGTCGAAGACGTTCCTGAACGCGGTGACCGTGCAGTACGCGAAAGAGCTGGCCGACACGAACATCCTGATCAACCTGGCCTGCCCGGGGTACTGCGCGACCGACCTCAACGGGTATCGCGGGTATCGGACCGCGGAACAAGGGGCGGCTACGGCGATTCGGCTGGCGACGCTTCCCGACGGTGGCCCCAGCGGCCAGTTCTTCGAGGACGACGGCCCCGTCCCCTGGTGAGAGGCCGGTGCTCGCCTCCCGCGGCGCGCCCGGGCTCGGCGACTGTCCACCCCGGTCGGCCTGGCGGCGCATCGCCGGCACGTCATCGTTGGCGGCAGCGCCCGCGCGGCAGACCGTTGCGACCCGGCGGGCGAGACGGACCGGTACCGGCCTGGTTCCCCGGACGTCTGGCCCGCCCACGTGACCAGAGGTACGTCCGGCCCGTCCCGCGCCGGCGGTGATCGCCTGGCCGGCGGGCGATGCGGTTTTGTCGTACCGGGAGGCTAACGTCTGCGCCACCGATGCCGACGGCCTTGTCGCAACGGGGGAGTCAGTGTTGCCGGACAAAGGGTTGGCGCATGCGCAGGTTCGAGTTCGTCGAGGGTGGTTCGGCGAAGTTCTGGGAGATCGGGCGGGACGGCTCGGAGGTCACCGTGCGGTTCGGCCGGGTCGGCACCACCGGCCAGACCAAGGTCAAGACCTTCGGTGACGACGCGTCCGCCTCGGCCCACGAGACCAAGCTGATCGCCGAGAAGACCAAGAAGGGGTACGTCGAGGGCACGCCCGCCCCCACGCCCGCCCCCACGCCCGCCCACACGGCCGCGCCGGCGCCCGCCGAGCCGGCCGAGCCCGCGGCGGCGCCGGACGAGGATACGTTCGTGTTCCCGTCGGCGTGGTTCCGGCACCGCTACGCCCGTCAGGGCAGCAGCGGCACGGTGACGTTCACGCCGAGGCCCGGCGCCCGCGCGGTCGTCGACGAGGAGATGACCGACAAGGTCGACCGGGTTCTGCAGGCGCCGACCACCGATGTGGCGGTCGCCGCTCAGGCCGTCGCGTGGCGGGAGGGCCGGCCGGAGGGCACTCCGCTGGGTGCCGCGGCCGTCGTCGCCGCGGTCCAGTTGGGGAACTGGCAGATCCAGGACAGGTTGACCAACTTCGCCGACGTGTGGGTCGCCGAGCGTGGCCCGCGGTTCGCCGCCGAGGCGGCCACCGAGCTGTTGAGTCTCAAGGTCACGGACGACAACCGGCCGGCGCACGCGCTGTACAGCCATCAGTACACCGATACGTTCGGGGTGCGGCACATGCGCGCGGGCGAGGTGCGCTCCCAGGGTTACTACGCGAGTGCGGCGACGGAGGTCGCGCTGCGGGTCCGGCAGGCGCTCGCCGCCCTCTCCGAGGAGGACTATGCCGAGGTGGTCGCGGCGCTGACGCCGTACCGGGCCGGGCATCTCTACGCCCGCGCGGCCACCTCCGTGCTCGCCCCCACCCAGCGCGAGTGGGTCGCGCAGGACATCGCCGAGGCGATCGCCGGCGGCGACGAGTACCTGGCCAGTTTCCTGACCGCCGCGGCCGCCACCGAGGAGGAGCTGGCCGCGCTGCTCAAGGTCACGTACGGCTGGTCCGTGATGCGGTCGATGCCGGCGCTGACCACGATCGTCGACGGCATCGGCACCGGGGCGGCGCCCGCGCTGTTCCACTTGCTGGGCCAGGACATGGCCGACGCGGAGGCCCGGCGGCGGCTGCTCTCCGTGCTGGAGCAACTGCCCGGCGACGACGTCATGCAGGGGCTGATCGACCGGGTCGAGCAGAAGTATGTCGCGCCCGCCCTGCTCGGCGCGGCCCAGCGGTTCCCGGTCCGAGCGCTGCGGCTGCTGGCCGAGTCCGCGGGTAAGCGCACGGTCGCCGACCTGCTGCGGGCGCACGTCCTGGCCCATCCGGAACTCGTCGACGCGGTGCTGCCACAGCTGTCGGTGGAGGCGGCGAAACGGGTCGAGGCGGTCGTCGGGGACGCTTCCGCGCTGCAGGTGGCGCCGCTTGATGCCGTACCGCCGCTGCTTGTCGATCCTCCTTGGCACCGCCGGGTGAAGTCGGCGAAACCAGTGGTGCTCGCTGATCTGGCGTGCCGGGAACCGGCGACGATCGACTGGGCCGACGGGGAACGCGAGAAGTGGGCCGCCGTCAGCTTCTCCCGGTCGACCCACGGCACGGTCCCCGAATCGTGGGAGACCACGTGGGAGCAGGTGCAGAGCAGCCACCCCGGCTGGCTGGCCGGGCCGACGTTCTTCGCCGAGGCCCCGATCGACTACGCCCGGCCTCGGCTGTCCCGGTGGAAACCGGGCGACACCTGGCTGGCCGGCGACTGGATGCGCGTGATCATCGCGCGGTTCGGGCTCGACGCGCTGCCGCTGGCGCTGACCGTGACCCGGCGCAGCCCGGCCGAGACCGCCGGGATCCTGGCGCCGTTCTCCTCGGCCGAGGTGGCCGTGCTGATGGCCGAGTGGTTCGGCCGGCTCAAGAGCGTGCGCTCGACCGCCCTGGCCTGGCTGGTGCGGCACCCCGGTGCGGCGGCGCGGGCGCTGGTCCCGGCCGCGCTGGGCAAGCCCGGGGTGCCGCGCCGGCAGGCCGAGAACGCGCTGCTCGCGCTGCACCACAACGGCCACTCGGAGACCGTCCGGGCCGCCGCCGCGGAGTTCGGCGCGCCGGCCGCGGCCGCGATCGGCACGCTGCTGGACAGCGACCCGCTGATGCTGCTGCCCGCGAAGATGCCGGCCGTGCCGGGCTGGGCGGTGCCGGGCCTGCTGCCGCCGGTGAAGCTGCGCGACGGTTCCGGGGTGCTGCCGGTCGAGGCGGTCACCAACCTGATCACGGTGCTGGCGATCTCCCGGCTCGACGCGCCGTATGCGGGGGTGGAGATCGTCAAGGCCGCGTGTGACCCGGTCAGCCTGGCCGAGTTCGGCTGGGCGATGTTCCGGCGATGGCAGATGGCCGGCTCCCCGAGCAAGGAGAACTGGGTCCTCGACACGCTCGGGCTGGTCGGCGACGACGAGACCGTGCGGCTGCTCAGCCCGCTCGTGCTGGCCTGGCCGGGCGAGGGCGGCCACGCCAAGGCGGTCACCGGGCTGACCGTGCTCGCGGCCATCGGCACCGACATCGCGCTGATGCACCTGCACGGCATCGCCCAGCGGGCCAAGTTCAAGGGGCTGAAGGCGGCCGCGCAGCAGAAGATGGACGAGGTCGCCGCCGGGCTGGGGCTGAGCGCCGATCAGCTCGCCGACCGGCTGGTCCCCGGCCTCGGGCTGGACGACGACGGCAGCTTGCGGCTGGATTACGGGCCGCGCCAGTTCACCGTCGGGTTCGACGAGCAGCTGCGGCCGTTCGTCGCCGACGACACCGGTCAACGGCTCAAGGCCCTGCCGAAACCGGGGGTGCGCGACGACGGCGAGCTGGCGCCGGAGGCGTACCGGGCGTTCACCGCGCTGAAGAAGGACGTCCGCACGATCGCCGCGGACCAGATCCGCCGTCTGGAACGGGCGATGGTCACCGGTCGTCGCTGGACCGGCACGGAGTTCCGCCGGCTGTTCGTCGGCCACCCGCTGCTGTGGCACATCGTCCGGCGCCTGGTCTGGGGCCTCTACGACGAGTCGGGGGCGCTGGTCGGTGCGCTGCGCGTCGCCGAGGACCGTAGTTTCGCCACCGTCGACGACGACGAGGCCACCCTGGCCGGCGACGCCACCGTGGGCGTGGTGCATCCGCTGCAACTCGGCGACACCCTGCCCGACTGGGTGCAGGTGTTCGCCGACTACGAGATCCTGCAGCCGTTCCCGCAGCTCAGCCGGCAGACGTTCACGCTGACGGACGAGGAGGCGGCGACCAACCGGCTCACCCGGTTCGAGGGCATCACCGTGCCGACCGGCAAGGTCATCGGTCTGGAGCGGCGCGGCTGGCAGCGGGAGGCCCCGCAGGACGCCGGTGTCCAGGGCTGCATCGAGCTGGCCGTCGACGACAAGCTCCAGGTCGTCGTCGACCTGGAGCCGGGCATCGCGGTCGGGGCGATGGACATCTTCCCCGAGCAGAAGCTCGAGCAGGTCTTCCTGTGGAACGGTGCCGGCGGCCGCTGGGGCCACCGAAGCCAGAACGGGCCGGCGCTCGGCGAGCTCGACGCGATCATCGTTTCCGAAGTCATCCGCGACCTGACGGAGATCACCGCATGAGCACGTTCGAAGAAGTCGAGGTCACCGCGCCCGCGGACGAGGTGCAGCGGCCACCGGCCGAGGTCCGCTACGCCGACGAACTGGCCCGGCTGCGGGCCGCCGACACCGCCGCGCGACCGCCGGGGTGGGCGCTGAGCGTGCAGGCCGCGCGCCGGTTCGTCGTCGGCGACGACAAGCTCGCCGTCAGCCGCAAGTTCGTCGGTGACCCGTCGCTGATCGACCGCGCGCTGATCACCCTGGCCACCAACCGCGGGCTGATGCTGGTCGGCGAGCCCGGCACCGCGAAATCGCTGCTCTCCGAGCTGCTCGCGGCCGCCGTCAGCGGAGTGTCGACGCTGACCATCCAGGGCGGCGCGGCCACCACCGAGGACCAGATCCGCTACTCGTGGAACTATGCGCTGCTGGTCGCCGACGGCCCGTCCACCCGGTCGCTGGTGCCGGCCCCGCTGCTGCGCGGCATGGCCGAGGGGCGCACCGTGCGCTTCGAGGAGATCACCCGCTGCCCGCTCGAGGTGCAGGACTGCCTGCTCTCGCCGCTTTCCGACCGGGTCCTGGCGATCCCCGAGCTGACCGGGCCGGACGCGATGGTCTTCGCCCGGGACGGCTTCAACATCATCGCCACCGCGAACACCCGCGACCGGGGTGTGAACGACATGAGCTCGGCGCTGAAGCGGCGCTTCAACTTCGAGACCGTCTTCCCGATCGCCGACTTCGGCACGGAACTGGCACTGGTCGCCGACGAGGCGGCCAAGCTGCTGCGCCGCTCCGGGGTCACCGCCGAGCCACGCCGTGACGTGTTGGAGGTCCTGGTCACGACGTTCCGCGAGTTGCGTGACGGAGAGACCGCCCGCGGCGACTCGATGGATCGACTGTCGTCGGTGATGAGCACGGCCGAGGCGGTCTCGGTCGCGCACGCCGTCGGGCTGCGCGGCTGGTTCCTGCGCGGCGAGCCGGGCAACGCCGAGGACGTGGTCGCCTGCCTCGCCGGCACCGCCGCCAAGGACAACGCCGACGACCTGGCCAAGCTCCGGCGGTACCTGTCCCAGCAGGTCACCTGGCGCACCGGCGACCAGTGGACGGCGCTGCACCAGGCCCGTCACCTGCTGCCGGGCTGAGCCATGGCGGTCACGTTCCTCGGGGTTCGCCATCACAGTCCCGCCTGCGCGCGGCTCGTCGCGTCCACGATCGACGCGCTGCGCCCGGCGTACGTACTGGTCGAAGGCCCGGCTGACCTCAACGACCGGATCGGTGAGCTGCTGCTCGGGCACGAGCTGCCGATCGCGGTGTTCACCAGTTACCGCGACGAGGAGCGCCGCCACGGGTCATGGGCGCCGTTCTGCGACTACTCGCCCGAGTGGGTGGCGCTCACCCGCGGCCGGGATGTGGGCGCCGAGCTGCGGTTCATCGACCTGCCGGCCTGGCATCCGGCGTTCGCCGGGCGCAGCAACCGTTACGCCGACGCCGAGTTGCGCTACGCCGAGGTGATGGAGCGGCTGTGCCGCACCTTCGAGGTCGACAACGTCGACGTGCTCTGGGACCACCTGGTGGAGATCGCGCCCGACGAGGGCCTCGCCGAAAGACTCGAGACCTACTTCGATCTGGTACGCGGTGAGTCCGCGTCCGGCGAGTCGGACACAGCGCGCGAGGCGTACATGGCCCGGTGGGTGCTCGCCGCCCGGGCCGCCGCCGGGGATCGGCCGGTCGTCGTGGTGACCGGCGGGTTCCACCGCCCGGCGCTGGTCGCGGCGCTGGCCGCCGGCGGCGACACGCAGTGGCCGGAGGTGCCGCAGCTTCCGGACGGCGCGCTCGGCGGCAGCTTCCTCGTGCCGTACTCGTTCCGCCGCCTCGACGCGTTCGACGGCTACCAGTCGGGGATGCCGTCACCCGCGTACTACCAGCAGCTGTGGGAATCCGGCCCGCAGCACGCGGCCCAGCACCTCGTCGAGGCGGTCGCCGGGCGCCTGCGGAAACGCCGGCAGCCGGTGTCCACCGCCGATCTCATCGCGGCCCGGGCCACGGCGCAAGGGCTTGCCACGGTACGCGGCCACGCCGTCCCGGCCCGCGCCGACGTGCTCGACGGACTGGCGTCGGCGCTGGTCAGCGAGGCTCTCGACGTACCCCTGCCGTGGTCCTCGCGGGGCACACTGCGAGCCGGCACCCACCCGGTGGTGGTCGAGATGGTCGCCGCGCTCAGCGGCACCCGCGTCGGCCGGCTGCACCCCGGTACGCCCGCGCCGCCGCTCGTGCACGACCTCGACGCCGAACTCGAACGCGCCGGTCTCACCGGGCCGGCCGAGCTCACCCTGGACCTGACGCTCGACGGCGACCGGGCCCGCAGCCGGGTCCTGCACCGCGTCCGCGTGCTGGGCGTGCCCGGGTTCACCCGCACGTCCGGCCCCAGCACCGGCCTCGACCCGGTGCTGGGCGAGCGGTGGACCCTGCGACCGGACCAGGGCCGGGTCACGGCCGTGATCGAGGCGGGGGCGTACGGGGCGACCCTCGCCGACGCGTGCGCCGCGGTCCTCGCCGAACGGGCCACCGGCCGCGACGTCGACACTCTGGCCGGCGTGCTGTTCGACGCCGCGCTCGCGGACGTCCGGGACGTCTCCGACCAGGCGCTCGCCGACATCGACGCCACCGTCGGGACCGCACCGGAACTCGGGGCGCTGGGCCGCATGCTGGCCGTGGTGGTGACCATGTGGCGACACGACCGGATCTTCGGCACGGCGCGCAGCGCGATGCTGGGGCGGGTCATCCTCGGGGGCGTACGCCGGATCCTCTGGCTCGCCGAAGGTATGCGCGGCGACGCGGCACCCGCTGATCTGGGCCGGATCACCGCGATCGCCGCCTGCCGCGACGCCCTGCGCCACAGCGGTGCGGCCCTCGGCCTGGACGTTCCCGGCGCGCTGGAGGTCGCCGCGCGGATCGCCGCCGACACCGCCGCCCCGCCCGACGTGCGCGGCGCCGCGTTCGGTCTGCGCTGGGCCTTGGCCGCCGACGCCGTGCCGGATCCCGCGCGGGTGGTCCGTGGAGCGTTCGTGCCGCGCACCGCCGGGGACTGGCTCGCCGGGCTGTTCGCGCTCGCCCGCGAGGAGGTACTGCACACCGAGGAGATCATCGGCCTGCTCGACGAGCTGCTCTCGACCATGTCGATCGACGACTTCCTGGTGGCGCTGCCCGCGCTGCGGCAGGCGTTCGAGTTCTTCCCACCGCGCGAACGCGAGACCATCGCCGAGCGGCTGCTCGCCCGCCGGGGGCTCGCCGGCAACGGCCGGTCCCTGCTGCGCGGCGTCCCCGACCCGGCCGCGGTGGCGTCCGGCATGCACCTCGACGAGCGCGTCGACACTCTCCTGCGCCGCGAAGGGCTCCTCACGTGACCGATTCGGATCTGGAACGCTGGCGGCTCGTGCTCGGTGAGCCGGCCGCCGCCGTCTGCTCGCTGAGCGCCGAAGGGGCGGCCCGGGACGCCGCGCTCGACTGGCTCTACGGCCGCGACGAGGAGAACGACCGGCGCGACGTGCGGCGCGGCGGCTCCGGAGCGTCCGTGCTGAACACGGTCGACTGGCTCGACGACATCAACCGCCTGTTCCCGGAAGAGACCATCGAACGGCTCCAGCGCGACGCCGTCGAACGCTACGAGATCACCGACATCGTCACCGACGCCGCGGTCCTCGAGACGATCGAACCCAACCCCGCGCTGCTGCGGGCCGTCCTGCAGACCAAGCACCTGATGAACCCGGATGTGCTGCGCCTGGCCCGGCGCATCGTCGAAGCGGTCGTCCGCGACCTCATGGCGAAAATGGCCACCGAGGTGCGGGCCGCGTTCACCGGCACCCGCGCACGCCGGCCCAGCCGGTGGAAACAGGGCCGCGACTTCGACATGACCCGCACGCTGCGGGCCAACCTCGGCCACTACCGGCCCGGTGAACGCCGCCTCTACATCGAGACGCCGCACTTCTTCTCCCGCACCCGCCGGCACGTCGAACAGTGGCAGGTGATCCTCCTCGTCGACCAGTCCGGCTCGATGGTCGACTCGGTGATCCACTCCGCGGTCACCGCCGCCTGCCTGTGGGGGCTGCCCGGCGTGCGAACCCACCTCGTCGCGTTCGACACCGACGTCGTCGACTTGACCAGCGACGTCGACGACCCGGTCGAGCTGCTGATGAAAGTCCAGCTCGGCGGCGGCACGGACATCGGGCGGGCGGTCCGCTACGGCGCCGGGCTGATCGAACAGCCGCGGCGCACGATCGTGGCGCTGATCAGCGACTTCTACGAGGGCGGTTCACCCGCGGGACTGATCCGGTCGGTCCGTGAGCTGGTCGGCCAGGGCACGAAAGTGCTCGCCTTGGCGGCTTTGGATTCACAAGCCGTTCCCGCGTACGACCGTGACACCGCCCAGCGCCTCGCCGACGTGGGCGCGGCCGTCGGCGCCATGACCCCGGGGGAACTGGCGGCGTTCGTGGCCGAGCAGGTGGGGCGATGAGGGCTGATCTGCGGGCGTTGACGGCAGACACCCTGGCCGAGCTGACCAACCGTGGCCTGGTCAAACGCGCGGTGCGGGAGTTGGAACGCGCGGCACCGGCGCTCACCGGGGACGGCGACGGGACGGTCCGGGCCACCTTTCCGGACGGGGTGACGACCACATTGCCGGTCGGCGGCCTCGACAAAGGCTCGTGCAGCTGCGGCGCGATGGGGGTGTGCCGTCACCTGGTCGGTTTGGTGCTGGCCTACCAGACGGTGGCGGCACCGGTAGCCGACGCCGAGCCGGTGCCGCCCGCCGGGCCAGGTGTGCGGCTTCCAGCCGACTCGTCGGTCCCGCCGTCACCGGACTCGGCCACCTCCCCGGCATCGCAGTCTCCTGTCCTGGCCGGCTCGTCCGCGTCAGAGCCTGCGGTCTCGGCCGGCTTGTCGGCGTCGCAGCCCGCCGTCGCGGTCGATTCGGCGCCGCGGTTACCGGTCTCCGCCAGTGCTGCGACGCCGACGTCCTGGTCGCCGGGGGAGTTCACCGACGAGCAGCTGACCGAGCGGATCGGTGAGCGCGCGATGACCGCCGCCCGGCGGGCCCTCGCCGCCGGATATGTCGCCCGGGTGCGCCGCGGGCGGCCCGGCGATCCGGTGCCCAGTGTCGAGCTGCCGACCGCGACCGTACGGTTCCTCGTCCCGCACGACTTGGGCTTCGCCCGGACCGACGCCGTGGCCGGTGTCCGCGACGAGGTGTTGGCGCTGGCGGTCTGGGCGTTCCGTGCCGCGGACGAGCGGGCGGCCGGCGAGCGGGCCGCTGACGAGCACGTTGCCGGCGCCGATGAGCAGGCCGCTCTCGACTGGGCCGCCGGCGAACTCGACGTGCAGGTGCAGGCCGGCGGCGGCCCTTCACCGACCGGGGGAGCGGGCCTCGGCAGCGCGCTGACCCTGGCCGAGACGGTGCTGCGCGAGGGCGCGATCCACCTCGGCACAGGACTGACCGCCGACATCGCCGTGGCCCGGCGTGAACTGGAAGCGGCCCGCATGCGGTGGCCGCTGCTCGCCGTGGACGACCTGGTCGCGCAGCTGGAGGCGTACCGGACGCGCAGCGCCCGCTATCGGCCGGAAGCCCTCGCCGATCACATAGCCGAACTGGTGGCTCGCCGTCGCGCGGTGACCGGCGGCGGATCCGCGCTGCGTTCCCGGGTGCTCGGCACCGACGAAGCCGCCGAGACCCCGCTGCGCCGCGCCCGCCTCGACGGCATCGGCGCCCGCGTGTCGGCGGTCGGCGACGAGCGGGTGGTCGACGTGTTCCTCGCCCACGCGGACAGCGCGACCGTGCTGGTGCTGCGCCGGACGTATGAGACGCCGGACACCGGCCCGCAACTCGCCGCCCGCCGCGTGGCCGGGACCAGCATCGGTGTCCTGGCCGGCGGCGCAGTCGTCACCGAGTCCGCCGCCCGCAGCGCCAGCCGCACGGTCCGCCTCGGCACTCGCCGGCTCAGCCGTACCGAGGCGATGACCGCCCGCGGATCGTGGCAGGACCTGCCACGGACCCTGATCGCCGCTGACCTGGCCCGGCTCGCCGCCGAGTTGGATGCGTTGCCGCCACGTCCGATCCGGGCCCGCGTAGAAGCGGAGACCGTCCGGGTGGTCCCGGTGACCGAGGTCCTGTCGGTCACCTACGCACCGGGCGCGCAGCGTCTCGACGCGGTGATCGCGGACGCCGCCGGGACCACCGCCGTGATCTCGGCCGTGCATGCCTCGTGCGCGCCCGGTCGCCTGGACGCCATGGCCGAGGCCTTGCACGGACCGGTCCGTTACGTCAGCGGTGTCGTCCGTCGTCGCGGCGGTGGCGTCAGCATCGATCCGATCGGCTTCGCGGTCGGGGACACCGTCGTGGTGCCCGATCTCAGCCCAGCCGGCCGGGCCACCCCGCCGGACGGTTCGGCCCAGGCACCGACGGACGCCCTCGGACTCGCCCTCGACGACGCGCTGTCGCTGCTGGCCGAGCTCGCGCACCGGGGGTTGCAGCACGCGCCCGCCACCATGACGACTCGCCTGAAGGAGACCGCTGCTCGTCTGCGAGCACTCGGGATGAGCCGCGCGGCCGAGGCCGTCGACACGCTCGCCGCCCGGTTCGGCACCGACCCGGGCGGCGCAGCCGTCACCGCCTGGGTCGACGCGCACCTACGTCTCAGCCTCGCCGCCGATCTCCGATGAGCCGGCCCACAAGTGATCGCACGTCACGGGCACGGCGAGGCCAGCCGGAAGTGTGCGCCCGGTCCGGACCGCGAGCGGGTCGGGCCAGGAGTGAGCGCACGTGTCCGCAGCCTGCCACTGCTCGGAGATCGCCCACCCGAACGCGGCCGGATCCCGCGGTTCCGCCACCGCCGGCACGTCGGCGATCCTCGGATGCACCCGGCCGATGGCGGACACCGCGCGCAGCTCAAACCGACGGCGCACCGCGTCCGCCGGGGGCGAGGGCCGCACGGCGCCGGCCGAGGCCGACCGGCCCGCTGCGTCGACGAAGTGCACGGTCACCGCCGGCACCCGCAGTGCCGTCCCCGGATTCGGCTTGGCAGGCTCCGGGGCACCCGGGCGACCGTCATCAGATCGTCGAGGTCCTCACCGCGACCGAGCCGCTCGTCGGTCTTGTCCGGCTCCGGGTCGCTCACCCACAGTGACCCGTCGGCGGTCAGCCGGCTCATCTCGCCGGTCCCTTGATCTGATCATCGATTGACGTCTATCGTCCGCAGGAAAGCGCTTTCCCCCTCAGGAAGCGCTTGCCCATCCCCACGAAGAAGGCGAGAAGATCGATGAAACGCTCAGTCGCCCTACGCTGGACGGCCGGCGCGGCCACCATGATCGCGAGTGCCGCGATCATGGTGGCGCTGCCGTCGCCGCAGGCCATGGCCGCCGACAACCTGAGCCTCAGCGCCGGGGCTGACGGCTCCAGCAAGGCCAGCGGCACCAGTTACGGCAACGTCAAGGACGGCGACCCCGGCACCTACTGGTCGCCGGCCGGCGCCACCGGCTACGTCTCGGTCAAGTGGAGCAGCGCCACGACGGTCTCCTCGGCCGTCCTCAAGCTGGCCTCCGGCGGCGGCGCGATCAGCTCCTGGCGGATGCTCAACGCCGACAGCGGCGCCGTCCTGACCAGCGGCAGCGGTACTCCGAGCACCATCTCGTTCGCCTCGACCGCGTTGAAGAAACTGACCTTCGAGATCCTCGCCGCGTCGGCCGCACCCCGGATCGCCGAGTTCGAGACGTACAACGGTGGCGGTTCGACCCCGACCACCAGCCCGACAGCGACGCCCAGCACCAGCCCGACCAGCGGCACCGGAACCCCGACGGGCGTGTGGCCGAGTTCGGCCGGCAACGTGTCGGTCTCCGGCACGATCACCGTCTCCGGCACCTTCGACGGCGGCATGAAGACGTACTGTTGCATCGGCGACGGCTCGCAGAGCGAATCCCAGGATCCGATGTTCAGCATCGCCAACGGCGGCACTCTGCAGAACGTCATCATCGGCTCGCCGGCCGGCGACGGCGTGCACTGCGAGGGCACCTGCACGATCAAGAACGTCTGGTGGAACGACATCGGTGAGGACGCCGCCACGTTCAAGGGCACCGGCGGCGGCACCAGTTACGTCATCGGCGGCGGCGCGAAAGCCGGCAGCGACAAGACGTTCCAGCACAACGGCAACGGCACGGTCAGCATCTCGGGCTTCTACCTGAGCGGCTCCGGCAAACTCTACCGCGCCTGCGGCAACTGCTCGTCGTCGTACCAGCGCAACGTGAAGATCGACAACGTGCTGCTGAACGACATCGACATGGTCGCCGGCATCAACACCAACTGGGGTGACACCGCCACGATCACTCGCGTCACGCTCACCAACAGCTCCAGCGCGGTGGTCTGCGGACAGTACAAGGGCGTGGCCAAGGGCAGCGAGCCGACCTACCTCGGCGAGGGCTGGAACAACGCCAACTGCAAGGTCACCCAGAGCGACATCACCCGCAAATAGACCCCGAGAATCAAATCCTTCCTTGCCCATCTCCGCTGTGGTCCGGATCGTCGCTCCCGCGGGGACCCTTGCGGACTGAGCAGGGCGCAGAGCGCCCAGAACGCTCAGTCCGCAAGGGCGGCCTCCGTGGGTGGTCGCGGTCAGAGCAGAGAACCCGTTCTCAGGTCGTCGTGATCTCGTTGACCTCGGCCTTCACGGTGAGCGTCCGGGTCTTCGTGCCCTCCGGGCCGATCGCCGTCAGCAGATACTTGTGAGACTGATAGGAACCCGGATCTCCACTGCACGGAAAATTCAGCGTCACGGAGTCCTCGGCGCCATAGGTGTCGTAGATGCCCGGCCCGTCCAAGGAGATCGTCGCCTTCTCCGCCCCGGTGACCTTCCACTCCAGAGTCACGTCCTGCCCCGGGTTCTGCACCTGATCAGTTCCGGACGGGCAGGACGGCTTCACCGACACTCGGAAGAAGGAGATGGCCGGCCCACCGGGAGCCGCGCTCGTAGTCCGGTGAGTAGGACTGGTCGTGGTCACCTTCACCGCAGGCGCCGTCGACACACTCTCGAACTCCACGGGCCCGGCGGAAACTCTGGACGACACCTCCCCGCCCCCGGCCGGACGACCGGCCTCGGCGTCCCGCAGACGTGACAGCGCCAGCCCCGCCCCGACGGCAAGGATCACCAAGGCGAGCAGAGCGATGACGAACCCACGGCGTCTCCGCACGTGTCCTCCCTGATAGAGCCAACTTTCGGCGCACTCTACGAGCGCCTCGGCTCCCGAGGTACCACCACACGGACGTCCTGGCACGAAGCCGGTACCGAACGACGACGACGAGCCCTGGAAAACGGGAACGGCGCCCTCGAAGGAGGACGCCGTTCCCGAAGCGGAAGGTCAGAAGGTCAGGCGCGCGAACGGCCGCCGCCCAGAATCGAGGTGCTCAGGCGCGCGCGGGCTGCCTGGAGTTCTTCCAGCGCTCAAGCGCGCGGGTGGCGCCGCCGCTCGAAGCCCGGCATGTCGATGTGCGGGTCCAGGTCGTCCCCGGACGACACCTGCGAGGCCAGCCGCTGGGTGAGCCGCCGCGCCCCCGGCCGCCGACGCCCGTTGGCGTCCGGCACCTCGGGCTGCAGCAGCGATTCGGCCATGTCGCCCATCGACCGGGCGATCTCCTCGAACGGAATGTACAGCGCCCGGTTCGCCGCCGACCCCAGGTACTCGAAGGGCTCCGACCCGGCCATCGGGATGAAGCGCACGCCGAGCATGTCGACGAGGTTGCGGAACGCGGCCGCGTCGAGCATGCAGACGACGTGGCGGACGTTCCACCGGTGGCCGGCGTTGATGAACGCCCGGTAGAGCATGCCGCTGACGGTCAGGCCGTTGCGGTCGGCGCGGTAGCGGGGGAGCACCGCGAGTGTCGCGTAGTCCCAGATCTTGCCGCCGTCGTGCATGCCGTGCGTGTCCACGATCTCCGACAGCGAGACGCCGATCAGGTCGGGCGCGTCGTCGAGGGTCTTGCCGCCACCCTCGATCGCGCGTGCGGCGCCCGCCGGCAGTCCGGTCTCCCGGTCGAGGATCAGGAAGAAGTAGCTCTGTTCCTCGTACGTCGTGTATTCCGCGACCATCGCCGCTTCGTCCAGCCCGAACGACTCCTCGAACACCATGCGCTCGACGGTGCGGGCCACGTCGGCCAGCGGGTCGTGCGCGGAGAGGGCGAGGGCGACGAAACGGTTCTCGGACGCGTGGCCGGCCAGCGCCTTGGCGCAGAGCTCGCTGAGGGTGGCGTCGTCGAGGGCGTAGGTCATCTGGGGGACTCCTTAGCGGTGCCAGCGAGGGGGATGAGCTGCGCGCACCAGGCATACCGGGGGAATCGGACTTATCCAGCATTGGCCAGGAATCACCCAGCGTCAAGGCGGTGAAACATCACACGGATCCGCGGCTTGGGAATCCTCAAGAATTGGTAGTAGGGTCTATCCATTGAAAGGAGGCCAGCTGCGATGAAACACAACCTGATCAACCCGGCCGCGCCGGTCGACAAGCCCGAGACCGAGCAGATGAAGGTCGTCCACCGGGCATTGACCCGCGAGTTCGCGCTGTTCCCGGCCCTGGTCGCCGCGGTCCCGGTCGGTGACGTGACCCGAGCCGGGCTCGTCGGTGGTCACCTCGACCTGATCCTCGGCATGCTGCGCGAGCACCACGAGGCCGAAGACGAGCTGCTCTGGCCCGCGCTGCGCGCCCGGGTGCCGCTGGAGACCGAGTTGATCGACGCCATGGAGGCGCAGCACATGGTGATCGCGGCCTCGGTCGCCGACCTCGAGTCGACCCTGCCGGCCTGGGCCGCGACCGCCCGCGCCGACGAGCGAGCCGACCTCGTCCAGCAGCTGAACACTCTGGAGAAGGCCCTGACCGAGCACCTGGCGCTGGAGGAGAGCGAGGTGCTGCCCCTGATCCATCAGCACCTGACCGTCGCCGAGTGGCTGGCCCCGCAACACCACGCGATGGCCCACGGCCCGAGCAGCCTCAAGGCAAAGCTGCTGCTCGCCGGGGCCGTCCTCGAGGACGCGTCACCCCGTGAGCAGACATGGTTCCTCGGCGTGATGCCCCCACCGGCGCGCGTGATGTGGCGCCTCTTCGGCGCAAGACAGTATGCGAGCCACGTCCGAGCCGTCCGTAACTGATCAGAGCAGGGCAGCCGCTGCCTGCGTGGCCAGCCAGGCCGCGGCCTCCTCGTGGGGCCAGCCGACCTCCGTCAACACCGTCCAAGCAGAGGTGCCGAAGAAGAACCAGAGAATCTCCGCCGTACGCTCGGAACCCTCCCGCACAGCCTCGAGCTCGACCAGATGCGCGGCGATCAGCTCCAGCCGGTGGCGGTAACGGCGCACCGACAACTCGGCCGCGTCGGCCACCGCCGGGTCAGAGGCCGCGTTGTCGAGCAGGACGCGGATCAACTGCTCGTGCCGCTGCATCGTCGACCCGGTCGTCTCGGCCAGCCGACCCAGGATCGCCCGTCCGTCCGTCATCGCCAGCATGTCCGCGACCGCACGCTCGATCAGGTCGTCCGAGGTGCTGCTGCGGGTCAGTTCCTCGATCAACGCCGGCTTGCCACCCACGCTGGTGTAGACAGTGTTGACGGCCACCCCGGCGCGCGCCGCGACCGCCGCGATCGTCGTCCGGGCGTAACCCTGCTCGGCGAACAACTCGCGCGCGGCCTGCAGCACGGCGTCGTGCGTCTCCCGGGCCGACCGTGCCCGCACCGGGGAGTTGTAGGTTCGCTTCGCCACCGCACGATCGTATGTTTCGCCTGAGCGTCAGCGCCCAGCGGCCGATCGGCTCTTCTGTTTCGGGTGAGCGTCAGCATCCGGGCCGAGCAGGTCTTCCGTTTCGGCTGAGCGTCAGCGCGCGAGCCGAGCGAGTCTTGCGTTTCGGCTAAGCGACAGCGCCCGGCGGCCGATCGGGTCTTCGTGAAGGGTCCGGCCGCCACGCTCGGCGACATGCTTGTCGCTCGTGGCCTGGTCACCCCGAAACAGATGAACAACGCACTGCGCGAGCAGGAAGCGACCGGTTCGCGGCTCGGCGCCATCCTGATCACCAGCGGCGCGGTCCGCCGCCTCGACCTCTACGAACTGCTCGCCGAGCAGTGGGGCCTGCCGTTCCTCGACCTCACGCACGTCGACCTCGACCCGGAACTGCTCGACGCCCACGACCCGACCGACCTGGTGCGAGCCGGCTGGGTGCCGGTGCGGCGCGAGGACGACGGGTCGGTACTGGTCGCGACCGCGGAACGACCCTCGGACGACCGGGCCCAGCTGATCCAGGCCGCGGTCGGCGGGACGGTCACCCAGGTCGTCACCACGGACTGGGACATCGATCAGGCGGTGCACCGGTCGTACCGGGAAAGGCTCGTCGACGACGCGACCATGGGCCTGTGGCGAAGGTCGGCGGCGCAGTCCGCTCGCCAGGTGCTCTACGCGCACCAGGCCTGGTCGCTGGGCGTACTGCTGGCGGCTCTTCTCGGTTCTCTGATTTTCTTCCCCCGGGCCACGCTGACCGGCGCGTCCATGGTCATCGGTGTGTTCTTCCTGATCAGTGTGATGTTCAAGTTCGTCGTCTGCCTGCGCGGCGCGAAGTACGACAAGGAGGAGGCGATCACCGCGGAGGAGGTGGCCGCGCTCGGGGACCACGACCTGCCCGTCTACACCGTGCTCGTCCCGGTCTACCGCGAGGCGAACGTGATCGGCGACCTGCTGCACAACCTCGGTGACCTCGATTATCCGCGCGATCGGCTGGAGATCCTGCTGCTGATGGAGGAGGACGACGTCGAGACGATCGCCGCCGCCCGGGCCGCGAAGCCCCCTCCGACGGTACGTTTCGTTATCGTCCCCGATCGATTGCCGAAGACGAAACCGAAAGCGTGCAACGTCGGACTCTTCTTCGCTCGCGGCGAATACGTGGTGATCTACGACGCCGAGGACCGCCCCGAGCCGGACCAGTTGAAGAAAGCGGTCGTCGCGTTCCGCCGTTCCAGCCCGGAAACGGTGTGCATCCAGGCCGCGCTCAATTACTGGAACGTCGAGGACAATGCGCTGACCCGCATGTTCACCCTCGAATACTCGTTCTGGTTCGATTACATGCTGCCCGGGCTGGACGATCTGAACCTGCCGATCCCGCTCGGCGGCACCTCCAACCACTTCCGCGTGCAGGCGCTGCGGACACTCGGCGGCTGGGATCCGTTCAACGTGACCGAGGACGCTGATCTGGGCATTCGCGCCTCGGTGCTGGGCTATCGGGTCGGCGTGATCAACAGCACGACCTACGAGGAGGCGAACCGGGCGGTCGGCAACTGGATCCGGCAACGGTCACGCTGGATCAAAGGGTATATGCAGACGCTGCTCGTGCACCTGCGCCAGCCCGGCACGATCGTGCGCGGTGCCGGGATCAAACAGAGCCTCTCGTTCGTACTGCTGATCGGCGGAACGCCGGCTTCTTTTCTCCTGACCCCACCGTTGTACGTCATTTTCCTCATCTCGCTGATCGCCCCGGCATTGCCGATCGGGCAGTTCTTTCCGGACTGGGTGATGGCGTTCGGCGTGTTCAATCTGCTCGTCGGCAACACCGCGATGGTCTATCTCGCGATGATGGGCGCATTCCGCCGCCGACGATACGGTTTGATGCTCTGGTCGCTGCTGAATCCGGTCTACTGGCTGTTGCACGCGATCGCCGCCTACAAGGCGCTCTGGCAGTTGATCACAAAGCCGCACTATTGGGAGAAGACCACCCATGGCCTCAGCGTCGCCCCCGGCCGTGCTGCCCTCCCCGAGCCTGTCACCGCAGGTCAGCAGGGATAGATGGCGCTGGCCGCGGACGCTGCTGATCCTCCCGCTACCCCTGCTGCTGATCTTCCAGGCCCGCCGCAACGGCGTCGTCAGTCCGCTTCTGGACAGGGTCGACCCGCTGGTCGTCTCGGTGCTGGTCGTGCTTGCGAGCGGCGTCTGGTGCCATGTGCTCGCCGCGCGCCTGCACCGCAACGGCGTTCCCCGGCTCGTCGCGGCGTTCATCGTCGCCGCGCCCGGCCTCGCGATCTGCGCGGTCGGCACCACCGATCTACCGTCGATGATCGGGATGGCGCTCGTCGTCGTCGCCCTCGACGGCTACCTACGATTCGTCGTCGAAGGCCAGACGCTGGGCGGATTCGTCGCCGGCATCACCCTTGCCTGCGCCGCGGTCTGCGATCTGGCGACGCTCGTCTACATGGCGGCGCTCGCCGCGGCCGTGCCGTTCCTCGCCGGAACCTGGGCGCGGCAGGTCCGGGCCACCACCGCGATCCTGGCCGTACTCGCGTTCCCGAGCGTCGCCGTCTACCTCGGCTGGCTCTACGTGCGGTGGCGATTCGGCGGCGGTTTCCCGTCGCCGACCACGCCATTGCCCGATTTTGATCCGGTCCGCGGAGCCGTCGCGGCGATCTCGGGGCTGAGCCACTGCCTGCTGTACGCCGCGAGTGCCGCGGCCGTGGCCCGGCACCGCCGCAGCGCGTTACCCGCCTACCTGCTGCCGGTCGCCGTGGTCGCCCTGCTCGTCGCGGTCGGGGCGAGCCGCTCCACCCTGGTGATCAACCTGTTCTTCACGGCGGTGGCCCTCACCGCGATCCGCACCCACCTGGTACGCCGCGAGTGGCTGGTGCTGGCCGCGGTCGCCGCCCTCCAGACCGCGCTGGTCCTGACCTGGCCCCCATGACCGCAACGTCCACTCCGGCCCGCTCCCCGCGACCCGCCCTCACCTCGGGCCGCTCGCCGTGACGCCAACGGTCACTTCGGGCCGCCCGTCCTGGGCCGCGGCAATCGCTCGCCGTGTGCTCACTTGCGCCCAGCCGCCGTGAGTCGCGATCCGCGGTTCCCGTTTCCGCGCAGCACGCCGGGGTCGCCACCCGCTGACCAGCGCAACCGCCACCAGCAGCTCCCCGATGTCACCGCCGTAGTACATCAACGTCGCCCCCGCCTGCCGATCCGTCACCGGCACGGGCAGGTCGACGCCGACTCCCGCGTACATCAATTGCGAGACGGTCGCGTGAAACGCCACCGCGACCCCGAGCACCACCAGCCGCGCCGGAACGGAGATCCGCCGCGGCGCCGGATCAGGGCCCGCCACCACCCACGTGAACAGGTAACCGGCCAGCAGAAAATGCACCTGCACGGCGAGATGCACCCCCGGATGCCCGGCCGCCCACCCGTAGAACGGGGTGAAATACAGCAGCGCCATCCCACCCAGGTTCAGCCCGAGCGCAACCACCGGATGCGCGACCGGCCGCAACCCGTGCACCAGCCGCCCCAGCCTCCGGGCCCCACCCCGCGGCAGGCCCCGCAGCAGCAGCGTGACCGGGGCGCCGAGCACCAGCCCGAGCGGCGCGACCATGCCGATCACCAGGTGCCGGGCCATGTGCTCCCGGAAGCCGCCCCCGCCGGGCAGAAAAGCCGCGACCAGCAGCGTGCACCCGCCGAGGAACAGCATCGTCCGCCACCACGGCCAGCCGCCGACCCGCGCCGCCAGAACGTCGTAGCCGATCGCCAGCACAATCGCCCCGAACAGCACCAGCCCGCCGTCCGGCAACCCCACATGCTCATGGATCACCGGGGCCCCGCCCATCGCGCGTTTCCGCCAGTTCGCGAATCACCGCAGCTCCACCGGATCGCGCCGCAGAAGCCAACCGCAGCCCACGAGCACCGCTCCGAGTGCAAGAAACCCCAGGTCCCACCACAGTTGATGCGGACCGCTGCGGACATGATGGATGCCCAGAACCTGATGGTCCACAAGCCCTTCGACCAGGTTGAACAGCCCCCAGCCGACCAGCATCCACCCCCACAGCGTCCGCGACCCCCACATCCGTCGCCGGTCCGCGGTCACCCTCGAATACAGCAGCCCGAGCCCGACCAGCACCGCCAGCCAGGTGACCGTGTGGAAGAGCCCGTCCCACAGCGTGTTCATCCGCAGCCCGTCGACGGTGTCCGGCGAGTAGTAGCGGATGCCGATCCGATCAGTGTCGGTGCTGGTCAGCATGTGATGCCACTGCAGCAGCTGGTGCAGCAGGATGCCGTCGACGAACCCGCCGAGCCCCACCCCCAGCACGATCCCCGGCAGCGCGATGCCTCGCCCCGTCGTGGTGGCATCGACGAACTCTTCGGTGCTCATGCGCGCCGACTACCCCGTAACCACCACCCCATGCGCGTATGGTCTCCGCATGACGTGGTTCCTGGGCGCCGTGGTCTTCCTCTTCGGCCTGCTGCTCTCGATCGCGCTGCACGAGGTCGGGCACTATCTGCCGGCGCGCCGATTCAACGTGAAGGTGACCCAGTGGATGGTCGGTATCGGACCGACCGCCTGGTCGACCCGGCGCGGCGAGACCGAATTCGGCGTCAAGTGGCTGCCGTTCGGCGGCTACATCCGAATGACCGGCATGCTGCCGCCCGAGCCCGGCACCCCACCCGGCCGGGTCCGGCGCTGGTCCACCGGCCCGCTCCGTTCCCTGGTCGACAGCGCGCGTGCGCAGATCGCCGGCGCGCGCGAGGCCGCCTGGGAGGAGGTCGGACCGGAGGATCACGGTCGCTTGTTCTACCAGCGCCCCTGGTGGCAACGCGTGATCATCATGACCGGCGGCCCGGCGATGAACATCCTGCTCGGCTTCGTCTTCCTGTCGATCGCGCTCACCGGTATCGGCATCAGCACCGCCCAGCCGGTCGTCCAGCGGGTGGTCGAGCTCAGCCCGGCGGTCACGGCCGGTCTCCGGCCCGGAGACAAGATCATTGCGTACGGCAATGAACCCGTCAGTTCGTGGAACGACCTCACCGCCATGATCCGCGCCGACGCCGGCCGACCGGTGACGCTCACCATCGTCCGTGACGGCGTGACCGTGAACGTCGCGTTGACCCTGGGCCGGAACGGGCAAAGTGGTTTCCTCGGCATCGAGCCCGCCTACGCCCGTGAACACCTGAACCCGGTCGAGGTCGCCGGCGTGGTCGTCACCACCAGCCGGGAGGTCGCCTACGGCGTCGTCCGCCTGCCGGAACGAATGGCCGGCATCTGGCAGGCCGCGTTCAGTGACGCCCCACGCCAGGTCGACGGCCCGATCGGCGTGGTCGGCGCCACCCGCCTCGGCGGCGACGTCGCCGCGTCCGACCTGCCGGTCACCGACCGCCTGCTGTTCCTGTTGGAGTTGCTCGGCTCGTTCAACATCGCCATGGGCGTCTTCAACCTCGTCCCGCTACTCCCTCTGGACGGTGGCCACATCGCCGCCGCGTTACTGGAAGGCGCGAAGCGCCGCCTCGGCCGCCTGTTCGGCCGCTCCTGGACTCGCCCGGTGGACGTAGCCAAGACGATCCCGCTGACCTCCGCCGCCGCCCTGGTCCTGGTAGCGATGGCCGCCCTCCTCGCCTACGCCGACCTGGTGAACCCGGTCCACTTCATCGACTGACCGAGCCCCCCGAGCCGGTAGGTTCGCTGCCGCTGCCGCTGCCGCTGCCGCTGCCGAGCCCGAGCCGTGCTCGGGTGCGACAGCAACAAGCGTCGTCCCAGGCCTCGCCGACCGTCGATCGGCCCGTCTCCCTCGCGGGCGCGTTTGAGGGCAGCCGTTGCAGCCGGGCAGGCCCACTACCGCTGAGCCCGGGTCAGACCCGGGTGGGGAGTGGACCACCGTTGTAGGCGACCGCGTCGGTGAAAGCAGCGATCAAGTCCAACTCCTTTCCGTCGTGATCGGCGTAGTACCGGTGAAGGTTCAGCACGAGCCGCTCGGCATCCGCCCAACCGGCGAACTCGCCCAGGTCCACCGCGCGCGCAGCGTTCAACGGCGACAGCCCATGCTCGATCCCGTCAGCGCCGGCCTGCAGCACCAGCCGGTAGTACCGCCGGTGCTCGTCGAGCACCCGCGCGATCTCGTCACCGTTCAGGATCGGCCCGTGCCCCGGAACCACCACCTCCGGCTGGAACCCGGCCAGCCAGTCCACCGCGGCCAGCGCCCCGGCCACCGACCCCATGAAGACCAGCGGCGTGAGCCCGGCGAAGACCAGGTCACCGGTGAACAGCACCCGCTCGTCCGGCACCCAGGCGACCAGGTCACCGGTGGTGTGCGCCGGCCCGCCGGGGTGCCGCAGTTCGACCCGCCGCTCGCCGAGGTGCACGGTGAGCGCCTCGGCGACGGTCACGTCGGGCAGCCGGCGCTCGACGTCACCCCAGTCCGGCACCGGGCTCCAGAACGGCGGGCACCCGTCGATGATCGGGTCGACGCGCAGGCCCTCTCGCATCTTCTCCTGCCCGATGATCACCGTTTCGGCCGGAAGAAGGCTATTCCCGTACGTGTGGTCCCCGTGCTGATGCGTGTTCACCGCGAGCTTCGGTGCTTGCCCGGTCGCTGCCCCCAGCGCATCCAGGAATCTACGAGCCCGCGTAGCGGTAGCGCACGTATCCACCACGAGCTGTCCCGACGCGGTGGTGATCGCACCCGCGTTGTTCAGCCACCACGAACCGTCCGGCTGAACCCAGGCGTGGATCCCCGCCCGCACCTCGACCAGCGCCGCCGCATCTTCCACCGCTTCACTCATGGGCAGAGGCTACCTCTCACACTTGGCCCCGATTTGTCATCTGCTTGCCGTTGCCGTTGCCGCCACTCATCGCCTGTACCCGTGCCCGTCACCGGGTGGGGTCGAGCCTTCGATCCCGGTCACATGTCCGCCTCCCGCAGCCGAAGCGCGGGTGCGTGCAGCATCCGCCGCGTGGGCAGCACCCCGGTGACCAGTGCGAGCAGCAGACACAGTCCGACCACCCCGGTGATGACCGGCCACGGCATCACCAGTGGAACAGCAGTGCCCATCTGCTGGCTGAGGCCTGCTCGGATGGCCAGCAGCGCACCGAAGGCGACCAGCCCGCCGAGCACCGCACCGATCAGCACGACCAGCGCAGACTCAGCGGCGACGTAACTCAGGACCTGTCGCCGGGTAGCCCCGGCCAACCGCACCACACGCAGGTCGGCGGCACGCCCACCGGCCGCCATCAGAAGCGTGTTGGCCACCGCGATCGCGCCGTACCCCGCCGACACCGCGATCAGCATCAGGGTGAACAGCCAGACCAGTCGATCCTCGGCGCTGTCGGCCTCGGCCGCCCAGGTGGTCGTGTCGATGACCCGTGCGCCGACACCGGCCGGAGCATCGTGATCGAGATACACCGCCGAGGTCAACGCGGACGGATCGTGCCGGCGCGCGGTCTCACGGGGCAGCAGGAGGTCACCGCGAATCGACCCGTTCTCGACCACAGCGACCACCCGGAGCTCGGCCCGCTGCCCGTCCGCGAACACTGTCGGAGTCAACGAGCCGACGACCAGGTGCGCCGACTCCGTGACCACCACGGTGTCCGCGTCACGGAGTCCGTCGAGTGCACCCGCGACCACCCGCGCACCCCGGTCGGCCTGTGCGAACGCGACCGGATCGATGCCGAGCCCACTCAAGGCCCGCATGTCCGGCCCGAACACCGTGACCGGCAGGACCGCGGCTCCGTCCGCGGCAGCGACCGCGGCATCCGACAACCCGGGCGTGTGATCCGGAACCAGCACCCGGCCGGCCGCGACGTCCGCCGCCCGACCGGCCGCATACGCCGCCGTTGACGTGCGCACCATGCCCGCGATGATCACCGCGAACGCGACGGTCAACAGCACCGGAGCGGCCGTGGACGCGGTTCGCCGAGCGGCGGTCGAAGCGCTCTCCCGGACCAGAAGCCCGATCGCTCCACCGCCGCGCCGGGCGGGCAGTCGCCAGAGCCCCACGAGTAGCGGAATCGCTGCGGGAGCGAGCGCGACCATCCCGGTGACCAGCGCCATCGCCGCGAGAAGCGCATACGTCGCACCGTCCTGCGCATCGTCCGACGTCGCCGTGCCGATCGCCAGCGCGACGCCGACGGCCACGAGCAACGCGCCGATGATCCAGCGCAGGCGACCCATCGAACGCTGCTCGACAGCGGCCTCGCGCAGCGCCTCCAACGGCCGGACCCGGGCGGCCCGGCGTGCCGCGCTCCACGCGCCGGCCAGCGCGACCAGCGGCCCGAGCAGCAGGGCGCCGAGCAGCGGCACCATCGTGTACCGCACGTCATACGTCGTCGGCTCGAATCCCGCGTCGATGAGGACCCGGCTCATCACCGGGGCCGCCGCGGCGCCCAGCACCGCGCCGAGAACCGCCCCGACACCACCGACCAGCAGCGCCTCGCCGTACATCATCCGCCGCACCTGCCGGGGCGTCGCCCCGACGGCCCGGAGCAGGCCCAGCTCGCGCCGCCGCTGTGTCACGGTGAAAGCGAACGTCGACGCGACCACGAACACCGTGACGAACCCGGCGAGCGCCGCCACCCCGGTGAGCACCTGCATGCCGATCCAACGGGTCCGTGCATCCTCCCGTGGCTCCAGCGCGCCGCGCTCGTCACCGGTCAGCACGGTCCCGCCGGCACCGACGCTGTCACGCGCGGCCTTCGCGACCGACCCGGGGTCCGCGCCCGGGGCCAAGAGCAGGCCGATCGCGGTCACCCCGGGTGCCAGCCGGGCGGCCTCCTCATCGGACGTCAGCACCTGCGGTGCATCGATCAAACCCACCAGGGTGTACGGCATGGGGCCGGCCGCCGTCAGCAAGGTGAGCTTGCTTCCGGGCAGGAGGCCCAGCGCCTGGTCGAGCACCACCTCGCCCGATCGTCGGGGCTGTTCACCGGCCACGAGCCGAGCATCGCCGAGACGCGCCGACGACCAACCATGGCCTTCCAGAGTGGTCTCGGACGGCCTCCCGTCGACGACCACCTGAGAGTAGAAGGAACGGTCGGCGATCACAGCGTCGACACCGGGCAAGCCGGCGAGCCGCTCGCTCATCTCGACGGCTGTGTTGCCCGGCCATGGAACGGCCGGCGGGAACGGATCAGCGGGGCTCTGGGCCATCGGGGCCTGAACGATCACTGCGGCATGCGCCAGCCGCTCCGGGATCGCCGGCCGGCCCGCGACCAGCAACAGCAGGGCCAGCGTGACCAGTGCTATCCCGATCGTCACGGACACCAGCGCGCCGGCCAGCCGGCGCAGCCTCAGCACGACCCCTCCACCAGTTGCGCGGTGCGCGCCGCGATCTGCTCCGGCACCAGCGGACCCCGCAGATCGCCGGCAACCCGCCCGTCGGCGAGGAACACGACCCGATCGGCTCGGGCGGCGGCGACCGGATCGTGGGTCACCATCACGACTGTCTGTCGATGCTCGTCGACCAACCTTCGCAACAGGTCGAGGATGTTCCGAGAGGTCACGCTGTCCAGCGCGCCCGTCGGCTCGTCGGCGAAGACCACAGCGGGACGGCTCACCACGGCCCTGGCCACGGCCACCCGCTGCTGTTCGCCGCCCGAGAGCTCGCTCGGCCGGTGCCGCAGCCGGTCGGCCAGCCCGACCGCGGTGAGCGCGCCGACGATGTCCGCCCGCGGTGCGTGACGGCCGGCGAGCCGGGATGGCAACGCCACATTCTGCTCCGCGGTCAGCGCGGAAACCAGGTTGAAGGCTTGGAACACGAATCCGATCCGGTCGCGGCGCAACCGCGTCAACTGGTCCTCGGTGAGATCGTCGAGCACGACACCGTCGACGACGATCGAACCGCCGGCCGGCCGGTCGAGCCCGGCCGCGCAATGAAGCAGTGTCGACTTTCCGGAGCCGGACGGGCCCATCACCGCGGTGAAGGTGCCGCGCTCGAAGGCGACTGACACGTCGTCGAGCGCGACCAGCTGTCGATCGCCGGTGCCGTAGGTGGCTCGGACCTCTGCGAGAACAACGGTTGGCGTCGTCATGGCGGCAACGATCCCGTGCCGGGACAGGCCTGCGCATCGGAGCACGATGGACACTTTTTCCGTCATCCCGGGGTCGTACGCCGTACCTCCGAACAGCTCTTCGTCATCCCTGGGTATGACAGCTCGAGGTCCGACGCGCGGCGACGCCGCACCGGATACCGTCTTGCGCATGACCGCGATCCGGCCCACCAGACGCCGCTCCGTCGTCCTTCATGGACTCGACGCGGTGGCGGCCGGGCTTGTCGTGCTGCTCTGCTACGCGGGCGCCATCGAGACACCGGCCGGAGGCCATCCGTCCGAGCCGGCCTGGGTGTCTACGGTGACCGCCCTGATGATCGGGCTCCCGGTCGCGGTCCGCCGGCGCCGGCCCGTCCCGGTGGTGATCACCGTGTCGGTGGCTTCGTCCCTGGCGTTCGGGCTGGAAATCATTCCTTCCTTCGCGGCGCCCGGGCCGGCCTGCGCGCTCGTCCTGGCCTTCTATACCTTCGGTGGTGCGGTTCGGGACACGAGCGCGTTCGTGATCGATGCGATCTGCTGCTTCCTGGTCACCGCCGGTCTGAGCGGCCCGATGCTGTTCGGCCAGCACAGTGATCCACAGCCGGACGCGCCCTCGTCTCTCATGACGCTGCTCTTCGGTGTTCTGACGATTGCTCCGCCCGCGATCCTCGGGTTCGCGGTCGGCGAGCGGCGGACACAGAATGCGCTGCGCAACGAGCAGGTGCGGCGGGAGGCGGCGATGGAGGAACGGCTCCGGCTCGCACGGGAGCTGCACGACATCATCGCGCACACGATGACGCTCATCGTGGTGAAGGCGTCGATAGGCAACCACGTCGCGGAGTCGAACCCAGTCGAGGCGCGCAACGCGTTGCAGGTCATCGAGAAAACCGGGCGAGCCGCGATGTACGAGGTTCGTAAGGTGCTGGACATGCTGCGGGAGGAGACGCCGTTGGCGCCGACGCCAGGTTTGAGCGACCTGCCGAAATTGGTGGAGACGGCGTCCACAGGCGATGCCCCGGTGACACTCACGCTGCAACGTCCGGAGGACGTGGCGACGGACGGCGTTCCGGAGTCGGTACAGCTGGCGGTGTATCGGATCGTTCAAGAGGCGGTGACCAACGTGGTCAAGCACGCGGCTCCGGCCCGGTGCCACGTCACGGTGGTGGTCGGCGCCGATGACGTGCGGGTCGAGGTCAGCGATGACGGGCAACGACCGGTGACGGCCGGCGGGCGCGGGCAGGGGTTGATCGGGATGCGGGAACGGGTGTCGCTGCACGGGGGGACGTTCACCGCCGGGCCACGTGACGGTGGAGGGTTCTCCGTGACGGCGTCGCTGCCCGTCGGCGGTACTGGTGCGGGAGGTGACCGGTGATCCGGGTCCTGATCGTCGAGGATGTCGCACTGGTGCGGGACAGCTTCAAGCTGCTGATCGACTCAAGCCCGGAGTTGACCGCGGTGGGGGAGGCGGCGACCGGGGTCGAGGCGGTTCGTCTGGCCGGCGAACTGAAGCCCGACGTGGTGCTCATGGACGTGCGGATGCCGGAGCTGGACGGGATCGAGGCCACCCGCCTGATCTGCCGCAATCCGGACCTCGCCGAGGTGCGCGTGTTGATCCTGACGACGTTCGACCACGACGAGTATGTCTACGGCGCGTTGCGGGCCGGTGCGAGCGGTTTCCTGCTGAAGGACAGTCCCGCCGCTGAGCTGCTCAAGGCAATCCGGGTCGTCGCGGCCGGCGAGGCGCTGCTGTCGCCGAAGGTGACTCGCAAACTCGTCGCGGAGTTCGCCCGGCAGCCGAAACCGCAGAATCCCATCCCCGGCTCGCTCGACTCCGTGACCGAGCGCGAGCGGGAAGTGCTCAGACTCGTCGGTCTCGGCCTGTCGAACGACGAGATCGCCGACCACCTGGCGCTGAGCCCGGCCACCGTGAAGACCCACATCGGGCGGATCCTGGCGAAACTTCCCGCCCGGGATCGGGCCCAGATGGTCATCGTTGCCTACCAGACGGGGTTGGTCGCCGTGAACTCCTGAACAGAACAAGGCCTTCGCGAGTGGGGACCTCGCACACTGCCCGAAACCGACGTGTCGTTTGCCGGTTGACTCAGCCGGCGGAGTCGCCGATGGCGAGAGTGGCAACGGATCGTGGGACGGCGGTGGCAGATCTTGATGTGGCCGGGTTCGCCAGCGCCACTCGACGGCATGCGCGCTCGCGTCATCGGGGCGACAACATCGGCCAGGAGATCATGCGAGCGTCTGCGTTGGCCGGGGCGCACGTCGCGGTGGCCGGGGTGCACGCGCGCGGGGTCGGCGTCGCGGGAGAGCGGGCGCACGCGCGGGGTCGGCGTCGCGGGAGAGCGGGCGCACGCGCGGGGTCGGCGTCGCGGGAGAGCGGGCGCACGTCGCGGTGACCGGAGTGCACGTCGCGGGGGTCAGCGTCGCCGGCGAGCGGGCGTACGACGCTGCTCGTAAGATCGCATCCCGAAGCGGCTGGGCGGAGCGTGACGGCGGAACGGTCGGCCGGGCTCAGACGTGACGGAGTAGGAGCCAGGCGTCGGCGGGGAACAGTCGCCGCGCGACCGTCCAGGTCACGCGGGAGTAGAACGGTCGCGCCGCCGCCTCGTCGATGATCCTGGGTTCGCCCATTCGGTGGTCGACGGCCTTCCAGCGAACCGTGCAGCCGTCTGCGGCGAGCACGTTGCGTACCCAGTTCGTCCGTGCGCCCCAGGGTAGGTTGATCACGAATCCGTCGGGTGTGGCCACGACCGCCACCGGCACGGTCAGATCGCGCCCGCTGACCCGGCCGCGGTGCTTGACCACCGCCCACGGGGAGAAGCGCCGCCCGGCCAGCACACGGATGGCCGGCGCGGTGGCGCGGGCGAAGCGCCAGGAGATGTCGTCAGGTGCCGCAGTCGTCATGCCCACCATGCTGCGCCGCCGCAGCCGCGGCCACATCCAGGGAATCCGTCATCCCGGCTGGCGGTTCTCCGTCATCCGGCGGATCGCGTAGGCGACCGCGTCGGCCCGGCCGCGCGCCCCGATCTTGCGGTACAGGTTGCCGAGGTGCCGTTCGACCGTGTGCACCGCGATTCCGAGCCGCCGTGCGATCTCGGAGTTCGAGTCCCCGTCGGCAACGAGCACCAGCACCTCCGACTCCCGCGGGGTAAGCCCATCCCGCGCGGCCAGCGCCTCCCGCGCGGCCAGCGCCTCCCGCGCGGCCAGCGCCTCCCGCGCGGCCAGCGCCTCCCGCGCGGCCAGCGCCTCCCGCGCGGCCAGCACCTCCCGCGCGGCGGGTGCCTCCTGCGCGGCGAGCACGTCTCGGGCGGCGAGTGCCTCCCGTGCGGCGAGTGCCTCCCGTGCGGCGCGTGCCTCCCGTGCGGCGAGTGCCTCCCGTGCGGCGAGTGCGTCCGGGGCGGTGATTGCGTCCGAGGCGGCGAGGTCACCTAGACGAGTAAGTCCTAACTGATGCTCAGTTGGTTTCGCGGCCCTATACACGCGACAACTAGCAACTCCCACAGCCCATGTGGCTAGGAGAAGGGTGTCGATGATCTGTTTGTGACGACAGACATCAACACCCTTCTCACAGCACTCTACGTGAAGATTGACGACTGGCTCGGGCAAC